>CBHROW010000132.1:0-13983 GCA_966080355.1 uncultured Chryseosolibacter sp.
TGGCCAAGCGGCCCCGGAGCGACAAAAGATTTAATAGAAGTGATGATGTTGGAAGGTCTGGTGAGCTTTTCCCCGGACACTAGTAGCTTTATGCTCTATGCTTTCAGCTTTTTCATGATCAACTCCACCCACTCTTTATACATCTTGCCGCTCGGGTGTAAACCATCGCCTGCAACCAATTCCGGATCTTCGAATCCTTTTCTTGAAATCGGTGTGATGTTGAAATACTGAATACCATACCGCTTTGTGATCGACTCATTCACCGCATTGAATTCATCGATCGCTTTGGTGATCTGTTCTTTTTTCTCTTTTCCAAAAGGAGTGAATCCATAGTCAGGAATGGAGACAACAAAAACTTTCGATTTGTCGCCTCCTGCAAATTCGATCGCCATCTTCAGCAACTCTTCAAACTCAGGCGCATACGATTCCGCAGATTTTCCCTGGTATTGATTATTCACCCCGATAAGCAACGAAACGAGGTCGTAATCTTTTAAAAGATCATCTGCAATGATGGCCCGCTTCAGGTCATCGGTTCTCCAGCCGGTTGTAGCGATGGTCTTTGGCCGTGCGAAATTTTCTCCTTTTGCATTGAGCGCATTCACCAGCTGCACCGGCCACCGCTGCTCGGCATCTACTGCTTCACCGATAGTATATGAATCTCCAAGTGCGAGAAATTTACGTGTCTTATCTGAACGCGTTTGTGCCATGGACGTAAGTGTTGAAAGAACTAAAAGTAAAGCGATCAATTGCTGCTTCATGCTCAAATATAAAGATAAAGGCATAGCCACAAAGACTATAAAGATAAGGCATAGCCACAAAGACCCTAGGGCACGAAGGCACACGAAGAGTTTTATAATCTCGAGCGGCTTTAATTTCTGCGAGCTGTCGGTGGCACAAGCAGGCTTTCAGTCCCAATGTTGCTATGCTCATTGGGATCTTCGACTTTCAGCCTAATGCACTCGGCACGTTATTTTAAAGCTCCTCTTCTCAGATAAAAAAGAATCTTATGAAAAGCATTTCGAATCGAGCAGGAAAGTTTTTGAGTGTGTTGCTTGCAATCTCCTTGTTCTTAAGTGGTTGTAAAAACATGAGCAAATCACAGAAGGGAACATATATTGGCGCTGCCGGTGGTGCTGCTGCCGGAGCGGCAATTGGCAAAGCAGCGGGTAATACTGCCATGGGAGCAATTCTCGGAGCAGTTGTCGGTGGGGCAGCTGGTTACGGTATCGGCCGCTACATGGACAAACAAGCTGAAGAGCTGCGCAAAGATCTTGAAGGCGCAGAGATCGAGCGTGTAGGTGAAGGTATCAAGATCACCTTCCGCGAAGGAATTCAGTTCGCGCTCAACTCTGACGTGGTGAACGAAACTTCAAAAACGAATTTGCAGGATCTTGCGAAGACACTTCAAAAATACAAAGACACCAACATTCTCATTGAGGGTCACACTGATATTACCGGTACTCGCGAGCATAACATGAAGCTTTCAGACGATCGCGCAGAAGCGGTTGCAGAATACCTCGAATCACTTGGCGTTGCTGCCAAGCGCGTTACTACCAAAGGATACGGCCCTGACCAACCTGTTGGTGATAATAACACGGACTACGGCCGTCAACAAAACCGCAGGGTGGAGGTTGCCATCTTTGCCAACGACAAGCTGAAGAAGAAAGCGGAGAAGGGCGAGCTCGGAGAGGTATCCGCTTCCGAGGGAACGACCCCGGAGAAGAATTAGCCGCGAGTCGGAGGCTATGAGTCAGGGAGCTCCATAGACACGAGCCATTTAAGCGTGAGATTGTAACTCGTTGCCATCTGCGGTAGCTTGACTAATTGATAGATTCATCAGGCTTTCAACCTTGATACATCAATTAAATTCAGTCATCCCTCTCCTCCAGGAGAGGGAACGAGGGTGAGGTGAAAGCAGCCGCGAGTCACGAAGCTTCGAGCCCCGAGCCGTGTTAGGGTGAGATCGCAACTCGTTGTCATCTAGGAAGAATGAACTAATTGATAAGTTTATCGTGACCTAGGTCTTGATGCATCAACTACATTTAGTCATCCCTCTCATCCAGGAGAGAAAGAATGAGGACGAGGTGAAAGTCCCGGCTTCACTTTAGTAGTCGGGACGTTCTATTTATCCAAACAGCTCGCAACTCGTAGCCTCGAGCCGGGAAGAATGAGATTGTAATTTGTTGTGAGGTGCGATAGAGTAAGTTTATTTGATAGACTCATCGTGGCTTTCGATCTTGAGCATCAATTAGATCCAGTCATCCCTCTCCTCCAGGAGAGGGAACGAGGGTGAGGTGAAAGTAGCCGCGAGTCACGAAGCTTCGAGCCACGAGCTGTGCAGAGTAAAACGAAATCCCGACTTCCGATTGGGGTCGGGATTTTTTGCTGGGTCGGGTAAAATCTGTCATTGCTTGCGTGTGGAGGTTCCCTTTAGGGCCAGGGGTGAGCGCGGGTGAAATAAGCCACGAGCAGCGAACTTCGAGCTGTGCGGAGCAAAATAAAAATCCCGACTTTTAACCAGATAGTCGGGATTCCTATTTGCTCAAAATACCTCGCAACTCGCGGCTCGAAGCTCCGCTACGCAGTAGCAGCCAGGTGCGGTTTCTTCCTGCTGCGCATATAAACATTCAAAGCTGCAAAGAGAATGATCAAAATGCCCGGGAGTATAGATACATAACGCAAGGTCATCTGAGGTCCTTCGGTGTCGATCGATGCACCCATCAGTGGAAGCACCATCGAAGTAGCTACCATACCAGCGCCACCCAGGATAGAAAGTCCGAGGGCTCCGCTGCCTGGAATATACTCAGCTACAAACCCGAGCATGGTGGGCCAGAAGTAACAGATCCCCAAAGCAAAAACAATTGCCGCGAACATGGTGAAGCCAGCACCCTCGGCAATACTCAACAGATAAAGCCCGATAAAGGCAAGCGTTGCGGATCCAAGTAAAACGCCAGCAGGATTCAACCGATGAATAAGCGGGCCGGCAAAATATCTTCCCACCGCCATAATGCCTGTTACCACTACTAAGATGATCATCGGGTTGATGCCACTGTTGGTAAGCAGGGCATTAATCCATTGGTTCGTTCCGAGTTCTGTTGAAGCCGTCATGAACATACACATCAGCATGAATGGGAAGAGCAGTGTCCCTTTGTTAACGACCTTGCCTTCAATGAACACAACGATCACTACGATAGCCATAACAATATAAGTTATCGTGTTGAACTGAATGGCCAGTCCGGGTATGCTGGCTGCGAGGATCATACCGGTTACGACAACCAAAATGGTAAATGGCGCACCGACATTCTTCAACATGTCTTTATAGGAGACACCGGTGCTCACGCGCTCGGTCTCTGGAATTGTCTGGCCAAAGAACATGAAGCCATAGAGCGCGAGCGGGATGAACAGCAACGATGTAAGCAATTGCCAGCTGAGGTTCAGGTTATCCATAAGTACCCATGCAAGAATTCCACCGATCACAATGCCACCGGGGAACCAAACGTGGAATCGGTTGAGCCACTTGGTCTTGTTTTCGGCATGGATGGTCGCAACGAGGGGGTTACACGCAGCTTCAACACTTCCGTTACCGAGGCCGATAAATACATTGGCAACGAACAGCATGGTCCTGTCTTTCGCCATGAGCAGCAGGATAATGCCGATAAGATGCATGCTGAAGGCTAACCAAATGATGCTGCGCGTCTTTACTACATCGATCACGAGTCCACCGATGTACATCGCAACGGTGAAACCCCAGAAGGCCGGACCGAAAGCCCAACCCACATCCTGAGCGGAGAGGCCATATTCATTTTGAAATACTGCCTCGATCTTGGCCCTGATCGCGAACGTGAGTGACGTCACGAGCAGCGCGAGACAGGAGGCCACGAACAATCTTGAAGCATTGAAATTCTTTTCCATGAGGTTCAGGTTTTGGTTGTAAACGTGTATTGAATATGATGTTAAATTTTCTTCTATGCAAGCAGGGTCAAAGCTCGAATGAAAAACCATTACGCGTCAATGAATCGTAGATCTTTTTGTCGAACTGGTAGAGGCTGGCAGCCCGGTGCGACACGGCTTTCTGTTTTTCGTCACACTCCACCAGCAGGTTCATGTTCAAAAGCTTTCTTCTGAAATTAGGCTTGTCCACTTCCGTCTCCAGTATTGCCTCGTACAATTGCTGGATCTGGTTGAGCGTGAATTTCTTGGGGAGGAGATTGAACCCGATCGGTTCATGCTTCACTTTATGTTTAAGATGCTCGAATCCGAATTTGAGGATCTCATTGTGATCGTAGGGAAGCTTGGGCACTTCGTGAATGTTGACCCATTTTGCATCGGAGGCAGTGAAACCGGGATTCAATGCATAGTTGTCTGCATTCACCAGGGCATAGTAAGCGATGGTGATTACGCGTTTCTTCGGATATCTCTTAACATCGCCAAAGGATCGAAGCTGTTCGAGGTAAATATTGGAAACACCCGTCAGGGATTTCAGGAGCCGCGTTGCAGCTTCATCCACATCTTCATTGTAACGGATCCAACCACCGGGCAAAGCCCACTTTCCTTTGCTGATACCTTCACCGTGTTTGATGAGCAGGATGTCGAGTTCGCTGTCGCGGAAACCGAAGATCAGGCAATCGATTGAGAGTGCTTCGATGACCCGGGAAGAAAAGGCCGATGATCCCATAGCATGCGGAAGTTATAAAAAAATCTGAAAATTATAGTCATTTTGACTATTTGTAAATAATATTGATTTCCCAAACAGCCACACATGCCCCGATACCTTCTTGGTCTTGATATTGGAAGCTCATCGATCAAGGCGTCCCTTGTAGATGCTGACGCTGGAAGTGCGCTGGCAACCGCGCAATCTCCCCATGAAGAATTGCCGATGCTCGCCATTCAACCCGGATGGGCAGAACAGGATCCTGACGTGTGGTGGCACCATGCGCAACTCGCTGTCACACATGTGCTGCAAAAATCCAAGGTAGATGGTAACCAGGTCGTTTCCATCGGGATATCTTATCAGATGCACGGATTGGTGGTAGTTGATAAAGATCTTAAGCCTTTGCGTCCGTCAATTATCTGGTGCGATAGCCGTGCAGTTGGCATTGGAGAAAAAGCAAATCAATCCCTTGGCAGCCAGTATTGTCTCGAACATTTTCTGAATTCTCCCGGAAACTTCACCGCCTCAAAGCTTGCGTGGGTGAAGATCAATGAACCGCATGTTTATTCGAAGATCAGGACGATCATGCTTCCGGGCGATTACATCACGTTGAAACTGACAGGCGAAACCGTTACCACGGATTCAAGTCTTTCGGAAGGCATCTTCTGGGATTATCAATCGGCCTCGGTTTCACAAGCGCTTCTTAATTACTTCGGATTCGACAGCGATCTCATTCCGCGAATGACTTCCGTTTTTTCAGTTCATGGTACGATAAGAAAAGAGGTTGCCGAAGAACTTGGATTGAATCCTAAGGCTGTTGTCTCATACACGTCTGGTGATCAACCCAACAACGCGTTTTCATTGAATGTAACACGGCCGGGTGAGACGGCCGCGACTGCCGGAACTTCGGGTGTGATCTACTCCGTGACAGATAAAAATGCATTCGATCGTAAGTCGCGCGTGAACACGTTCGTTCATGTCAACAATTCCGCAGAAGCGAGATCGAACGGTGTTCTACTTTGTATCAATGGTACAGGAATTCTCAACAGCTGGCTTCGAAAGAATACAGCCTCGGCCGCCCCGCTTGATTATGAGGTTATCAACGCCATCGCTGCAAAATCGCCAATCGGTGCGGAAGGTGTGATCGTACTTCCGTTCGGCAACGGAGCCGAGCGCATTCTCGAGAACAAAGCCATCGGTTCTTCTTTTCACAACATCGACTTCAATCAGCATACGCAATCACATTTGTTTCGCGCTGCGCAGGAAGGAATTGTATTCGCACTTCGGTACGGGTTCGACATTTTTCGCGAGATGGGATTGAACACTACCGTGATCCGCGCGGGCCATGCGAATATGTTTCTCAGTCCTTTGTTCCGCGAAGCGTTTGTCAACACCATGGGCGTGCCGCTCGAACTCTATAATACGGATGGTGCAACAGGCGCTGCCATCGGAAGTGGGGTTGGCGCGGGGCTGTTCGATATCAGGTCAGCATTCAAAGGACTGAAGATGATTTCACTGGAAGAACCGGATGCATCGCGACAAGCGCAGTATCACCAAACCTATCAACATTGGAAATTAAAACTTGAACAATATTTATGAAGCTTACATTGGGCGACAAGGAGTATTTCAAAGGGATCGGTCAGATCAAATTTGAAGGAAAGGAATCAGACAATCCACTGGCTTTCCGCTATTACAACGCCTCACAAAAAGTGGGAAAGAAAACCATGGAGGATCACTTTCGATTTGCGATCGCATACTGGCATACGTTCTGTGGAACCGGAGGCGATCCGTTTGGTCCCGGCACGAAAGTATTTCCCTGGATGAAAAGCAGCGATGCCGTTCAGCGCGCCTATGATAAAATGGACGCAGCATTCGAATTCTTCTCCAAGATCGGTGCGCCTTTTTATTGCTTTCACGATTATGACCTAGTTGACGAAGCTCCAACGCTGAAAGAATCTGAAGAACGGCTTCAAAAAATAGTTGACTATGCGAAAAAGAAACAGAAGGCTTCGGGTGTGAAGTTGCTTTGGGGCACAGCGAATTTGTTTTCGCATCCGCGATATATGAACGGTGCGGCAACCAATCCTGACTTCGATGTGGTGTGCTATGCTGGAGCGCAAGTAAAGAATGCGCTTGATGCCACGATCGCGTTAGGTGGCGCGAACTATGTCTTCTGGGGAGGCCGGGAAGGGTACATGTCCTTGCTCAACACCAATATGAAACGTGAGCAGGAACATATGGCGCGCTTTCTGCACATGGCGAAAGACTATGCGCGTTCACAAGGTTTCAAAGGAACATTTTTTATCGAACCGAAGCCGATGGAGCCGTCAAAGCATCAATACGATTTCGACTCGGCAACAGTAATTGGCTTCTTGCGTCAATTCGATCTGCTTGACGATTTCAAACTCAACATTGAAGTCAACCATGCCACGCTGGCGCATCACACATTCCAGCATGAGCTGCAAGTGGCTGCCGATGCAGGTGCTCTGGGAAGCATCGATGCGAATCGCGGTGATTATCAGAATGGCTGGGATACGGATCAGTTTCCAAATAATCTTTATGAACTGACTGAGTCGTTGCTGGTGATCTTAGAAGCCGGTGGATTCAAGTCGGGAGGTGTGAACTTTGACGCTAAGACGCGCAGAAACTCAACCGACCTCGAAGATATTTTCTACGCCCACATCGGAGGAATGGACACTTTCGCCCGTGCGCTGCTCATTGCTCAGGCTGTGCTGGATGGCGGAGAATACAGCAATATGCGCAAAGAGCGTTATGCTTCGTTCGATTCAGGAAAAGGGAAACAATTCGACCAGGGCAAATTGCGACTTGAAGAGTTGCGCGATCTTGCACATAAAACCGGTGAGCCAAAACAGATCAGCGGTCGCCAGGAATATTTCGAGAACCTCATCAGCAAGTATATTTAATTATCGCTTTTCTTTATGAATTGCCTGGGCTTTAAGGCCCGGGCAATTGATGAGCACTTAGCATTTGGGCAGGCTGAGCAAAGATCTTCTTGATCGAGTCGAGTAAGAATCACAATTGAGCCATGAAAGTGACTCCGTTTAACCCGCTCTGCAATCGTTTCCATTAATTAAATTTCGTAATTTTTCAAGAGAACCTTTTATTAACTGAACCAACGCCTAATTTTAAAACCATGAGCAGAAAACTTCGCATGGGAATGATCGGTGGAAGCCTTGAAGCTTTCATTGGTGCCGTTCATCGTAAAGCTGCGTCCATCGATGGCGAGATCGAGCTCGTCTGTGGAGCGTTCAGCAGTGATCCAAAAAAATCGAAAGCCACAGGTAAAGCATTATACCTCGATCCCACAAGGGTCTATGGCAGCTATGCGGAGATGATCGAAACAGAAAAGAAGCTCCCTGAAGATCAGCGCATGGACTTCGTTTCGATCGTGACTCCGAACCACGTGCATTTCGGTCCAGCGAAGATGGCACTCGAGAACGGTTTTCATGTGATCATCGACAAGCCCATCGCATTCAATGTCGCGGAAGCTAAAGCATTGAAGAAGATTGTCGACAAGACCGGGCTTGTGCTTGCGCTTACGCACACATACACAGGTTATCCGATGGTGAAGGAGGCGCGCAACATGGTCGCCACAGGGAAGATCGGTAAAGTGCGCAAAGTGTATGTTGAGTATCCGCAAGGCTGGCTCTCGACTTTTGTTGAAGGAAGCGGAAACAAACAAGCCAGTTGGCGAACAGACCCATCGAAGTCTGGTGCAGGTGGCGCAATTGGTGACATCGGAACTCACGCAGCCAACCTTGCGGAATACATCACAGGCTCGAATATTACCGAGATCAATGCTTTGCTCAACACCGTTGTGAAAGGAAGAATGCTCGATGACGACAGCTCCATGCTCGTGAAATTCGAGAATGGTGCAACGGGGGTGCTGTTGGCGACACAGGTTGCTGCGGGCGATGAGAACAACCTGAACATTCGTGTCTATGGCGAAAAGGGCGGGCTTGAGTGGAGGCAGGAAGAACCCAACACGCTTGTGCTCAAGTGGCTCGATAAACCGAAGGAGATTATTCGCGCGGGCTGGGGCTATTTGTCAGACGCAGCCAAGAAGAACACACGTACTCCATCGGGCCACCCCGAAGGCTATCTCGAAGCGTTTGCCAACTTATACATGGCCTTCGCCCGAGGCGTTCGCGATCACAAAGCCGGCAAGAAGATCGATCCCGCGAAATACGACTTCCCCGATGCAGAAGATGGTGTGAGGGGAATGGCGTTTGTGGATACGGTGATTAAGAGTTCGAAGTCGGGGAAAAAGTGGGTGCAGGTAAAAGTTTAAAACAAGAGCATAGAACTCCCTTCTAAAACCGTCATCCTGAGCTTGACGCGACCGAAGAGAGCGGCTTGCGAAGGATCTGCAGTTTGAAGACTCTCGATCGAAGCGCGTGCGGCTACAGATCCTTCGCAATCCCGCGCGCTTCGCTTACGGGAAAGCTCAGGATGACGGGTTAAGAGGGAAAGAAAAACATAAAACATAATCGTAGATGAAAACCATCAAAGCTCTTGGCACTAGGAGTTAGGACAAATAGGGCTGGCACTGAAAGCAAGCCGGAGCTTGAATTTAATTTCAGTTCGCGCTCCCAGCTACCAGAACCCAACGCGCAGCACCCGAACTCGATAGACAAGAGGTTAAACAACTAAATCAAACACGACAAGCCATAAACATGAAAACCATCAAAGGTCCCGCAATATTCCTCGCGCAGTTCATGGGTGATCAAGCCCCGTTCGATAACATCAAGACTATTTCAAAATGGGCGGCATCCCTGGGGTATGTCGGTATACAAATTCCAACCTGGGATCCTCGCGCGATCGATCTCGAGAAGGCTGCGGAGAGTAAAGATTATTGCGATGACTGGAAAGGCATCATCGAATCTGCAGGGCTGCAGGTAACGGAGCTTTCTACGCACTTGCAGGGACAGCTTGTGGCCGTACATCCCGCATACAACGAGCTCTTCGATAACTTTGCACCGAAATCGGTTCGCGGAGATGCGAAAGCGAGAACGGCATGGGCTGTCGATCAGCTGAAATATGCAGCGAAGGCAAGTAAGAATCTCGGACTGAATGCGCACGCCACGTTTTCCGGTGCGTTGATGTGGCACACGGTATATCCTTGGCCACAACGACCTGCCGGACTTGTAGAAGACGGATTCAAAGAACTTGCAAAACGCTGGCTTCCGATCCTGAATGCGTTTGATAAAGCTGGCGTTGACGTGTGCTACGAGATCCATCCGGGTGAAGACCTTCACGATGGAATCACTTTCGAGCGCTTCTGGGAAGCTACAGGTAAGCACACGCGATGCAACATCTTGTATGACCCCAGCCACTTTGTTTTGCAGCAACTGGATTATTTACAATACATCGACTTCTATCACCAGTTCATCAAGATGTTTCATGTTAAGGACGCGGAATTCAATCCTACGGGGAAGTCAGGAGTTTACGGAGGCTATCAGGATTGGGTGAACCGGCCGGGAAGATTTCGCTCGCTTGGTGATGGACAGGTGGATTTCAAGTCAATCTTCTCTAAATTGACACAGTATGGGTTCGAAGGCTGGGCTGTGCTCGAGTGGGAGTGTTGCATCAAGCATCCGGAGCAGGGGGCGCAAGAAGGATCCAAATTCATTAAAGACCACATCATCCGTGTAACTGAAAAAGCATTTGATGATTTTGCAGGAGCTGGAAAAGATCAGAAACTCAACAAAAAAGTATTGGGAATTTAACAATCGATCAAACCTTTAAAGCAGTATGAAAAAGTTAACGATGATCCTCATGGTTTCTGCGTTCGCAAGCTGGACGCTGATGTCGTGTGGTGGAAAGAAAGAAGAATCAAAAGACGGGAAAACAGAAGACGCCTATAACGACAACGATATTGCGGAGCCTGAGAAACCTACCTATGAAGACCTGATCAAGCAAGGTCAGGCATTGGTCGATCAGTCCGACTGCAAAACCTGTCATCATCCCACCAATAAGATCATCGGTCCGTCACACACTGATGTAGCCAAAAAGTATGAGTTCACACAGGCCAACGTAACCTTGTTGGCAAGCAAGATCATGAAGGGCGGGAGTGGTGTGTGGGGCGAAGTACCCATGACTGCGCATCCCGATCTTTCGCAAGCCGATGCCGATAAGATGGCAATGTACGTGCTGTCACTGGATGGCGAAAAACCGAAAGACATTAAATAACCGTTAACCTGAACCTTGATGAAAACCAGGACAAGTCTCGTATTGACGTTATTTTCATTGTGTACGCTTTACACATTTGGTCAAAACACCCTCAACAGCAAAGAGAAAAAAGACGGATGGAAGCTTCTCTTCGATGGCAAGACAACTACCGGATGGAGAAACTACAACTCGAATACGATCGGAAAAGCGTGGAAGATCGATGATGACGCGCTGTTCCTCGACAATTCCGTGACAACCCGTGAGGATCGCGGTGACATCATCACTGCCGATGAATTTGAAAACTATGAGTTCACCATCGACTGGAAAATAGACTCTTGCGGTAACAGTGGAGTTATCTTCAATGTGGTGGAAGATCCGAAGTACAAATATGTTTGGTTGACAGGTCCGGAGATGCAGGTGCTCGATAACAGCTGCCACCCCGATGCCAAGATCGAAAAACATCGCGCTGGCGACCTTTACGACCTCATCAAGTCGAACAAAGAAACCGTGAAGCCAGCAGGGCAGTGGAATACAGCCCGCATTGTGTCGAACAAAGGAAAATATGAATTCTGGCTGAACGGAAACAAAGCCGTTGAGTTCACGATGCATACTCCGGAGTGGGACAAAATGGTGGCAGGAAGTAAGTTCAAAACGATGGCTGACTTCGGAAAAGCTACACGCGGTCACATCGCTTTGCAAGATCATGGCGACAAAGTGTGGTATCGCAACATCAAGATCAGGGAGATCAAGTGATAAAGATGCTTTTGTCAACCGCATTTAAAAACGTTTAATCCTGAACGATCCTGTGGAAACGGGATCTTTTTCTACTATGAGATCATCAATTTTCATTATCCTTGTTGCCCTTGTGCTGGCATCTTGTTCCGGCAGCAAAAAAAAGATCCTGGTGTTCAGCAAAACCAAAGGGTATCGTCATGAATCCATTGGCGATGGAAAACTCGCGCTGATCGAACTCGGAAAAAAGAATGGTGTCGAAGTGGATACTACCGAAGACGCTGCGAAGTTCACGGAAGACAATCTGAAGAACTATCGTGCCGTGGTTTTCCTGAGTACTACACAGGATGTTCTCGATCCGGTGCAGCAAGCGGAGTTCAAAAGATTCATAGAAGCCGGTGGCGGTTTTGTCGGTATTCACGCTGCAGCGGACACGGAATACGAATGGCCGTGGTATGGAAAACTCGTGGGTGCTTATTTTAAAAGTCATCCGAAGATTCAGGAAGCCAAACTCACGAAGGTCGGCACGTTCGGCAACAATTCCACGCCCGACACATGGACAAAAACTGACGAGTGGTATAACTACAAAAAGATATCAGACAAGATCAACGTGATCTATAACCTGGAAGAAGATTCTTACCAGGGTGGCGAAAATGGAAAGAACCATCCGATCGCATGGTACCACGAGTTTGAAGGCGGACGTTCATTCTACACAGGGCTTGGACACACCAAAGAAAGTTACCAGGACCAGCAATTCCTCGATCACGTCTGGCAAGGCATTGAATATGCGATGGGAGAGAACAAGCCTGATTTCAAAAAGTCATTCACCAAACATGTTCCGGAAGAAAATCGATTCACCAAAACGGTTCTCGATTTCAACCTTGATGAGCCAACCGAGATGACCATTCTTCCCGATGGAAAGATCATTTTCATTGAAAGAAAGGGTGACGTGAAACTTTATACGCCATCCGATGGAAAAGTGAAAGTGATCAACACGTTCAAAGTCGGTACAAAATTCGAAGATGGTATGATCGGTATCACCGCTGATCCCAACTTCAAAGAGAACAACTGGCTCTACATTTTCTATTCACATCCCGAAAGATCAGCGAACGTGCTTTCGCGTTTTGTTTTCAAAGATGATAAAGTAGACCTCGCCTCGGAAAAAGAATTGCTCGAAGTTGCTACACAACGTGAAACGTGCTGTCACACCGGAGGTTCACTGGCATTCGGACCCGGAAACAATTTGTTCATTTCCACCGGAGATAACAGCAGCCCTTTTGAGTCTGATGGTTACAGCCCGTCCGATGAGAGACCGGGTCGTTCGCCATTCGATGCACAAAAGTCATCGTCCAATACCAACGACCTGCGCGGGAAGATATTGAGAATTCATCCCGAAGCCGATGGATCATATTCCATCCCCGAAGGAAATCTATTCCCGAAAGGAACCGAGAAGACGCGGCCCGAGATCTATGTGATGGGCACGCGTAATCCGTATCGCATCTCGATCGATTCAAAGACCGGCTATCTCTATTGGGGCGAAGTCGGGCCCGATGCCGGACAAAACGATTCACTCCGCGGGCCACGTGGTTACGATGAAGTCAATCAGGCGAAGCACGCTGGCTTTTTCGGCTGGCCTTATTTTGTTGGAAAGAATTATCCTTATGCGAAGTACGATTTTGCTGCGAAGAAAGCCGGACAACGTTGGGATCCTGAACATCCGGTCAACGAATCGCCCAATAACACCGGACTTCGCGAACTTCCTGCAGTTTCGCCTCCGTTCATCTGGTATCCCTATGCAAAAGCTGACGACTTCCCGATGATGCGTGAGGGTGGAAGGAACGCCATGGCAGGCCCGGTCTATTATAGCGAACAATTCAAAGGTATAGACACCGCTTTCCCTGACTATTTCGATGGCAAACTTCTGATCTACGACTGGATGAGAAACTTCATGTTCCTCGTCACTATGGATGCCGAAGGCGCGATCAAAGATATGGAGCCTTTCATGGAAGGAACGAAATTCAACAACATCATGGACATGGCATACGGACCTGATGGAAAACTCTACATGCTCGAATACGGAACAAAATGGTTCGCCAGAAATATCGATGCGCGACTTGTTCGCATCGATTACAATGGAGGCAATAGGCCACCCGTTGCTCAACTCTCGGCCGACAAGTTCTATGGCGAGGTTCCGCTCACGGTGAAATTCAGTGCGAAAGGAACGCATGATCCTGACGGTGACGCCCTGAAGTATGAATTGGTCGCCAACGGAAAGACTGCGACTTCCAACAATGGAGAATTCAGCATCACCTTCGATAAAGCCGGAGTTTTCAATCCGGAGCTGAAAGTAACGGACAAGAACGGCCTCACGAACAGCGCGAAACTGCAGTTGTTCGCTGGTAACGAAC
>CBHROW010000133.1:0-13979 GCA_966080355.1 uncultured Chryseosolibacter sp.
ATATCGGACTTCGAAGAACTCGCATTCAGTTTTATGGGCAGATCACCGATCATGTTTTCTTTTACACGCAGTTCGGCCAAAATAATTTCAATTTCCTTTCGCAAAACTCGGGCAATAGAAAACTCCAGGTTTTTTTTCACGATGCCCTTGGCGAATACAAAGTATGGAAGAACAAAGATTGGCTCAAGTTCGGAGGCGGCCTGACGATCACCAATGGCCTCTCACGATTCAGCCAGCCGAGTGTGAGCACCATCATGACGATGGATGTTCCGGTTTTTGCGCAAGCCACCGTTGACCAAACCGATGAGTTTTCCCGCAAGCTTAGCGTTTACGCCCGAGGTCAACTCAACAAGTTCGATTACCGGATCATCTTAAGCGATCCCTTTCCAATCACGACCAATGGTCAGACGCCCCCCGCCCTGAACAGCGCAGCAACTTTTGCTACGCGCGGACATCACAAACAATATCAGGGCTTTTTTATCTACAATATTTTTGACAAAGAAAGTCATGCGACTCCTTATACCACAGGAACGTATCTGGCTAAAAAGCGCGTATTCAACATCGAAGCGGGATTCATCACGCAAAGAAAAGCAACATGGACACAAGCGACTACCGGTGCAGATACAGTCTATCACGACATGATGCTCTGGTCAGCCGCCTTGTTTTACGATGCTCCACTCAATAAAGAAAAAGGCACGGCTCTTTCATTGTACGCAGGATACTTCAGCTATGATTTCGGTCCGAATTACCTGCGATACAATGGCACAATGAATCCTGCAAGCGGGATTAACAATGGGCCGTTCTCAGGAAGTCAGGGAAATGCATTCCCGATGTTCGGAACGGGTGACATCTTTTATGGCCAGGCAGGATACTTAATGAGATCTGATTTGCTTGGCGAAGGGAATGGCACACTCTTGCCGTATGCTTCGATCATGTTCGCCAATTTTAGTCGCCTTGCTGACCCAAGTAATGTGTGGAGCATCGGATTAAACTGGTTGATCAAAGGACACAACGCCAAACTCACACTCGATTATCAGAACAGAACGGTATTCGCCAGGTCCAACGCAACAGACATTGTGAAAGACAGTACGAAAGGTCAGCTTGTTTTACAATACCAGGTGTTCTTCTAAAATTTCCACCAGATGCAGTCCAATATCTTAACGACACGAAAATGAAAACGGAAGAAATCTCGATCGAAAGTGCAGTCGAAGCGCATGGGCATGCAACTGAAAACGGGAAATGGATCCATAAACTGATTCATGATCTCAAACATTACCTGCCGGCACAGGCACCGCTCAAAGATTTTATTCACCACAACACGCTGCACGCGTTTCAAGCCCTGAAATTTTTTGACGCCATCCATCATGCCTCGTCTATCTTCGCCTATACGGTTTCACTGGGTCTCAAAGAATACCGCGCGTATTTCGACAGTCACAAAATCGATGAGCGAATCCTCGATCGCGTGATCATCGACCGGAAAGGAGCCGAAAACCTGAAAGACTGGAAACAAAAGGTTCTTTACTTTGAATACCGAAAAGACGAGCTGCCGCGCATCGGAACATTGCGGGCATTCTGGAAAAAGAATTATAAGATTGATCTTGATTCGCTTGTTCAGCCTACGTTGTTCCGCACGATCTGCAGCTACCTCGACCAGGGAATTGCAATCTGGAATTTCCCGGTATCTCAAAAAGGATTTTTGAACAACATCCGCGAGTTGGAACGAATAAGCTTCACCAGTCTGTTCCGCACCGACCGCATAAAAAAACGACTGCTCACCAATGATCACAAGCTTGCGGATCTGTTGAGGGAGGTTGTGGGCGACCCCGACATTTACCAACATTATTTGTTCGACCAACAGTTTGCGCATCAAGGTTGGTCGGGGCTTGTGTCGTCTGTTGAAGATCAGCCGCAAAACCTGCTCGACCGAAAAGAAATTACATTGGAGGATGTGATCACCTTCGAACTGCTTCTTGAAATTGACGCGCTGGATTATTCTTTTGGTGCTGGCAACTGGAAGCCGATCGCATCTTCCCTTCCTCGCGGAAACTATGATCTTTTTGAAAAGCTACCGCAGTCGGAGATCTCGGAAGTACTTGCCATGTGGCAGGAAGCATTCGAGTGGACATACTATGATTCGGTCCTGGCCGGTCTGAAAATTCCATTGGCTCCTACGGAGGTGGCAACGCCCAGCTTTCAGGCTTTGTTTTGCATTGACGACCGCGAGTGCTCGCTGAGGCGATACCTGGAAAAAACTGATCCACACTGCGAGACATTCGCCACTCCGGGATTTTTCAGCGTAGAGTTCTTCTTTCAACCTGAGAATGGAAAATTCTACACCAAGCTCTGCCCCGCACCGGTGACTCCAAAATATCTGATCAAGGAACTCAATACAACATCGAAGCGCGAACGCGATCTTCATTTTACAAAACAAACGCATACCCTGTTCGGTGGCTGGCTCATCTCGCAGACACTCGGCTTTTGGTCTGCCTTACGCCTTTTTGTCAATATCTTCCGACCGAGCGCAAGTCCGGCAACGGCTAACTCCTTCGATCATATGGACAGGCTTTCGAAACTTACCATTGATTGCGACAATCCTGACCATAAGGAAAATGGGTTGCAAGTCGGTTATTCGATTGATGAAATGGCAACACGCGTAGAGAACTTACTGAAGAGTATCGGCCTGGTTAAGAACTTTGCACCCATCGTGTATCTCATCGGTCATGGCGCGAGCAGTGTGAACAACCCGCATTATGCCGCTTACGATTGCGGTGCGTGCTCAGGTCGGCCCGGGTCAGTGAATGCACGCGTGATGTCATATATGGCGAATCACTCAAAAGTTCGTGAGATACTCGCGGCACGTGGGATTCAAATTCCGGTGGAGACACAATTTGTCGGAGGACTGCATGACACTACACGTGACGAATTTGCATTCTACGATGAAAGCAAGTTGTCGGAAGAAAATATCAAAGGCCATCAGCGGAACCTAAAGACGTTTGATGCCGTGCTTGACTTAAACTCAAAAGAACGCTCGAGAAGATTTGAATCGGTAAATAAGCATGCAAGTCCAAAATCAATTCACAAGCAAGTGAAGACTCGCGCGGTGTCTCTTTTTGAGCCGCGTCCGGAACTCAATCATGCAACAAACGCACTTTGCATAGTGGGAAGACGCTCAATGACTAAAAATCTTTTCCTCGACCGCAGATCATTTATGAATTCATTCGACTATCGCGTTGACCCGGACGGAAAATACCTGCTGAACATTCTGAATGCTGCTGCGCCTGTGTGCGGTGGCATCAACCTCGAATATTTTTTCTCGCGTGTCGATAATCAAAAACTCGGTGCGGGCACAAAGCTTCCCCATAATGTGATGGGATTGTTTGGAGTCGCGAATGGTATCGAGGGCGACCGTCGTCCCGGATTACCAAGTCAAATGATCGAGGTTCACGACCCGGTACGGTTGATGATCATTGTTGAACACTATCCGGAAGTTGTGCTGCAAACCATCCAAAAAAATCCGGCAACGTATGAATGGTTCATCAACGAATGGATCCACCTGGTGGCGATCGATCCCGACACGAGAGACCAGTATTATTTCAAAGAAGGGAAATTCACAATCTATCACACCATCAAGCACGAAGCGGACCATGTAAAAGATGTGAACGCGCTTATCGAAAATGAATCAGAAAATCTTCCAGTGCTTATTATGGATTGAACATGAAGGTACTTTTACACATCATATTATTCCTTCCCCTGGCGGGATTCGTATTCAGCCTGGTGATACCGGCAAAGCGCGAGGGGCTTATCTCGTGGGTTTCATATTTCACCATTGGCGTGCAAATACTTGTTTTCATAGCACTCATGATGGTTTGGTTCAATTCCGGATTTCCATATATCGCGTTGAAAGACCTTGTGCTTTATAAAATTGATGACTACGAATTTTTCATCGATATCTCATTCGATAAATTCAGTGCAACGTACATGTTTGTCGGGTCAACCCTGGCATTTCTCGTCACGGTCTACAGCCGTACCTATCTCCATCGTGAAATGGGCTATAAACGATTCTTCAACACCATCCTGTTCTTCTATTTTGGTTTCAACCTGGTTGTACTCGCAGGCAATTTCGAAACCTTGTTCATCGGCTGGGAGATCCTGGGCATTTCTTCGTTCCTTCTTATTGCGTTTTATCGCGATCGATATTTGCCTGTCAAGAATGCGGTCAAGGTATTTTCAATCTACAGGATCGGAGATGTGGGACTTGTACTCGCTATGTGGATGAGTCATCATCTATGGCACGAGAACATTACATTCGAAGAACTGATGAACTACAATCTCGTGCATACAAAATTGCAAAGTCACACGCTCATCGGAGTTTTTGTATCACTGACCATAGTCATTGCCGCAGCCGCAAAATCCGCGCAGCTTCCCTTCTCTTCGTGGCTTCCACGCGCAATGGAAGGCCCAACACCTTCGACTGCAATTTTCTATGGATCGCTTTCGGTGCACGTTGGAGTTTTCCTCTTACTGCGAACATTTCACTTCTGGGAGCACCAGCTGTCGGTGCGCATTCTTATTGGTGTGCTCGGATTCACTACGAGCATTGTCGCAACGTTCATCGCGCGGGTTCAGTCATCGGTGAAGAGCCAGATCGCTTATGCATCGATAGCGCAGATCGGACTTATTTTCATCGAAGTTTCTCTCGGGTGGTTGAACCTTGCGCTCATCCATTTTGCCGGGAATGCATTCCTGCGAACCTATCAATTACTTGTGTCACCATCGGTTGTTACCTATCTGATCCGCGAACAATTTTATAACTACAAACCGCGTCAGCATTCCGTGGAAGATTCTTTTCCCAAGAAACTTGAATACAGCCTTTATATTCTCAGCTTGAAAGAATGGAACCTCGATTCTTTCATGTACCGATACTATTGGAACCCGATGAAGTGGACTGGCAAAAAATTGAGTTTCATCACACTCCGCTCTGCCCTGACCGGTGGAGTCATTCTCTTTTTTGCCGGTGTGATCATGAAACTCAACCAGGCTTCGATCCCGATCGACATCTTCCGAAAATTCCCGATCTTCTTTGCGATCCTCGGCCTGATGTGCGCCCTGAAAGCATTCACAGAAAGAAAAGACGTTTACCTGAGCTGGATACTGGTAACTGCTAATCACTTTTGGGTTGCGCTCGCCATCGCGTTCAATGCAGATTTCCTTTTCGAGGAAACAGTGCTTTATCTCAGCGGTGTGATCATTTCAGGAATCGTGGGGTTAGTGTGCCTGCGAATGCTCACGTCATTGGAAAAAAATATCAACCTCGACCGTTTTCACGGACACATTTATATGTATCCAGGTCTTGGACTCGCGTTTTTGCTCGCTTGCCTATGCGTAACCGGCTTTCCTATCACGCCAACATTCATCGGAGAAGACGTTGTATTCGCGAGGATTCGCGAAGACCAGGTTTGGCTCGCGACATTTGTTGCCCTCTGCTTTGTAATCGATGGACTTGCCGTGATCCGTTTATATGCCAGAGTATTCCTCGGTCCGCATGTTAATTCCGTTTACGAAATGGGATATCGTTCTTCGTAGTTTTTCTCTATACTTTTTAGGTTAAGAAGCCGGTTCTCACGAGCCGGCTTTCTTTTTTATCACGCATCCGGAAAATTGTTAGCTTGCGAGATGTAATCGATATAGTCCTTATGAAAAATCTCGTTTTCATTCTCTTTTCGTTTTGGTTGTTCGCCTGTGACAAAGAAGATCTGGCAATAGCGCTCGGTGAAGGTGAAGAACCCCACATCACCACCAATGATGAAACAGTGCGTATCGTGTATGGCCAGGGAGAAAATATAATGTTTACTGCCAGGCAAGCCGGTGAAAAGAATTTTTCTACACCAAGTATCATTGCGAATGTTCCGGGCATGCATCTCGGCATGGGGCGCGGTCCGCAGTTTGCAAGTTCAACGAACTATTCACTCGTGACGGCCATCGACAAAACCGGAACGATTCACGCGTTCATGATGGATCATAAGACTTCGGCATGGAGCAAAGTAACAGTTGCCAATGACACTCCGCAAATAGCGCCTGAGGGATTGATGGCACTGGCGGCTGACGACCGTAATCACTTTTACGCTGCGTGGCTTGATCTACGCGTTAATAATAAAAATAACATTGCGTTTGCTGCGTTCAATGCAGACAGCGCAACCTGGTCGAAAAATAGAGTGGTCTATATATCTCCCTCCGGCTCGGTTTGTCCATGCTGCCGTCCGTCCATTGCTGTGTCTGGCGGTCAGATTAGTATCATGTTTAGAAATTCAGTTGATGGTGCGCGAGACCTTCATATCATTACTTCTAATGATCAAGGGAAAACTTTCGCTCATCCCACCAGGCTTGGCTTGGGAACCTGGCTTCTCGATGCATGCCCAATGGACGGTGGGGAACTAATGGTCGACAATCAGGGAACACCTCACACGATCTGGCAGCGAGATGGAAAAATATTTTACGCGCGGCCCGGGGCACCGGAAACGCTTCTTGCGGAAGGGCGGCTTGGTGTAGTTACCGGTTCGTCTTCACCGTTTTATGGCTGGCAGACTGGCAACGATCTATTTGTGCAAGCTCAAGGAAAAAAAATTCAACAGATCGGAAGCGGCACATCGCTGGATCTTGCTGAAGCCTCACCCTCTATTGTAGCTGCAGCCTGGAGCAGCGATAAACAAATATTTTTTCGCGACATCACTTTCTAAAGGCGAAGGAATACATTTTTTCACCATGACTTGAAATATTCAACGTTATGGTTCAGACAGTGATTGGAATTTTCAAAGATAATGAAGCGGCCACTGCTGCCGTGCAAAATTTGATGGACATCAATATCGGGCGCGAGATGATCGATGTTGCTTTGCCGGAGAAGAGCGAAAGCCGCGCAGATGTGACAGATGAAAAAGGTACGCTGAACAGCAAGATCGGCCGCTACTTCGTCCAGGTTTTTGAAGACGCGGATCTGGCCTTAAAGTATGCGAGTCTTGCACAACGTGGTGTTACGCTGGCGGTGCAAACTGAGAACTATGCGGAGGCATTGGCTGCCGCAACTATTCTCGATCAAAGTGGCGCGCTGCATGTTGATGAAGAATCTCGAATTTTGGAAGACAGCATCACCAGGCAAAACCGGCAATTCGAAATGCCGGACGATAAACGTAACGCAGCATCGCCTCTGGATACGGCAGAATCTTCAGCGACACAAGAATCTGAAAACGTCAGGGACAACTCGAGTCCTTCCCTACTCCACTATCGCAGCCGTATCATACAACACCCTTCAGGCAAAGTATGGCGAATGAGCGAGGAGGTGTGGACTGACGAAGATGAATGATCAAAACTAAAAACCAATGATCAATCTTCAATCATCGAACCGTCAATTAACCATTGTCAGAAATTGTCATCGTTTATTGCACACGTATTTATAAAAGTGGAGCTCACTATGTTGGCTTCGACCTGATCCTTCGCAATCACTTGCGCATACTTTACAACTTTGTACGGCTTTTCCGTCCGCATTGAAAATCGGGTTGTAGCTTCCGTGGATCCAAATACTCTTACCCCCAGCTTTTCTCCGTTTGAACTCACCCTCGAAAACTTCTCCGCTAACGAGATGCTGCCAGAACATCCGATAAGGCCAAAGTTTTGTTTTGATTCTCCGTCAGGCGATTGAAAAATCTAAGCATGGAAAAAAGTTAGGTAGTACGGGGCGTCCGGCAAAATATGCGCAAAAAAAATGCGTGTACGGTACCTAAAAATACCCCCACCGCATCCTTATTGAAAAAATAAATTAAGATAACATTACCTGCGCAGGGTCGTCAGAGATCCAACGGGAAGGCTAATGGCCCGCCTGGCTCATGTCAACTTTATTTTTTGATGGTTTCAAGATCAATACGAACGGCACGCACACGAGGAAAAAGATTCCAATACCGATAAAGACATCCATGTAGCTTAATAATGCCGCCTGGCGCGTAACCATAACGTCCATAAGCTTGTTCGCCTGTTGCGTAGCGTAGTCAACCGAGGCTCCATGCGCGATGAAGTTCGCTTTCATCGCAGCGAGTCGCTGCTGAACATCCGGACTGAAATTCGAAATGTGCTCTGCTAAAGTTGCCCTGTGTGTTACATTCTGCCGGCTGATATATGTACTGATGAGCGCAATACCAAAAGATCCTCCAAGCTGCCTTACCATACCGGTAAAGGCCGCGCCCTGGCCAATCTCTTTTCCTTTCAAAGTTGATAACGCCAAAGTTGTAGTTGGCACAAAAAGCAGACCGAGACCAATACCACGTACCATCAGGATCACAAAGAAATCCCGCTCACCGGTGAAAGGTGTAATGATGGTATAGGCCCACAGACTATATCCGAAGAAGATCGAAAATCCGATTGCGATCAAATATTTTTGTGAGATGCCTTTCTGAATAAGTCTGCCCACGATCGGCATCATCAGACCCGTTGCAACAGAACTCGGCACAAGAAGCAGCCCGGATTGAAGTGCTGTCCATCCGAGTGAATTTTGCGTGAACAATGGGATCACGAATGTTGAACCGTAAAGACCGAACCCGAGTATCATTGAAAGCACTGTTCCGATCGCCAGGTTCCTGTCCTTCAACACACGCAGATCTACAGCTGGGTGTTGCGTAACCAGTTCCCGCCAGATGAAAAGATAAACACCCAGTGCTGCAACAATGGCAAACGTAATGATGTAAGGATCTTCAAACCAATCGTGTTCCTGGCCTTTCTCGAGCACGAACTGCAATGAGCCGACTGCCAGAATAAGAAAAAATATTCCCCACCAGTCGATATCACCGATCGAGCGTTTGCCACCGTAGTTCGGGCTCTTCACATAGAACAAAGTGAGTACCGTAGCAATGATGCCGATCGGAATGTTGATATAGAAAATGTATGGCCACGAAAAATTATCTACGATATAACCACCGAGAGGCGGGCCGAGGGTCGGGCCAACGATCACACCCATGCCATAAAGTGCCTGCGCCATTCCGCGCTTCTCCGGTGGATATACTTCTGTGATGATGGTTTGAGATGTTACCAGCAATGCACCACCTCCTAGTCCTTGCACAAACCGGAAGAACACCAACTCCCAGATGGATGTGGCATTTCCACAGAGGAAGGAGGCTACTGTGAATATGATGATGGAAGCCGCAAAATAATTTTTTCGACCGAATTGCTGCGACAGCCAACTCGTGAGCGGAACAATGATGACGTTGGCAATGGCATAAGCTGTGATCACCCAACTCACATCATTCAATGTCGCTCCCAGGTTACCCTTCATTTCATTCAGCGCCACGTTCACAATAGTCGTGTCGATGATCTCGAGGAGCGTGCACATGATCGCTGTCAGCGTAATGATGACGCGATTGAACCCGTATTCTACCAACGATTCTTGCTGTACCATGAATTAGTTCAAGTGAACGTCAACACCAACATTCATTCCCGCCCGAAGCAGGTTTGATTTTTCGTTCTTATTGTCAAGTACGATCTTGACGGGAACGCGTTGAACAACTTTCACGAAGTTACCTGAAGCGTTATCAGGAGGAAGCAAGGAGAACTTCGCGCCAGTTGCAGGAGAAATCGATTCAATTTTTCCTTCAAAGGTTTCATCCGGGAATGCATCCACTGAAATTTCTACCTCCTGTCCTGGCTTCATTTTTTCAAGTTGGGTCTCTTTAAAGTTTGCCACGACCCATTTACTCTTGTCATCCACCAGTGCAAACAACGATTGTCCTGCCTGGACGAGTTGGCCTACCTGTACATTTCGCTTCGACACAACACCACTTACCGGTGCGATGATGTAGGCATAAGAAAGTTGCAGTTTTGCAAATTTCAGGTCAGCCTCGCGCTCCTTTACAAGTGTTTCCGCGAGGTGAATATTTTTCTGGCTCACGTTACTCTGCGATTTGCGGGCCGAGCTTTCACGCAACAAGGCTTCGCGCTGACGTTCTGCCACTTCAAGTTGTTTGGCAGCAGCATCCCGATCTGCTTCCGCTTGTTCATATTGTTGCTTGGTGATCGAATTCGACTTGATCAGCTCCTGGTATCTTTTGAAATCATTTTCAGCTCGTCTGAGTTTTACGCGGGCGAGTTCAATATTTCCCTCTGCTGCCTGTGCATTAAAGGTTGAACTCAACGCAGTTTCCTGTGCACTCTCATAACCGGCACCTGATGAACCAAGATTAGCTTGCGCGTTTTCGAGCGCAGCTTCTGCCTGAAGTACACGAAGAGAAAGGTCGCGATCATCCAGTATAACGAGCGTATCGTCTGCATTCACGTGTTGATTGTCTTCAACGAGGATCTTTGCAACGTAGCCTGAAACTTTTGGAATGATCGGGTTGATGTCTGCTTCTACCTGGGCATCATCGGTTTCTTCGTGTGATTGACCGTGAAAGTATTTGATCAAGCCATATGTGCCACCGACCACCACGAGGCTGATCAGCACGATGGCGAATACTTTACTTTTCTTTTTGTTTTTATCTTTTTCCATAAAACGAATGTGTGTCTTTTATTTAATGTTACCCGCTGCTTCTTCGAGCTCATAGAAGCTGATCATGCGTTCGGCTTTGGCAGTAGCCAGATTGATTTGCGCCTGCAGCAGCAAAAGATCTGCGTCCAGGTAGTCCGACAGAATGACCAGGCCGGCATCGAACTTATTCCTGGTGATATCAAAATTCTCCCGAGCCTGCTCAATGGCATTCTGACTGAGCGAGATCTTTTGTGTTGCTCTCTGAAAGTCCAGGTACTGCTTCTTCAGCGAGGTTTGTACCTGATCTTGAGCAAGCTCTGCCGACAACTCTGCTTTGCGCTGCCTGGCTTTCGCTTCCTGCATCATATGCTTGCTGTGGATCGCTCCGGTCAGATTGTATTGGAGCGCCAGCCCACCGTTCAGCGCGTTGGTCACGGTCATTACGTTAGGCAGATAAGCATTGACGTATCCTCCGCTTAAGGCCAATGTGGGATATCGGCCGGACTTAGCAACTTTAGTAGCAGCTTCGGCAGCATGTACTTGCATTTGTGCCGATTTGAGAACACTTCTATTTGCAGCTGCCAGCTCAACATATTTATCGTACGGATTCACCGCAGGCTGTTGAAACATTCCGGTTGTGTCGAGCGTCAGTTTTGTGTCCTGGGGTATTCCAAGTAAGATCTGGAGATTAAATTCTGCCAGCTCGAGGCTGTGTTGCAGCTCCGTTTGCGTCAGGCGAATGTTGTTGGTTTGGAGTTCTGCCTTCAGCCTGTCGTTCTTAGCAAGCAGTCCTTGCGCTTCTAGATTTTTAAACTCAATCACCCGCTGTTCTGCCTGCTTCATATGTTGGTCAATAGCCTTTTTACTTTCGAGCAACTCGTAATATTGAAATAATGCCCGCACCGTATTGACGATCACTGTACTTTTTGCTGTCGTTACATCATATTGAGCAGCTTCCGAAAGATATTGCTCCATGAGGCGATTGTTGCGGATCTTAAACCCTGCGAAGATCGGTTCGCTCAATGTGAGTTGTGCAAGTCCGATATCGTGCAGCTTCGAGAAAGTTGCAGCAAGGGGGTTCGATCCGGTACCTCCGCTGTTGTTGTCTGATGCGCCTGAAACTGAAACGTTAGGCGTGTTGATGTGAAGGTACGTTGCGCTTGCTTTTATCTCGGGCCACACATGATCGCGAGCCTGTGCTACACGCGCTTGCGCCTGCTGTAGATCTGCTTCGGCTATTTTTAATTGTTTGCTGTGCTCAACAGCAAGAGTTATCCCATCCTGCAAGGTTATGGTTTTTGTCGTTTGTGCTTTCAATGGTATGGAAAGCAAAAGCAAACTGACGATGTATAAATTGAAGTTTTTCATTTCTTCATCAATATGGATTAATTCATTTCTTTAAAAATCGCTGAAGCATATCCGAAACGTGATCACGAACCCGCTGCTTAGCTTCTTCATCGTTATCCGGGAGATTAAACTTGAGCCTGGAGTTGGTTAGGTGGTAAACCACTCCAAATAAAGTGCCCACGGTGAGATCCATGTCGATATCCTTGCGAAACACTTTCTTTTGCTGGCCTTCCTCGATGATCTTACGCATCTCTTCCCGGTTCCGCTTCAACGACTTCAGTAATTTTTGATGAAGCTCCGGCCGCTGGATCATGGACAGCTCGCGCTGTACCATCTGATAATAATTCTTGTTCGTGAAAATTTTCTCGACCATCACCTCCACGGTTTGCTGGAGCTTGGTCTCAGGGTCGTTATCAGAACGCGTGATGTCGGAAAGACGAATGTGCGTAGCTTCGCCCATCTCTTCGATGAGGGCAGCCAAAAGTGCTTCCTTCGATCCAAAATGATAATTGATCAGCGCCACGTTCACTTCAGCCCGGGCAGCTATTTCCCGTACCGTGGTCACATCGAACCCGTTCTTTTCAAATAGTGCCCGCGCAGCCTCCAATATCTTATCCCGTGTCATCGCCACAAAGTTAAACAAATGTTTAATTTTTAAACAAGTGTTTAAATCACTTCGTTCAGAGAATTTTTACGCAAACGTTAGCAACAGCAATAGTGACGGTTTCCCATACACGAGCCTTAAAAAAAAGGCGTTATCGTCATCGCATTTGCGGTCGTGGCAGACAGAATAAGGCGTTACGACACACGGTAACGAAGCCATATCGTTCCTTTGCCAATGGGCATGGGTTGAAAAGATAAAAAAAGCAGCGTGGGTCGAGCTGCTTTTTTTCTGTATTTATTTTTTTTCAAACCTCCTGAAAACGATCCGCTTTTCGTTCTGAATCATAAGGAGATAACTTCCTGGCGAGTGTGCATTGACATCAAGGTCTATAACGTTGTTGCCTTCTGTTTGTGATACTACATTTCCGAGAACATCGATCATATGAATTTTTGACGAGCTCGATCCAAAAGCAGAAACATCTACGAGCACATGAGCGCTTGCCGGATTCGGATATACATGAACTGATTGCGTTTCGTCTTCAATTCCCGTGGCCACATATATCAGTTCGTTCGAAGGTGCACTGGCGCAACCATCTATCACCATGCGCACCGTGTAAATGCCCGCAACATCAGTCGGCTGATATCCATGACCATTAGCCCCTTCAATCGCCACGCCATTCTTATACCATTTGTTCCAATTGATCTCGCTTGACACCATGTACTCCGGCCCCTGAAATTCTATCACCGGGGCTTTCGGGCTAACACAGAATTGCCGCACAACAGCAGGCGCATCTGTGAAATCTTCATTACCATATTGTACCGCCATTACTTCGGCTTTTCCAGGTAAAAGAAATTCAAGTGTATTGCCTTGAACCTTTATGTTATTTGTCAATGCAACAAACGAGACTGCTAAATTGGAGGATGATGTCGCAGTCAACAGAACCGGTGACGATCCAGCTTCGTGAGTGTCTAACGCAGAAAAGTCGATCGTTTGAGGGCCTGCCACAACGGTGAGTTCGGCCCATACGGGATGGGCGGGCGCATAAGCATTGTTTCCCGATTGCATCGCTTTGATCATCGATTTTCCACTGTGCAGTATTGTTAGTGTATTACCCGAAACTGCGGCCACCGATGGATTCGAACTCTCATACGAAACTGGAAGCCCTGAACTCGAGGAGGCCTGAAGTGCAAATGGCGCATCGCCCACAACCTTGCTGGACAGGGGACCAAAGTCAATCTGTTGTACATGGCGAACGATCAAGGTCCTTTCAACGGGTAGCGCAACGTTGTAGTTACCGTCTCCCCCCTGACTAGCAACAATGTTCGCAGTACCGAATCCCACGATCTTGATCTCGTTACCGACCACAACAGCAACAGACAGGTTCTGACTATTGTATTGCACCGGCAATCCGGATGTAGCTGTTGCGCCCGGGTCGAAGTTCTCTTCACCTTCCGCTTTGACATCGAACTCCGGGAAGCTGATTGTTTGATCACCTTTTACAACGGTGAGGCTATTCTCATTCAGTGTGTA
>CBHROW010000134.1:0-13950 GCA_966080355.1 uncultured Chryseosolibacter sp.
ATCAAACCTTCCGTGAAATTTCTCTCCGAGTTTCTCGAGTCGAACGGGATCACAAAGCTAATCACCACGGGGCCACCGCATAGCATTCATCTGATCGGTTTAAAATTAAAACAGCGACATCCCAAGTTGCTTTGGGTGGCCGACTTCCGCGACCCGTGGAGTGAATGGGGTTTCCTTGATACATTGCGATTGAGTACCTGGGCAAGAAAGAAGCATAGAAACCTGGAACAGCAGGTATTGAAAAATGCCGATATTGTTGTTACGATCACGCCTTTTTACGTGCGAAAATTTGAAGCCCTGAGCAGCCGAAAGGTCGAATTGCTTACCAATGGTTATGATACTGATGATTTTACTTCGCTCACCTATACCAAATCCGATCGTTTCATCATTCGCCACGTTGGCATCATCAATGAAAGATGTGATCCGCGGCCGTTCATGCAAGCGTTAAAAAG
Source organism: uncultured Chryseosolibacter sp. (assembly GCA_966080355.1). Lineage (GTDB taxonomy): Bacteria > Bacteroidota > Bacteroidia > Cytophagales > Cyclobacteriaceae > Chryseosolibacter. The sequence goes on from CBHROW010000134.1 coordinate 453, forward strand.
TTTGTGTCTCGAAAATCGCGAGTTTGCCGATCATGTGTCCTTGGAATTTATCGGTGAAGTACATCCCGAATTCAAAAGTTTCGTACAACACGATTCGCTGACAAACGCCATCACGGTATTTACTGGAAATATTCCCCACCGACAATTGCTCGGCATGTACGGATCTTCGTCTCTTTTGCTGATTGTATTGCACGGCTATAAGGACGCGGAAGGTTATATGCCAGGCAAATTATTTGAATATCTCGCAACGGGCCTACCCATACTTGGAATCGGCCCTGAAAACGGAGACGCAGCCGATCTCCTCAATGATTCTCACGCGGGTCGTATGATCGATGCCGCGAAGGCTGACGATATCCGAAATGAATTACTCATCCAGTTTACGCGTTGGAAGACCAATACAACTCATGCTCGTCAGCGGACGGGAAACGAAAAATATAGCCGGGCAGCGGTGACCAAAAAGCTTACCGAATTACTTCAGGACAGGCCGTAGAGAAATCCCATTTCAAGCGCTTTCGAAATAAGCTCGGCTGCATTGTTCACGTTGAGCTTACGCATCATATTTCTTCGATGTGCTTTCACCGTGAGATGCGAGATCTTCAGTCGCTCGGCAATTTGTTCGCTGGTTTTTCCGGACGCGATCAGGCGGAGTATCTCATGCTCGCGATCTGAAAATGGCGATTCGATCCGGGTAACTGTCGCGGCTTGCGGAAACAGCTTTTCTCCACGCACAGTCTTCAATAGTGAATCGATCAGGTGCGTGCTCTCCATGGATTTATTCAGGTAAGCGTCTGCGCCAAGCATAAAAGCTTCCTGCGAGAAAACGTTCTCTTCATGCATACTGAGCACGACAATCTTCGCGGTGCTGTTGTTCAGCCTGATCCGTTTCAGCGCATCGAACCCATTGATGGTTGGCATTTCCACGTCAATGATAAGCAGATCAGGATTGTGCGTACTGATCTTCTCCAGCAAAGTTTGTCCGTTGTAAAATTTCTGGACCACGTTAAAATGTCCCGAGTCATTCAATACACGCTCGAGGCCATCGCAAAAAAGTTTGTGGTCGTCTGCAAGTATAGTTTTGATCAAGCAACCTCCTTGTTAGTAGTTATGGGAATATCTATTGTGTAACAAATGCCGAATTTTCCGGATTCAAACTTCAGGCTTCCATTCACCGAGTTTATCCGCGATTCAATACTGTCAAGTCCGAGGCCACTCTGCAGCGGGTCATAATTGAAACCGATTCCATCATCTTCATACATAACGTTGAGCATATCATCGAACGAATTGAGGTGAATGGTGATGTTCTTCGCGAAAGAATGTTTGATCGAGTTGGTGAGCAACTCCTGGATTACACGGAACAGCAGGATGTTCAGCTCGTTGCCATGGATCTCCTTGCCAAAAGTCTTCAGCGAGATCTCGATCGGAATATTTTTGTTCAGTTTATTTACATAGTTTTTGAGACCGGTAAACAAGCCGTAGCGCTCGAGACTGGGCGGAGTGAGCGCATAAATGATGTCTTTGATCTCACGCAAAGCAATTTGAAACTGCTCTTCAACATCTGCGGCCAACGGTTCGCGGTAATTTTGCAAAAGCTGACTCACCGTGAGTTTGATTGCGCTGAGGTTTGTTCCGACACGATCGTGAAGCTCTTTGGAAATGCGGTTTCGCTCTCGCTCAAGTGTCACAATTTCGGACTGAATAAGTTTCTGCTGGTGATCGTTGATGATTCTCAGGTAATGATTTTTTTGCTTGAAGATACTCTGCTGGTACCTGAAATAAAGATAGCCGAGCACCAAGAGTATGACAAAACCCGAGAGCAGCGTGTACCAGGTTGTCCACCACGGTTGCTCGATCGAAATCTCCAAGTCGGGTATGGCACTGATCCAGATTTTGTTGCTGGTGGAATATTGCAGTTCAAAAGAATAGCGGCCTGGTGCGAGTGATGAAAACAGGAGGTGTGTGTTAGCGGTATAGACCCAGCTTTCATTGGCGGTAAGCCGATATCGCAAAAGTATGTTCGGATTGTTGAACGAGATAAATCCGAATGAAATAGCTACGTTATTTTCATGTGGGTGAAGTGCGTTGAGATAGTCGGCCTTCACAAGTTTGTTATTGACTTTCAGCTCATCGATATAAAAAAGAGGATGTTCGTTGGAGAATTTTGAAAACTGTTTCGGAATCACCGAAAACATGTTGTCGGAGAATGCCCATATCTCGTTATTCACTTCGACAAGGAAATCAATCTTATCGCTGATCAAGCCGCTTTGGCGAGTGAGATATTGTGGTGCGAATGTCCCATCGGTAAGTCGCGCGATGGAGGCTTTTAAAAGCCCTTTGTCGGTTGCAAGCCAGATCACGTCTCCATCGATCAGTGAAGAATAAATGTTGTCGGCAAGGAAGTTGTTGTCGGTGTTGAGAATTTTGTAGTGTAATGTTTTCGGATGCATCAGGACCAGGCCTTTTCCGATGGTGGTAAGCATCAGTGTAGTGTCGTTGATCTTGATAATGTTGTTGATCTTGACATGGGCGAGCCCTTCGACCACATGCCTGATGTTAAGTTCCATATCTCCGATGTGCAGGCCCACGCGGTCAGCCAGGAAGGATGTTGAATCGTCAAACAAGATGGCGCGGTAAGGCAAGTCCACCGCTTTAGCCCAGATCTCATTGTTGTTCTTGTCGAATAGTTTCAGGCGGTGTCCGCCAAAGGTGTACGTTTCACCGGTAGGCAATTCGAAATAGTCATTGGCAATCCATTCGAGTTCTTTTTCCGATCTCAGATGATGATCAAAAAGATACATGTTTGAATTCGAAGAAACGAAAATCGCGCTTCGATTTTTGTACATGGAAAGGATCGGGCCGTTAACTGTTCTTACAACCCGATTCTTTTTTGTTTGTGCATCGATCTCATATATGCGGCCTACCTGATCTCCAACCACAGCCCGATCATCGAAACTTATTGCCCCGCGCAACCTCGAGTCGCTGGTTATTGGAAAATGTTGGATGAGCAGGTTGGGAACATGATAGACGCCATTCTCGAGGGTTGAAAACCAGAGTCCTCCTTCGTGGTCTTGAAATACTGTCGACACCGATTTCTGGCGAATGAACTCAGGCTTCCAGCTTCGGGTGAAATCTCCATTTGAAAATCGCTCGGCACCGCCACTCATGTATCCAACCCAGAAATTATTCTCTTTATCAACACCGATGCTGATCACCGGCTGATCCCTGTGCACCACTTGCTTGGCTTTTCCATCGCCAATTTCAAAAACTTCGGTATTGAGAGAAATGTATAGCTTGTTGTTCCACTTGACGCTGCGAAAAACCCGGTTGAGATAAGAGCGCTGTGAAATATTGATGGGATATGATTTTCCATCAACAATAATTTGTTCCGGTGGGAATGCGTGTGCTGATATACCGATCACGCTTTCATCGCCAACGGTTTGGTAAAAGATACCTTGATCGATAACCCGTTTCACACTCAAATTCCCTGTCGAGTCAATTCTTCCGAAGTAATCACGCGAAGTAAAGTACAGTTCGTCTTTTGGTGTAATGATATAATAGAAAATCCCTTTTTTTGTATAAGACGCCAGCTTGTCGTTGAATGCATATGTTTTGATGACACCTTCTTCGAGATAAGAGAGTTTCCCTGAAAAGGTCCGAAACCAAATTCGGTTTTTTGAATCTTCGAAGAAGCTGAACACAACGGGATCGGTGAGACCGTTCTTTACGTGCAATACTTCCATTTGTTTGCCATCGAATTTCACCACTCCGTTGTCGGTGGCAAACCATAAAAATCCATGGCTGTCCTGAAAAACTTCGTAGACCTCAGAACTTGGAAGACCTTCAGGTATAGAATAATTGTAAACCGTAAACGACTGAGCGGCCATGTTCATGGCGTAACTCGCAAGCGCGATGACAAGCAACAACGGTCGTAGGTTCATTGAACCTTAAAGTTACAACCAATTTATCAATCAGGTAGCAGCAGCAAAACAGCGATTGTGACGATTGATTGACGCTCGATCAACGTAAGTAAAGCTCATGTGCGCGCGAGCACAGTTGCTACAAGTAGTTGATTTTCAGAGATGATAATTTTTCGCTAGTTATAAAGGAGTAGAAAACAGCGAGTAGGTATCTGAATAAAGTATGTTTTTTTGGTAGGGTGGGTAACGCGACCTTTACGTTGTAAACGTAATCAGACTTCTAGTCATAGTCAAGATATAATTAGAAGACCTTCTCTTATTACTTTAGACCATCTGGCAACGCATCACTGCGTTTGTTCGATGGTCTAACTTTTTATCCACTTCTCCATCGCTATCACCGCAGCTCTTGCCATTCTATTGATCTCTTCTGAACATTTCGCCCAGATGATCAACACTGAAAAAACTAATGTGATGATCGCAGATCGGATTACAATATCGACAAACACCTGATCGAACCTGGGCAGAAGCAGCGCGACCATTACAGTCAAACCAGAAATGATCATCGCTTTTAATGTGGCAAGCGTGAACGGCTGCAACTTTAACTTCACGAATACGAAAATGAACTTGCAAATGTTATAAACTGCTAGCGCTATCACGGTTCCCACCGCAGCTCCCTTCAAACCCATGATCGGTATCAACACTGCGTTCACCGTGATGACAATTCCAGCCAGAATGCAAATCACCACCAGGTTGAACCAGTAATGCTTCGAGAGTCCGATGATCTCACTACTTGGCCCGAATACCATATCGAGTAATTTTCCACAGCCTACAATGACAACAACCACAGCACCCGCCTGGTAGTATTCTCCTTTGGGCATGATGGTGAAGATGTTGTCGAGGTTTGCCCAGATCCCGATCAGGAGCAAACTTCCAACGATCGTTTGATTGATCGAAGTTTTCTTGTAAATGCGATCAATATCGACAAGGTCATTTTTTTCAAACGCGCGCGCGATCAACGGTGATGCCGTGGTTGTGATGGCACGTTTCGGAACTTCTATGACCGTGGCCATATAGAATGCTGTTGTATAAACTGCGTTGAAATCCAGCCCCAGCATGCCGGATACCATCACACTATCCATTTTGCCTATAAGGATCATGGCGCTTGTTCCGATAAAGCTGAGAAGACTGAACGAAAAGATCTCCTTCAATTTTACTTGCGGGATCTCAAGGAAGTTGAGGCTCAGTTGCAATTGCCCCTGGCGCATGAGCGACAGCGCCAGAACAATCAGGGCAATCAGATAGATGATCACAGAAATGACCATGAATTGTTGGAAGGTGATCCATCCGGAAAAATAAACGATCACCAATGCACCTTGTAACAACCTGATCCCGACTTCCCGTAGAAAAGTTGGAAAGGCGATGTTCAACAGCGATCTCGAATATTGCTCCAGCAGCGTAATGAAGAGAAGAAGAAAAGTCAGCCAGAGAATGAGTTGAGTATAGTCGATGATGCTGGCAGCGTTGGTCTTGAAAAACGAGATGAAAAAATTTTGAAAGATCAGAAAGACGATCAGAAAAAGTCCGTAGCAAAATAAGCCAAGTGTCAGGATGAGTGTGATGAACTTCGAGGAGAGATTTTTATCGGACGAGAAATGGGGAAAAAATCTAATGATACTTTGGCCTAGCCCGAACACAGCAAAAGGCGTGAATAATAAAGCTGCGTCCTGGAGCGTACGGAGGAGCCCGATCTGCTCCGGTTCGAGAAATTTCGGGTAGAGATAAAGTAAATTCACATAGCCCACGGCCACACCAATGTATGACAGCACCGAAGTGAGAATACTTTGACGGATCACTACGCCCATTGCTATTGGATCAGGTTTTTCAATATCTGACTAAAGATCTTTTCATTTTTTTCTGCATTCAGTTCGGAAGCCGCTCGGTCCGAATTTGTTTTAAAACGGAGGATGTCGTCCGTAGTTATCGATCTAAGTTTTGCAGCCAGTGATGCGGCTGTAAAATTCTCGGAAACAATGCCGTTACCGAATTGATTTACAATCGAACGCATTTCCGGTGTCGGGCCAATTGCAATGCCAAGCCTCGCCTGAATAAAATCGAATAACTTGTTGGGAAGTGTGTTTGCGTAATTGAAATTGATTGGAGGAATAAGGAAAACTCCAAGATCGTAGCCATTCAATGTCATCACTACTTCGCTGCTTTTAATTGCAGGCAAGATCCTCACCCGCGGATTATTGGCAACGCGAGCTTTCAGCGCATCGAGATATGATTTCGTCTGGCCCGAGGCATAATCAGACGTGAGTAGATACATGTCGAGTGTAAATCGTTCGTCCAGGAGCTCTATCATATCGATCATCAGCTCAAGCTGGCGAGATTTATTCACGATGCCGTGATGAACGAGCCGGATCGAATTCGCTGAAGTTGTCGAAGGACGAAGATCGAAGTAACGCGTTGCATTGGTGATGATGGTTGGCCTCACACCAAAGTTTTTTTCATATTCTGCGGCAAGACCTTCGCCAACCGTGAGCATGGCCTTAATTTTTGGAATATATTTTTTACAGAGGGCTATGTAGAACGGTTGAAACAAAAGCCGCCAATACGTTCTGTTTTCAAAATGACGCGGTGCATATTCGTGGGCATCGAAGACAATCTTAGCTTGCGGGGCAATTTCAAATGCCAATGGCAAGGTATCAATGTCATTCGCAATGACAAGATCAAATTTTTTGTCTTTCAGCATTCGCACCAGATCACCATAGCCGTGAAAAAGCCGATAAGCGAGACTATACCAGCGCACGAGCAAAGCTGCACCAAGCATCAATTTTCGCCACGGTGTAAGCACTGTTTGGCTAATGCGCACGATATTGACGGATGCATCTTCCTCCGCATCAAAACACGCAACCGTTAAATGTCCATGGTGGCTCGCCCACTTCACCTGACGGATCACCCGGGCGTCATTCTTCAAATTGCTAAAGACAAGAATCAGAATTTCTTTCATGGCGTCAGGCGGGCCACGGCCACGATCGATGAAGCATATGTGTAAGGAAGAGCGAGTTTATTATTGAATAGAGTTGCCACCTTGTTGCGAACCAGGTCGAATCCTTTCAGGGGAACGCGGTTTACAAAATGGATGTCTTCAATTGTGAGTCCGGCCTGGATGATCACTTTCGACAATGTGTATGGAGTAAACCAGTAACGATGGTCTGAGTTGATGATCTCGGCCGAACGATTTGCCATTCGCATGGTCGTTTTGGTCCACGCGTTCGGCACCGTGATGATAATGCGTTGCAAACAGTCCGAATACAATTCGCGAATCGCTGTAAGGTACGACACGGGGTTGTCGATATGTTCGAGGATCTCGCCCAGAATGGCAAGGTCCCATTGCTGACTTGCAAGCACGGAGAGTTTTTCTTTCGTGAAGTCACCGAGAATGATATTGGTGAATCCGTGTTTGGTCTCAACATATTGTTTGGCTTCTTTATCGATGTCTACGCCAATACAAACCGCTGCACTCGATGTGAGTTCTTTGTGTAGCCATTGATTGCGGGCGATCTTGTCATCGATAAGTGGCAAGTGGTCGAGGCAGCCCAGGTGAATGACCTTTTTTCCCCGGACGATATTTTTTAAATAAAGGATCCGGTTTTCTATCGGCTCATGGAACGAATAGGGAATGGTAAGGTGATTCGAGAATTTTTTTCCATGGAGATATTCCAGCGTTTGTGCATCGAGCCTCATCCTGCGAGATTAAGAATTTCAGTCACAAAAGTAGGGAAATTCTTTTCTGCGTTATACCGCTCGTTCCAGTTTGTCCAGGCATTTTCGCGGAGTTTTTGATATACATCGTTGGGCGCCATGACCAGCTCGCGAATATGGCCGGAAATTGCTTGCGGCTGCGCATCTGGTTCGAAGAGTTTTCCGTTCGAGGCCGAAACAATTTCAGGGATCCCGCCAATGCGTGGAGCAAGAACGGGAATTCCAAACGACTGTGCTTCCATGATCGTTACCGGGATACCCTCAGATTCGCTGGTGTTCACAAAAAGATGTACGAAATTCTGCTCGTAAAACCGGATAAGATCAGTGTTGGTTAGCGATCCCTTGAATTGCACTTCAATGTTTGAGCCGAGCTTGTTCATCGCGAGGGCTTCAAGGTCGTGTCGTAGCGGACCGTCTCCGATATGGATCCAGCGAATTCGCAGATCGCGGATCTCTGCCAATGCGCGGATCAGCAAGTCGATCCGTTTAACGGGAAGCATATACGCACAGCTCACCACAACAAATTGCGTTGCATTCGGTTGAGGCGGCCGCATGAATCCACCTTTAGTTCCAAGCCTTGCTATTTTGAGCTTTGCAGCGTCATTCCGATCGGTAAAATTTTTGAGGTGATCTTTTCCGTTTTCAGAAATGCAAAAGATCGCGTCAAGATTTCTTACCAGCACCGAACGGAAACTCAGGTATTTAGTCTTATGCCGAAACTCATAAACGTCACCACCATGTGCGCGCGACAACCTGATCATCTTGTTATTCCGTGAATCCAAAAACAGCAAGGTCAAAGCAGAATTGGTGAGCCAATACGAATAGGTGACAATCGTCCCGCGAAGTTGATGCTGCCTGATAATTCGTTCAACATCACGAGCTGTGATCAACGCCTTCATGAGATCGTGCAACATCACGCCAATTATCGCTGCAGAAACACTTCGTTGGCGGGCACGGATCGAATGAACCTCAGTCGTCAGGAAGCGCGAAACGGTTGGGAATTTTTTTAGCAATAACCAAAACCCGCCCAGTTTCTCCGCTGTGGAACTGACCGGATTAAGTCGATGAGCGATGAAATTTCCCGGTCTTTGCCCCGTTGACGTTGTATCGCGGGCAACAACAATAACTTTATCGAATCGGGAGGTGAGGTAACTGATCTCCTGTTCGAGAAATGCTTCCGCTTCACCGAAAGGAAAATGATTGGTGATGAGAATAAGATGGTGGTTGCTCGACCGATTCACGCGTGCTATTTTGGTATCTTCAGGCGCTCGGGATTCTCCGTCAGAAAAACGTTCCACGACCTTGTTCGTGTTTTGACAATGCCATTTTGAAAATGATGACATAATGCAACAGCAAGTGCATCTGTAGCATCGAGCAATTTTGGCACTTCCTTGATCTTCAACAACGTCATCAGCATTCTTGCCACCTGCTCTTTCGAAGCATTTCCATTGCCCGTGACCGACTGTTTGACCTTCTTCGGGGCATATTCTACAATCGGGATTTCGCGCGACAACGCGGCAGCCATCGCCACACCTTGCGCACGACCCAATTTTAACATCGACTGAACGTTCTTTCCGTAAAAAGGAGCTTCGAGCGCAACTTCGTCAGGGTGATATTCCTCGAGCAGGCTCACCACCCGCTCAAAGATCTTTTTCAGTTTTAATTCATGGCCTTCGTATTTTGCCAGGTGGATCACTCCATATTGAATAAGTTCCAGTTTCTGCCCCCGGATGCACACCAGGCCGTAGCCCATGACAGTTGTGCCTGGATCGAGCCCGAGTATGATCTTCTCTTTCAAAACTTTTCCCACGGCAACAAGATAGCCAGCGTTTGGAAATTATTGAAATTGCAGCATGAACACAGTGGCGATAATTTTGACGGCCTACGATTTGCTGCTTGTAGCGTTTCTTTTCGGTTGGCGAAAAGTAATGCGAAAGCCGCAGACAAGTCGAGTGCGTTCGCCAGTGAAAATGTCGGTAGTTGTTCCTGTGAGAAATGAAGAACACCATATCAGCGCATTGCTTGACGACTTGCAACGTCAGTCGTTTGGCAATTTCGAGGTCATTGTGGTTGACGATCATTCCACCGACAACACAAGTGTCATGTTGAAGCAATCGAAGATAAAACACATTTTTGTTGCAAATGACGGCCACGGTAAGAAAAGTGCTTTGACGAAAGGAATTCATATTGCCACCGGTGAGATCATTGTGACTACCGATGCAGATTGCAGAGTTACCCCAAGATGGCTTGAATCCATCGCGCAAGGTTTTCAGGATCATGAAACGCAAATGCTGTTCGGGGCTGTGGGAATGAGCGGTGAAAGTTTTTTTGACAAACTTCAATCCCTCGAATTTGCGAGCGTTGTCGGAGCATCAGCGGCAACTGCAGCACTTGGTGTTCCGACCATGTGCAACGGTGCAAACCTTGCCTTTCGAAAAGCTGTTTTTTCGCGAGTTGGCGGTTATGCGGGAAATGAGCACATTGCTTCAGGCGATGACGAATTCCTGATGCGCAAGATACTCGCGGTATTTCCGCAGGGATTGCGATTCAATGCCAACCCCTCATCGATCGTAACGACCAAACCTCAGCCATCGCTCGCTGATTTCTTTTATCAACGTATTCGCTGGGCTGGAAAGTGGCAGTCTAATTCTTCATTGATAGCTATTGCTCTTGCGCTTTTTATTCTTACAACACAGGTTGCCGCGATCATGTCCTGGTTGTACGCACTCGATGGCGCACTTGCCGTGGTAGTCCCGTTGATAACAAAGGTGGTATTTGAAGCTGTGCTCATCTTTTCGATCACACGTTTTCTAAAAACCGAATTCAATGTACTGGCCTTTTCTGCACTTCAGCTTATTTATCCTGTCTATGTAATCGCAATCGGTATACTTTCAAACTTTGTCAATTATTATTGGAAAGGAAGAAGTATAAACCGCAGCAAACAAAATTTGTATAATATCGATGCAAACCTCAACGCATGAGTTGAAGCCCGTTTCTTCACTATGTCAGGACCTTTCACCATGTTGATGAGCGAACTCAATAGCCGTTTGCGATGTGGTTTCATCTTGGAAAATTCGCAGGTCAGGCCATCAGGTGCCTTTAATCGTCTGGCACACAGCCCTAGAACCAATTGAAGATGTTATTTAGCCCAGCTAGTCTGAAATGATCGTCTACCTACCTGATAGAATGATTTAATTTCTAAATTTGCTATCGTAACCCTATGGCGACAATAGACATCAAGAAACAATTTGAGATCAAGGAGCTGGAGCTGAATGCATTGCTGGAGATTACACAGGCGATCAACAGCAACCTTCCGGAAGAGTCGCTGTATAAGATCTATAATTTCACACTTCGGTCGAACCTCAACATCAAGAAGCTGGCCCTCTTCGTTTTAGACGAGGAGTGGAGCTGCAAAGCAAGTTTCGGAACCGACCATCAATTTCATAAAGCTAAACTGCTGCCGGAATTTAAGACCATTCAGGACATCAGCCACCTGAAAGACTTTGATCAATGTGAGTTTACAGAATTCGATATTGTCATTCCCGTCACGCACAAATCGAGTACACTAGCACTGATCTTTGTGGGCGGGCTGGATAAGAACGATCCACGGTATGAAAATGAAGACGGCATCCGCTTTATCCAGGCCTTAAGCAACATTATCATCGTTGCGATTGAAAATAAGAAGCTGGCGCGAAAGCAACTTCAGCAGGAAGCATTTCGAAAGGAGTTGGAGATTGCAAGCGATGTGCAGCAATTCCTCTTCCCCGAAAAACTGCCATATACCGAGCGCCTTAAAGTTGAAGCGAGTTACCTGCCGCACGACAGGGTAGGAGGTGATTATTACGACTACATTCCCATCAACAAGAATCAGTTTTTGATTTGCGTGGCAGATGTGAGCGGAAAAGGAATTCCGGCTGCGCTGATGATGTCGAACTTTCAAGCCGTATTGAGAACCCTCCTCAGGCAAACACCAAACCTTACGGATATTGTTGAAGCCCTGAATTTCCAGGTGCTTGAGAATACCAAAGGCGAAAAATTCATCACGTTCTTTGCTGCGATTTACGATGTTCGCCTGAAGACGATGGTGTATGTAAATTCCGGCCATAATCCACCGATCCTTTGGGATAAAAAGCATGGTATCCGACTGCTCGAAGAAGGATCAACAGTCCTTGGCGCGATGCATCCGCTTCCGTTTTTGAACGAAGGTTTTGTGACTGACCTGGATGATTTTCTTTTGTTTTGTTACACCGATGGCCTTACCGAAACCGTAAATGAAGAAGGCAAAGAATTCGGAATAGAGTCGCTGCTGAGTTATTTCAACGAAGACCATACGTACAGCAAAGACCTGAGAGTTATTCATCAGGATATCATTGTTGCTCTCGACAGATTCAAGGGCAAGAACTCTTACCACGATGATATTACCATTCTTTCGTGCCGGGTAGGATGATCCCGCATCGCGTTCCATTTTTCCTTCCATGGTTTTATCCTTCGCTTACCTGGCGAATGCCTCCAGGTGATCGGGATCTCTATCTCACCTTTGACGATGGTCCTGTGCCCGGCCCCACAGAGTTTGTTTTGTCGGAACTGGCGAAGCGATCATTAAAGGCAACTTTTTTTTGTATCGGTGACAACATAAAAAAACATCCCGACATTTTTCAAAAGGTTATTGATGGCAGGCATACGGTTGGAAATCACACATTCAACCATCTCAACGGTTGGGCTAGAAGAAAGGGGAGATATTCCGATCACGTCAGGGCGGTGGGGGCTCTTTTATTACAACATCGTGTTCCGAGCACACGTTTATTCCGGCCACCTTATGGAAGAATTAAGCGTTCGCAGCTATCGGATTTGGCTGAGTTCAGAATCGTGATGTGGGACGTTCTCTCCTTCGATTTCGAAAAAAGGCTTTCGCCCGAGCGATGCCTGGAGAAAACGCTCTCCGCAATTCGACCGGGTTCCATCATAGTTTTTCACGATAGCTTAAAGGCGCAGAAGAATATGATGTACGCATTTCCGCGACTTGTTGATCACTGTCTTTCGCTGGGGTTCAATTTCAAAACGCTCGGATGAAGAAGCACGTTCTCGTGGCACCATTAGATTGGGGGCTTGGTCATGCTTCCCGATGCATTCCCGTTATTCGCGAACTGCTGTTGCGCGGCCATCTTGTTTCGATTGCAGGAAGTGGCGCGTCACGTCAACTTTTGAAAAAAGAATTTCCGGAACTTCGTGATTTCGTTTTGCCTGGCTATGAGCCCGAATATCCACAGACCGGGTCAATGGTTTGGAAGATGACTAAACAACTGCCGAAATTCATTCGAACTATTCGCAAAGAGCACGCATTGATCGAGCAACTTGTCGAGGGTCAAAACATCGACCTCATTATTTCCGATAATCGATATGGCTGTTATTCAGCGAAAGTGCCAAGCGTTTTTATCACGCATCAAAGTAACATCCTTATGCCTAAGCGGTTTGGTTTCCTTTCGGCACCGGTAAATTTTTTCAACAGTCGCCAGATGAAAAAATTCACGCGGTGCTGGATCCCTGATTTTGAAGATGGAGACAACCTGACGGGTAAACTCAACGATAAAAAGCGGCTGATCGCTAATGCTGAATTCATCGGCCCGTTATCGAGATTTTTTCGAAAAAATGATTTTCAAAAACGTTTCGATGTGCTTGCTATTTTTTCAGGACCGGAGCCGCAGCGAACGTTGATGGAAAACATCATACGTCCTCAACTCGAGATCAGCAAGTTAAAATATTGCATCGTGCGGGGAGTGTTGGACGGCCCGGCTCATACACACGATGAGCGAGTGATCAAC
>CBHROW010000135.1:0-13716 GCA_966080355.1 uncultured Chryseosolibacter sp.
GATTGTTCCCCGTCAGGGTGTTGCGATTGGGGCATGGATGATTTCCTGTGGCTTGTTCCCGCGCTTCCGTTTGCCGGAGCTTTGATCCTGACTCTTGGCGCTGGGAAACTTTCCAAAACCATTTCGGCTCTTGTTGGAGCAGGCAGTATCGGCCTTGCCGCTCTTGTCACACTCATCATTGGTGCCGGTTTCCTCAGCAATCCCGCCAGGGTAATTGATCTGACACTTTGGAGTTGGTTTAGCGTGGATGGCCTCAGCCCACGATTCGCTTTTCACCTGGATGCTCTTTCGATGACATTCATTTTCGTGATCACCTTCGTGGGATTTCTGATCCACCTTTATTCGATCGAATACATGCACGATGACGAGGGGTTCTCACGATTCTTTTGCTACCTGAATCTCTTCGTTTGCTCAATGCTCATTCTCGTTCTGGCCGACAGCCTCGTGCTCATGTACCTCGGTTGGGAAGGCGTGGGTTTGTGCAGCTATCTGCTGATCGGATTCTGGTATAAAGAAGAAAAGAATGGCTACGCGGCACGCAAGGCGTTTATCATCACTCGTGTTGGAGATACTGCAATGGCAATCGGCCTCTTTATGCTCTTCAAAAATTTCGGTACACTCAACATTCAGGAAATTCTCACACAGGCTCCGCAATCATGGACCGTTGGTTCGGAGACTGCAACTACCATCGCATTGTTGTTACTCGGAGGCGCATGCGGAAAATCGGCACAGCTTCCCTTGCAAACCTGGTTGCCTGACGCCATGGCTGGTCCGTCTCCCGTCAGCGCGCTCATCCACGCGGCAACCATGGTTACTGCAGGCGTTTACCTTATCGCACGAACTCACACCATTTTCGAGCTCGCTCCTTATGCTCAACAGTGGGTCGGCATCATTGGAGCCGTGACTTTGCTGATTGCAGGTTTCAGCGCGCTCACACAAAACGATCTGAAACGCGTCCTCGCTTACTCAACAATTTCTCAAATAGGCTACATGTTTCTTGCGCTTGGTGTAGGCGCGTGGGCATCGGGCGCTTTCCATTTTATGATCCACGCGTTTTTTAAGGCGCTTTTGTTCCTTGCCGCGGGCGCTGTGATCCATGTTCTTCACAACGAACAAGACATGTTCAAGATGGGCGGCCTGCGTCACAAACTTCCTCTGATCTATTGGACATTTCTGATCGGCTCCGGATCACTTGCTGCACTTCCATTCATCACCGCTGGCTTCTATAGCAAAGATCAGATACTGTGGTTTGCCTGGGCAGGTGAACGCGGACCCATTTGGTTCTTCCTTGCTGCGATCACGGGCGCGTTTGTTACCGCGATCTACACGTTTCGCATGGTGTTCCTGACCTTCTTCGGAGAAGAAAAAACACATATTGGCCACAACGTTGGAGCATTGATCTCGATTCCACTCAGCATACTTGCAATTCTTTCATTTGCGGGCGGGTTTATTGAATTACCGCATACACTCGGCCATGTGCAATTGTTCTCGCATTTTCTCTCTCCTGTTCTTGCAGAAACCCACGTGCGCGAAGGAGTTGAAAATGCCGAATGGGGAATTCAGATTGCGGCCGCAGTACTATGTTTCATCGGTGTCGGTGTCGCCTACTTCTTCTACATGAAACGCACTGATCTGCGCGCTGAGCTCAAGCGTTCGATGATCGTAACAAACAGATTCTGGTATTCCGGCTGGGGGTTCGATACCCTCTATGACGCATTGTTTGTAAGACCCTTTGTGTTCATGGCACAAGTCAACAAGAATGACCTCATCGATAAATTTTATGAAGGCATCGTTGCTGTCACACATTTCTTTCACAATGTTTTCGCGCGAACACAAAGCGGTGTAATGCGATGGTACATCATGGGAATTGTGATCGGGGCGATTTTTGTGTTGTCGATAAGTTTAATGTTGAACTGATCTTTAACTGAGCATATTATGATCCTGGTTTGGTTTATTGCAATTCTGATGATCGGTGGAGTACTGGCGTGGTTTACCGGCAGGGTAAATCCGCAGATTGCCAAAGTGATTGCGCTTCTTGCTGTCGCAGTCGATTTAATACTCGTAATAGTTGTATGGATGGAGAGTCCGCCTGCACTGGCTTCGGCTGGTAGTACCTGGATCGTGAACTACAACGTGCCCTGGATTCCATCATTCGGAGTTTCCGTTGCCTTCGCTATGGATGGACTCAGCCTCCTCATGTTACTGCTTACATTTTTTCTCGGCCTGTTGGCGGTGCTCACATCATGGAACGAGATCAATTACCGGATAGGCTTCTATTATTTCAATTTACTTTGGGTGCTTGCCGGGATCACCGGGGTCTTTCTTACCATGGATCTCTTCCTGTTTTACTTCTTTTGGGAAGTGATGCTCATCCCGATGTATTTCCTTATCGGGATCTGGGGGCATGAGAACAAAACCTACGCAGCTTACAAGTTTTTCATTTTCACTCAAGCATCCGGACTACTGATGCTCCTCGCCATTCTGGGCCTGTACTTCATTCACGGAGCCAATACAAATAACTATACATTCAATTATTTCGATCTTATCGGAACAACCCTGTCAGTTGAAGCCGGTCGATTGTTAATGCTGGGATTTCTCGCTGCGTTCATCGTCAAGCTTCCGGTGGTTCCGTTCCACACATGGCTTCCCGATGCTCACTCGCAAGCGCCAACCGCTGGTAGCTTGATCCTCGCTGGATTGTTATTAAAGACCGGAGCATACGGTCTCATTCGCTTCGTTGTTCCATTCTTTCCGGAAGCCTCTCATGCCATTGCTCCCTGGGCCATGCTCTTCGGTGTGATCGGAATTCTTTACGGAGCGGTTCTCGCGTTCTCGCAAACCGATTTCAAACGCCTCGTTGCCTACACCAGCGTGAGCCACATGGGATTTATCATGCTCGGTGTTTTCGCTTTCAATGAACTGGCGTGGCAAGGTGTTGTGATGCAGATGATCACACACGGCATCAGTACCGGAGCGCTTTTCATTCTTGCCGGCTCAATGTATGAACGAATCCACACACGCGACATTTTGAAGATGGGTGGGTTTTGGATAAACATGCCGTTCATGGGCGTTGTCGCGCTAGTGTTTTCAATGGCTTCTCTAGGACTTCCCGGACTCGGTAACTTCATCGCGGAATTTCTCACTTTAGTTGGCGCATGGAATGCATCTCAACCATTGACGATACTCGCTGCCATCGGACTCGTTGGCGCTACCGCGTATTCACTGCGCATTATGCAGAAAGTTTTTCTCGGTGAGATCAAACCAGAACCCTCATTCAATCATGGACATATTCACGACCTTTCCATTCGAGAAAAATTAATTCTGGTTCCTATGGTCATCGCAATCATCTGGCTTGGTGTTTTTCCACAGCCAGTAATCGATACAGCCAAACGTACCGTGACCAATGGCCTCGGCATCACTTCATTAAAATTGGACCGCCCCCCGATAAACACGCCAGTGCTCACGAGCAAGAAAGGAGGACTTTATGAGTAAGATTGATTTCCTGAACGTGCTTCCGCTCTTCATCCTGACGAGCGCTGCAATCCTGATCTTATTCTCGATCTCGGTTAAACGAAATCACACGGTCATTTACATCATCACCGTAGCGTCTCTTCTTGGCGATTTCATCTACATGATGCAATATGTCTCAAAAAGCAAAGAAGTAATTGAACCACTTTTTGTGTTCGATGGCTTCGGAGATTTCAATGTGGGGCTGATCCTCATCACCTCCCTTGCTGTTACCATGATCTCGTTCGCTTATTTTGAACAACGCGAAGAACGAAAAGAAGAATATTACATCTTGCTGATCCTCGCCACGCTTGGGTCGTGCGTATTGGTCATCAGCAAGCATTTCGTTTCACTCTTCCTGGGCCTGGAAATTCTTAGCGTTTCGCTTTATTCCATGATCGCCTACCTGCGAAGACGCGAAAAGTCTGATGAGGCGGGATTAAAGTACCTGATCATGGCTGCATTTTCTTCAGCGTTTATTTTATTCGGGATGGCTTTGCTTTATGCACAAACCGGATCGCTCGAGTTTGGCGGCATAGGCAAATATCTCGCAAGTGTATCGCACATGCCACTTCTTTTGCTGACCGGTTTGGGATTGATGGTTGTTGGCGTTGGATTCAAGCTCAGCGTTGTTCCATTTCACATGTGGGCGGCTGACGTTTATGAAGGAGCACCAGCTCCAGTTACCGCATTCATCGCCACTGTTTCAAAAGGCGGAGTGATTGCTTTGCTCGTTCGATTTTTCAAAGAGATCGATGGATTTCAATACCAATCGATCGTGGTGATCTTTACCGGAATAGCGATCGCTTCGATGTTCGTTGGCAACTTCCTGGCAATTCGACAGCGAAATGTCAAACGCATATTGGCCTATTCATCCATCGCGCACATTGGATATTTGCTGGTGGCATTTCTTGCTGGCGGTGAGCTTGGAACGGAGGCCGTGAGCTTTTACCTTGTAGCTTATTTCATCACGACTGTTGGCGCATTCGGAATTCTCTCAACGCTTTCCGACCGCGATCGTGATGCCGACCACATGGAAGACTACCAGGGACTGTTGTGGAGACGCCCATGGACCGCAGCGATTCTCGCAGCAATGTTATTGTCACTCGCGGGAATACCGCTCACAGCCGGATTCATTGGAAAGTTTTATCTCGTGGCGGCTGGTGTCAATACCAACGAGTGGCTCCTGGTTTCTATGCTGGCACTTAACAGCGCTATAGGCCTTTATTATTATATCCGGATCATCGCGGTAATGTTCGAACGCCATGATGGCGAAGAAGAACCACTCGACCAGCTGCATCCTTCCGTCTATATTGTGAGCGGAGTGACTATGGGGATTCTCGTGGCGCTCCTTCTCTGGGTTGGTATTTACCCCGAGTGGATGATGGATGTTATCAAAACCTACGTCAATACCTGAAGTGATTTCACTCCAATCTTGAGCGCGAAGAATTGCGTGCGTTTTTGAAAACAGCTGCAAGCTTCAGGCGACAAGCTTTTGAGTGCCGCTTATTTTTGCAGCACAAGGAATTTATTTGACAGTCCACCCGTTGTACGCCACCACACGGCTTGCAGCTTGCAGCCCGAATTCAGTACAACTAAAATCTGCCACAACTAATCGGTTTAAAAATAAGCTCTCACGCTACCGGCTTGAAACACGCGTACAACTTGAAGTAGTTGATCACCACCACGTAGTTCTTCAACACATCCATACCGATCGATGCATAGTTATGCCAGGGTGATTGAATAACACCGGCCTGCAAATTCATCAGGTTCATTCCATCGAGCGATACAACTTCCGACAACATTTGATACCCGGTTACGGGGCCGTTAAAGCCGAACCCAATCGTCTTTTTTATTCCACGCAAAAATCGGTGGATATTTGTGGTCTTCACCAATAAGCCGAGACTTGAACCGGTGTCGATCATCATCTCGTATTTAAGGGCCTCGTTCCCTTCGATGGTGACCTCAGAATCCATAACCGGTCTTTGATCAACTATTCTCAACGGCACTGATGCAAAGCCTTCAGGTTGCTCTGCCCGATGTGCTGGCCGAAACGTGATTGTCTTCTCAGCAGGATTAAGCTGAATTTCAAATTTGAAAAAAATGTCGTACCCGATCACGCCATCGATATCGCGGTATGGAACAAGTACATTTCTGGAAGGCACAACAACAACAGGTATCCGCTCGCCAAGCACCTGGTGAATGGAAATCTTATTGTGCAGAGAAATTCCGCCCACCACAGGTTTTCCGTTTCCCAGTCCGGAGAATTGAATAGTTTTATTCTTTTCGAGATCGAGGAGAGATTTGAATTTTTTTCCAAAGAGAACCAGGTTTCTGCAACCTGTATCGAGGATCAGATTTACTACAACCCGATCATTGATGAGCACAGGCAACACGATCAGGTTTTCAACGGATCGATATCGAAGTGTCATTTCTTTGATCGAGTCGGGAAGATAAAATCCATCAGGGAGCGCAATCGCTGCACGGCATATCACCAACAGCACAAGGGCCAGCGTCAATCGTATGAGTTTCATAAGGGTTGGTTTGTTAAGAAAAGCTACCTTCCCTTCCTTCCGAATAAAACCCGCATCCGGGCGGATTTTCAAACATTTACCAAACATATTAATCCAGCGTAAAACGACAGGGTTTCAATCTTTTTCGGTAATTGTTGGGGTAAAATGGAGGATGCTAGTTAACGCCAATTGGGGGAGAACAAATGCAAGGTGCTGGGTTCTCGTTGCTGGGCGCTTGGAGCTAACTCTCGGCCCAGTATCCCAGCTTCCTAGCGCCTAGTAGGCATGCGCGGCTACAGGTTGTCCTGGAATGTTCTGCGCTTCTCGAGTTTTAGATCTTGCAGGATAGACGCTTTTACAGCAATTGTAAAATTGAAAGATTGGAATTTACCGAAAGGAACCCAGGTAAGATTCATCGTCCAACAATGCAGGTCGCGCGAGATACCCAGGTTAGTTTGCGTGAACATCTTTTGCTGCATGTCGTAACCCGAGTTGTAAGTGATCTTCCACTTTTCTGAAATGGAAACATCGCCTGTCATTTGAAGGGTTTGCCTCACTACAGGTTTTGTGTTGATCGGATTTGAATAGCTGAGGTTGTAGTTCAAATTCAAACTCCATGGAATATCGAAATCAATGTATTGATCAGCGTGCTGCAGCATCACCTGTTTGTCGTTCTCGGGAATTTCTGCCTTACCGATCTTCTCACGGGTAGAATTTTGCTGGTCGCGTTTTTTCGGGTTCAGGTTTGTGTTGAGCGCGAGCGTTGCTGATGTCAGTCGTCCGAGACTTCCGCCATTCCACGCATAACGATCTACACGCCTATATGTAACTTTCTGCGTTTCTTCATCCGTGATCCGAGCGTAATTATACGGGTCAACACTTCCCGACAGGTTAACGTTGATCAGGTTGTTGAGAATATTCGTGTTGGCCGCGATGGCGATCGGTGCGAGCTTGAAAGAGTCCGCCATCAGGTTGTAACTCGAGTTGATCGACAAATTATTCAACAGCATCACCTTTCGTTCGACCGTATCTTTTGGTGCTTTCACTTTCATCTCCACATTGTTACCGATGCCGAATCCAATGGATCCGGCTTTACCTTCGGTCGAGCTTCCATAAACAAACCCGCGATGCTTATCAACATACATGAGCCTTCCCGACTTGTCGCGAAGTGTATCGAAGTAGTTTCGGTTTTTCGTGAAGTCCGGTGTGTATCCAAACGACACAGTCGGGCTGATGATATGACGAATGGCTTTCACCCTGGCGTTCTTGTTCTTCACATGGTACATTCCGTAGATACGGGTGGCCAGGCCGGCACTCACCGAATAGTTGGCAATTCGGTTGAAGCCTTTGATCGTGTCTGCAACCAGAGCTGACGAATCTGCATTCTGACTCCACCGCAGTCTTTCGAAGTACCATTTCTCTTCATAGTTAACCGATGGAGAGATGGTGAAAAATTTCAATGCCTTGAATGAATACGAAATGGGCATCGTGTGCCGGATTCCCTTCTTTGCGTTTTGAAAAAAGACCGGCATATTCTGGAACGTGAATGGCGCGATACTATCCTGGTTTGGCACCCTTCCGATTTTCCCGAGATTGTTGGTGATCCTGTTTGTCGCGGTCATCGCATATCCAATAGAGAAGTTATCCAGTGAAGCGATCTTTGTCTTCCCCTGCAATGGGTAAAGGTTGTTCATGTTGAGAGAAATGTTCGGCAAGGGCAGGTCGACCAGTTTGGTACGGAGGTCCTGGCTATGACTCAAGTTGATACCGGCCGAGAAAGGCGTTCCTGCAAATCTCTTATTGTAGGAAATATTCGAATTGAGTTTCGTGCTGATGTTTGAAAGCGCCATGGTTGAAAACTCGTTAGGCGTTCCATACATCAGGTTGTTGTTTTGATTGAAGGTTGCAGTAGCTGCGTTCACCGATGCGGAAAATCTTCCGGTACCTTTCGATTGTGGCGAGTGTGACCAGGTCAGGCGAAAATCGTTCGACACAGCTTTGTCTTCAATATTCTGGCCAAGCCGGTTTTTGGAATACGCAAAGTTCAGGCTGCCGTTGTAATGGTATCGCTTCATGTAGTTTGAAACCACATTCACCGCATGACCTCCTTTTGAATAAATATCACCCATGATGGCGAGCTTCACGTATTCGTTGATGTCGAAGAAATATCCGCCATGACGAAGATTGAACCCGCGTCTGCGTTCTTCACCGTATGTGGGAAATATGATCCCGGACTTGCTCTCGCGCTGTGACGGAAACATTCCGAATAAGAATCCTGCAGGCAAAGGAATATCGTTGAACTCAAGATAAAACGGTCCGCTCACGATCTTGTCGTTCGGTATCGCTTTTGTTTTCGTGGCAATGATCCGGAAGTGCGGATGCTCGAGATTACATGTGGTGAAGCTGTTGTGTCTGCTGAAGATCTCGTTCCTCTCATTCTTGAATGCGGAATTGCTGTGCAGGTAGGCGTCACCTTGCTGTGTAACTACTTCTGTAATCCGCGCCCTCCGCGTTTTGAAATTGTATATGATACCCTTTGTCTCATATAGCTCCGAACCGTTTTTAAAGATGGGGTAACCAATGCGGTTGCCCAGTGAGTCTCGCGATCCCTGCGCGGTGATATTGTTGTTGGCGTAGTCGATCAGAATTTCATCCGCCTCAAGTTCGATTATTCCATACTTGATCTTGGCCTCACCATAAAGCCATATTTTTTTTCCATCGATCGTGGCGCGGATCGAATCTCTGGCCGAATAGTTGATTGTGGTCTCGATGTCGCCTTTTGGCGGAATAGAATCAGCTTTAACACGAAGTGAATCGCCTTCCGCATATATGGAGTCGGCCGGGTTGAACGTTGAATCGTTAGCAACCTGAATCGAGTCCTGTTTAACAGGTAGCGGTCGGGCAGGATTTTTTAAGGGTCTTTCCACCTGAGCCGCTGCAGAAAACCCGATCAAAACAAAAAGAGAAAAGATTATGAGGAAATGCCGCACACGCCCGGATTTGACTGAGGAATCTTTAGGTTTTAGGGAAAAATTCACAATTTTGCGTAAAGTTATTGCAAATCCATTGAACATTGTAAGGCCTGTGCGAAATATTGGACTAACTGTTCTGCTCGTAGCAATAACCTTGCTAAACTCTTCAAGCACCCTGATTCGTCCTGAATTTAAGGTTGATGTTATCGTCATCGATGCCGGGCATGGTGGAAAAGACCAGGGCACGCATGGACACAAAACACTTGAAAAAGATGTAGCCTTGAAGATTGCCTTGAAGGTTGGAAACTACATTGAAAAAAATGTGCCTGGCGTGAAAGTCATCTACACGCGCAAAGACGATCGCTATCTCGCCCTCGATGAACGTGCCGACATCGCCAATAAAAACAAAGCCGACCTTTTCATTTGTATCCACGCGAACTCATTGCCAGGCAGCAAAGCCAATGGAACCGAAACATATGTAATGGGCTTGCACAAAGACCAAAGCAACTTTGAGCTAGCCAAACGAGAGAACTCCGTAATTCTGATGGATGAAAATTATAAAGAGCGATACGAAGGGTTCGATCCGAATAGCCCAGAGTCATATATTCTATTCTCATTGACGCAATCGGCTTACCAGGAAAGCAGTTTGCTGTTTGCACAAAAAGTTGAAGACCAGTTCAGGCTGCGCGCAGGCCGCAAAAGCCGTGGCGTAAAGCAAGCGGGGTTCATGGTATTGTGGCGTACAACAATGCCAAGCGTATTGATCGAAGCCGGATTCCTTTCAGATTCGAAAGAGGAATCGTTCTTAGCCGGTGATCAGGGTCAGGAATTGATCGCATCCGGCATATATCGTGCATTCAAGGAGTATAAAAGTGACGTAGAATCCATAAATTGACCCCAAATTGTGGTTTCTAACCCTTTAAATCGTCATCCTCGCTCATGAAAATATCGAAGGAAGTTAAAGTTGGGCTCTTCATGATCTCGGCCATTGTGTTGTTGTACCTGGGATTCCAGTTCCTGAAAGGCATCGACTTCTTTTCAACAGACAACAAGTACTTCGCGATCTACAAGAACATTGACGGTCTCACGCCATCCAACCAGATATTACTCAACGGTGCCCCTATTGGCCGCGTGAGCGAGATCATCATTCAACAGAGCAAGAATCGCGTGGTCGTTGAATTGTCGATCAACTCCGAAATTATCGTTACAAAAAGTTCTGTAGCAGTGCTCAATGGCGAACTGCTCGGTGGGCGATTCGTCCAACTCATTGCAGGAAAACCCGATGAACGCCTTAAGCCGAAAGACACCATTCAAACAGACGTAGCCAAAGGTCTCACCGATGTTATTACCGAGAACGCGCAGCCCGTTGCCGCAAACCTGCAAACCACACTCGCTAAACTGAACGGCATTCTCGACACGTTAGGTACGAGCACAGCACTACTTAACAAGATGCTTGTTAACTTTCAATCAACCCCCAGAACCCTTAACAACACAATTTCGTCTGTGCAGGGTAACGTGAATGAACTTACCGGAACGTTCAAGTCTGTCGGAAACAATTTAAATAATACACTCAACAACCTCGAGCCTACGCTGGCGAACTTCAAAACACTTTCCGATTCGCTTAAGATAATGCAGCTCAATGGAACAATTACAAAAGCGCAGCAAGCGATCGCGAATCTCAACCAAACGCTTGGCAAGCTGAACAAAGGCGACAACACCGCAAGCAAACTTTTGAGTGACGATAGCCTTTACGTAAATCTGAATCACCTCCTCTACAATCTGGACTCGTTAGCCAACCATTTCAACAACAACCCAAGGCATTTCATGGCGCCCCTTGGAAAGAGTCGGAAAAAGATTCAGCGCGAACTGGAACAACAAGAGAAAGAAAAGAGCAAACAATAACAATCCGGCATTGCCGGGTAGTCCCATATCCATTATGGCAAAGATCGACCTTGAATTCAACAAGAACGAAGATCAATTCAAGCAACAAGTCTTTCAGTTGCGCACGAAAGAAAAGAAGGTCAGGCTTGGCGGTGGCGAAAAGAAAATCGAAGAACAGCACCAGAAAGGAAAGCTGACAGCGCGTGAACGCATCGCATACCTGATCGACAAAGATTCAACGTTTCTTGAAATCGGATTATTTGCAGGTGAAGGAATGTACAAAGATGTTGGTGGGTGTCCATCAGGTGGAGTGATTACGGGCCTGGGCCACGTGCAGGGAAGACTCTGCATGATCGTGGCCAACGATGCCACGGTGAAAGCCGGAGCTTGGTTTCCTATTACAGCGAAAAAAAATTTGCGTGCTCAGGAGATTGCCATGGAAAACAGGTTGCCGGTGATCTATCTGGTTGACAGTGCGGGTGTATTCCTTCCGATGCAGGATGAGATCTTTCCTGATAAAGAACATTTCGGAAGACAATTCCGCAACAATGCGAAAATGTCTTCGATGGGGATCATCCAGATCGCAGCCATTATGGGCAGCTGTGTGGCGGGCGGTGCCTACTTGCCGATCATGTCGGACGAAGCCATGATCGTAGACAAGACCGGCTCGATCTTTCTCGCGGGGTCTTACCTGGTGAAGGCCGCCATCGGTGAAGATATCGACAATGAAACCTTGGGTGGAGCAACTACCCATTGCGAGATCTCAGGAGTTACCGATAACAAATTCCCGAACGATCAGGCGTGTCTCGATTACATCCGTTCGCTCTTCGCAAAATTCGGTACCACTGATCGCGCGGGATTCGATCGCGCAACACCGAAACTTCCGGCTGCAAAGATCGAAGAGATCTTCGGTTTGTTCCCACTCGACCGTGCGAAGCCCTATGATATGCTCGACATCATCAAACGAATTGTCGATGACTCAGCGTTTGACGAATACAAAGCTTTATATGGCAAAACGATTGTGTGTGGCACTGCGCGAATCGATGGTTGGGCTGTAGGCATCATTGCGAACCAACGTAAGGTTGTGAAAACCAAAAAAGGCGAAATGCAAATGGGTGGCGTGATCTACTCTGATGCTGCCGACAAAGCAGCGAGATTCATTATGAATTGCAATCAGCGAAAAATCCCTTTGGTGTTTCTCCAGGACGTTAGTGGGTTTATGGTTGGAAGTAAGGCCGAGCACGGAGGAATCATTAAAGACGGAGCGAAGATGGTGAATGCGATGGCAAACTCCACAGTTCCAAAGATCACCGTCATTGTCGGTAACTCATATGGTGCAGGCAACTACGCGATGTGTGGCAAAGCGTACGACCCACGATTTATTTTCGCGTGGCCGACCGCGCAGATCGCAGTGATGAGCGGAGCGTCTGCTGCAAAAACCCTTCTGCAGATCCGCGTCAACACGTTGAAAGCGCAGGGGCAACAAATCAGTAAAGAAGAAGAAGAGAAACTACTGAAAGAGATCACCGATCGCTATAATGATCAGCTCAGCCCCTTCTATGCCGCATCACGATTGTGGGTTGACGGTATTATCGATCCATTGGAAACGCGAAGTGCAATTTCATCGAGTCTTGAAGCCGCTAATCATGCACCGGTTGAAAAGTTCAATGTGGGTGTGATTCAGACCTAATTATTTTCGGTCGTCAGACCACTTGGAGTGGTCAGACAACCATGTGGTCAGGCGGCATACAAAACACGATTTTTGTCTACCTTACGACCAAAGAGGTTGAAGATGGAGTCAAAAGAATTTAAAGCGTTGGTTTCTTTGCTTGAAGATGAAGATGAGCAGATCGTCTCGCATGTTCAGGAAAAAATATTGTCGCTGGGAACAAGTATCATCCCGGTACTCGAAGCGGAGTGGGAGACCAATTTTAACTCTACCGTTCAGCGAAGAATTGAAGATCTGATCCACACTTTGCAATATGAGCTTTTGCGCGAACGCCTAAAAAGCTGGTATGAAAGCGAGGACCAAGACCTTCTCACAGGCATGTGGCTGGTCGCTACTTATCAATATCCCGATATCGAACTGATCAAACTCAAGCAAGACCTCGAACAGATCTATTACGAGACATGGCTGGAATTCAAGCCTGACCTGTTTCCATTCGATCAGATCAAGTTGATCAACAGCGTGCTCTTCAACAAGCTGAAGTTCGGAGCCAACACGAAGAATTTTCATTCACCGGGCAATTCAATGATCAATATCGTACTCGAGTCGCGGAAAGGAAATCCGATCACCTTGTGCATCATCTACATGTTGGTGGCGCAGAAATTAAAGCTTCCGGTGTCGGGTGTGAATCTTCCGAATCTTTTTGTGCTTACCTATAAAGACGACCGCACTCCCCAGTTCTACATCAATGCATTCAACAAGGGATTGATCTTTTCAAAGCAGGATATTGAAAACTATATCAGCGAATTACACCTCGCTCCGCAAAATTCTTTTTTCGATCCCTGCTCCAACCTGGAGATCATTCGCAGAGTACTCAGAAACCTCATCATGTCGTTCGATAAAATGGGCGAACACGCAAAAGCAGAAGAAGTGAAGGAGTTGCTGCTCATTATTGCGGATGGTGGCGATCTGGGTGTGTAATGTGCCGAGAGTCAATGTGCCAATATGCCAATGACCAATCTTCTATGTGCCGATTCCCCGTCACAACCGGGTGTTAAAATAATAATATTGAATAACGAACTATAACGAACACGGAATTACTAGCTCCGGGGAAAGCTCACAAGAACTTCCAACATCATCACTTCTATTAAATCTTTTGTCGCTCCGGGGCCGCTTG
>CBHROW010000136.1:0-13662 GCA_966080355.1 uncultured Chryseosolibacter sp.
GAGGTGCTTAACCGATGTTGCGAGATACATCGAAGCTGAGATCAGACTCCGACACCTGAACCAGGCAATGCTGGCGTAGGCAAGCTGAAAAAAGAACTGAGGCTTCTCACAAGGAAGCCTTTTCTTTTTCGGGTGTTGTAATGATTGGGTTACTGATCGTTAAAAGCCTGCTTCTCGATAATATCGAGATCGCGATCTCACACATTTTTTCTTTTGTCCGATTTTGAAAGTTTGAACAACGGCATTGCCTTGCGGTCTATGGTCGGTTCGGATTTCTTCTCGACCTTGAAAAACTTACATTCTGTTTTTCGGCATCATAGTTCAGTGGAAATCCAGCACGTATTTTGATGACCTTTGTTTTACAGAACGGGAGATAAAACAACAACACCGAAGACTTCTCCTGCGCTGATGGATGATCGGCAAACAACTCCACTTAATCGTAACGCCAAAATGAAATCGAAAAACAATTCTGTGATCCCATGGAGCGCAGAACGTGCAACTGCATGGTATAATTCGAAGGGCTGGTTGCTTGGTTGTAACTATGCGCCTTCAACGGCAGTGAACCAGCTCGAAATGTGGGAAGCCGATTCGTTCGATCCAACAACGATCGATCGCGAGCTGGGTTGGGCAGAAAGTCTCGGCTTCAATTCGATCCGTGTCTTTCTTCATCACCTGCTTTGGGAGCACGATGCAGAAGGATTGAAAGAACGTATGGAAACTTTCCTGCAGATTGCAGACGGTCACGGCATTAAAGTGATGTTCGTGCTGTTCGACAGTGTTTGGAATCCATTTCCGGAACCCGGTAAACGCGAATACAAGATCGGTGTTCACAACAGCGGTTGGTTGCAGAGTCCTGGTATTGAGATCCTCAAAGATGTCAATCGCCACGATGGAATGGAAAGCTATGTGAAAGGTGTTATCAGCCATTTCGCCAACGACAGCCGTATTGATGTTTGGGATCTGTTCAACGAGCCCTGCAATACAAACGGTTCGTCTTATGGTGTATACGAGCCTAAGAACAAAGCTGACTTGAGTTTGAAGCTGCTGGAGAAGACTTTTCGCTGGGCGCGTGAGGTCAATCCATCGCAGCCGCTGACAGCCGGTGTCTGGATCGGTGAGTGGACTGACAGAGAAATTAAGCCGCTCGACCGTTATATGCTGGAGAATTCTGATGTGATCACTTTTCACAATTATGAGTCACCAGCGGAGATGGAGCGTAGGATAAAGATCCTTCAGCGCTTCAACCGCCCGATCTTATGCACGGAATATATGGCCAGAGGATTCAATAATACATTTGAAAGTATTCTGCCGATTTTCAAAAAGTACGGAGTCAGTGGTTATAGCTGGGGACTTGTTGCGGGCAAAACGCAAACGAGTTATCCATGGGATTCATGGTCTGTGACCTACGATGGAGAACCATCGCTTTGGTTTCACGACATCTTTCGTGCAGACGGTACTCCATACAAGCAAGATGAAGTAATTTTTCTCTCGCAGTTTAAAACCCGCGGGACACAGCAGTCGATATAAGAGTTTGGTGTTTATAGGTTTGTTGTTGAAAGCGCTTTCCGAAAGGGGGCGCTTTTTTGTTATCATCATTTGAAGACCGAGAGTGTGTGCTGCCTATATAATGGTGTTGGGAGGCCAGGGGCTGGGATGCCTGGGAGGGTCAACTTAAATTCCCTTTTTGCGATCTTCGCGCCTTCTTAGCGAACTTCGCGGTTTCGCTTTTAATGAGACGCGGCAACCGCAGCATCTGATTTTACTTCCGACCTAAAGAACAACGGAAACGCAATTCCGAGAACAAGTGCATAGGCCGCGAATGAGAGCCAGATACTTTGCCAATCACGTACACCGTTAGTGGTAAAATGGTCGACCACAATTCCGCTCAAACTTCCACCGAGAAAAGCCCCGATGCCATTGGTCATTAACATGAATAACCCTTGAGCGCTTGCCAGGATAGAATTGTCGGCTTCGCTTTTCACAAACAGCGATCCTGATATATTGAAGAAGTCGAATGCCATGCCGTAGATGATCATAGAAAGCACGAGCAATACAAAACCATCGCCAGGGTTCCCAAAGCCAAACAACCCAAAGCGCAGAACCCATGCGAATATACTGATCAGCATCACGCGTTTAATTCCGAAGCGTTGCAGAAAGAATGGTATGGTTAAGATGAAGAGTGTTTCCGAGATCTGTGACACCGACATAAGAATACTCGGGTGCGTTACAGCAAACGAATCAGGGTAGGTGCTTGCAAAATCATGAATGAACGGTTCTCCGAAAGTATTCGTGATCTGAAGCGCAGCTCCTAGCATCATGGCGAAGAAAAAGAACACCGCCATTTTTTTTCGCTTGAACAGAACAAACGCGTCAAGGCCAAGAGAGGAAATCCATGAGCCATCGCCTTTCACTTTGGTCGGAGGGCATGCCGGCATGGTAAACGCGTAGACTCCGAGCAGTAGGCCTGCCGTTGCGCTAACATAAAGTTGTATGGGGCTCAACGTCCATTTGCCGAGATCAATCACCCACATGGCTACGATAAATCCAATTGTTCCCCAAACGCGGATAGGGGGAAAGACCTTTACGATGTCGATACCTTGCTTCTGCAATACCGCGTATGAGACTGAATTATTCAGGGCGATGGTCGGCATATAGAACATGGAATTCAATAACATGATCACATACATCGTTTGGAAATCCGTTACCCGTGTGGCATAGATCAACAGCATCGCTCCAATGACGTGACAAATGCCAAGTACACGTTCAGCGTTAAGCCACCGATCGGCAATAATTCCCATGACGGAAGGCATGAAAAGCGAAGCAATGCCCATGGTGGCGTAAATACTGCCGACCTGCGATCCGGTAAATTTCAATGAGACGATCATGTAAGCGCCAAGAGAAATTAGCCACGCCCCCCAGACAAAGAATTCCAGGAAGTTCATGATGATGAGTCGGCCTTTGATCGACATGTTGAGTTAAGGTTAAGGTAACTTTGCAAACTAGGAATTTTTAGATCACCAGAAAAACGACTCGGCCAAATTACGTTCCGCGTGATCCATGCATTTAAAAAGCAATAACCAATATCAAGGGACCGCCAGATTCATTGATTTTCGAACCCAAATCCGTAACATTGCACCTCGTTCTTTTGCAGAACGGGCCCATAGCTCAGCTGGTTAGAGCACCTGACTCATAATCAGGGGGTCGCTGGATCGTGCCCAGCTGGGCCCACTTGACAGTCAGCCAGTTACATCCCACTTGTAGCTGGCTTTTTTCTTAAACGCATGTTAAGGCAATGGCCATCAAAAATCTGATCTTCGACCTTGGAGGAGTCATCCTCGATCTGGATGTTCCCCGAACAATTAAAGCCTTTGCTGATTTGGCAGGCATATCCGCAGAGGAAGCCGAAAGAATTTTTCACCAGTCACCTGAGTTCAACGCGTACGAAAAAGGAGAGATGGCCGATGACGAGTTTCGCACGTTCCTCAAAAAGACTTACGCGAAAAACTCGAATTATGCGGAGATCGATAAAGCCTGGAATGAGATGTTACGCGGGATTCCAATGATCAAGCTTGAATTGCTGGAACGATTGAAAAATACACATCGCGTTCTTTTGCTGAGCAACACGAATGAGATTCACCTGACCTACATCAACGGTACAATTCTTCCTTCGATCAATGCCGGAAATTCACTCGATGTGTTTTTTCATAAAGCGTATTACTCACATCGCATGCTGAAACGCAAACCCGAACCGGAGATCTTTGAACAGGTCATCGAAGAAAACAAATTCAATCCTGCAGAGACGCTTTTTCTCGATGACAATAAAATGAACATTAAAGGTGCTGAAAGCGTTGGTCTTCAAGTGGCATACGTCAACACACCGAATTTCATTCTCGACTACTTCAGATGAATCGCGAAACCCGCAGAGTACTTTTTCAGATTGCGTTGTTCACCGCTACGTTCATTTCAACGACCGTTGCAGGAAATGAATGGGTCTATGGACGATCAATGTTCTTTACACCGGACTACGGCTGGCAGGATTTTGTAAATGGACTGAGTTTTTCCATTCCTTTGCTGCTGATCCTTACCGTGCATGAGTTCGGCCACTATTTTGTTGCCATGTGGCATAAGGTAAAGACATCTCTTCCTTACTACATTCCTATTCCGCCCATTCCATATTTACCTTTTTCGATCGGAACGATGGGCGCTGTTATCCGTTTGCGCAGTCGTCCGAAGAGCAATCTTGAAAACTTCGACATCGGCCTTGCCGGACCACTCGCGGGGTTTGCTGTTGCGTTGCTGATCATGGCGTATGGTTTCATTACGCTTCCTTCACCGGATTACATTTTTCAATTTCATCCTGAGTATAAACAATTCGGATTGAACTATGCCGATACGGTTTACACGAAGGCGTACATGAAAGGCCAACCTAATTTGGTGGATGTGAGAATCGGAACGAACGGGATCTTTTGGATCTTTGGCAAATTGTTCGCAGCACCAGATCGCGTTCCTAATCCGCATGAGCTTATGCACTATCCGGTGTTACTCGCGTGTTACATCGCGCTATTCGTAACCTGTCTCAACTTGCTGCCAATCGGACAACTCGATGGCGGGCATGTGACCTATGGGTTATTTGGATTTCGCAGGCATCGGCAGATTGCCACCGTGTTTTACATCGCGCTGATGTTCTACGCTGGGCTCGGACTTCCCTATATAAATCCAAAACTTCCGCCATCTGAGCTGATCTTGGGAATGGCGCTTTACATTCTTTTCCTTCGCATGAGCTTCCGAGGCCTTGCCCTCCGGAGTCATGATACGTGGATGTTTGCCGTTGTCATGGCAGGCATTCAGTTTTTACTGATGACGGTGTTTCCAAAGATCAATGGATATCAAGGATGGTTGTTCTTTGGTTTTATCCTTGGAAGATTTATCGGTATTCAGCATCCTCCTTCTGAAATAGAACAACCGCTGGATCCCAAGCGCGTATTGTTGGGATGGCTTGCTGTGTTGGTATTTATGCTCTGCTTCAGCCCCGCACCGATCGTTATTGAGTGATCACAATTTTTTGCGTATGTATTTTTGCATGAGATACATATCGCAGAATATAAACTCCGGGCGAGGTGTGGACCTGAACAAATGTGCTGTTATCGCGCGTTTCGCTTTCAAATGGAATCACGCGCCCTGTCGTGCTCACGATCTCCATACGTTCCACTTTTTCCTCGATGACAAAGTTGCCGCGACTCGGATTAGGATAGATATCTGCGCTCGCTGGGGTTTCGATCCCCGTGGTCAAATCGACAAAGCCATGTCCGAAAACTGGTCGAACCATAAAGCTTCCGTGAACCAGCGTATTGTGCTCCCAGTGCAACGGATCGGGATTGATGTTTCCATCGGTATTGAAAAACATACGATCGCCAGTGTCATTGCTGTTGTCTATTCCAACCAGCACTTGTCCGGCAACAGGTTGTCGCCAGCCGATATAGAATTTGTTTTTCGTGATCTGCAGTGCCGGCAAAAATTTGATGCGCTGAAATTTGTTCACGCCCATATTCCGGATCGAAACGGATGAGATGCGGACGAGTATTTTGTCTGGCCTGTTATCCAACTCATCGAATACAAAAAAATCAACGGTCTGATTGCTCGTCAGCCCGAATGGAGGAAAGTAGATATCGAATCCTTCAAGCAGGCGCAGGGTATCGGGAAGGTTTTCGTTCAGGGGAAATTCATAAGCAAACACATTTCCCGCGGCTACGAGGCTTCCCGCGTATTCTGCAACGCCATCGTCATAAGCATAATAGTCCTTAAGATGAAAGGTGTTGGATAATGTGTCATTGAGACGAAAATCGATCGGGGCATATTTCGGATCGTAGTCCGCAGCCGGACCGCCCGTCTCCGGATCGATCACATCGCCCGTAACCAGGTTCACCTTTAATTTCATTTTGACAGAATCGGCATTCGGATCGAGCACAGACAAAGTGTCGATGGTGTTCATATACTTCACGTTGACAACACGTGTTTCAAACGGGAAGATCGTTCCTGTTCCGTCATCGTTTATACCTTCTGTGTTGGGCGGAGCCGGGTTCGGATCGAGATTACTGAGTGTGTTCACAGCAGCCACACCGTTGGTATAGTTTGTGAAAACGCCTTCGAGGTAATAGTTCAAAACGTCCGGAGGATTTCCGCGAAGATTGAAGACGCGATATTGCGGACTTGTGAATGTTGGATTGACGAGGAAATGATAATAAGGGATTGACCGGTATTTATTTTCAAAGATCGAACTCAGATGCGATGAAATTGCCTGGTCCGGGAATGACATGTCGGTGCTGGTTCGTCCTTTGTTGAGATAAACATAATCGATATGCCAGGTGTCATATGGGCCGGACTGTCGTCCGAACGAACGAATCCGAAACTGGAAGCGGTTGTAAAAAAACCTGTCACCCTCCACCTTGATCACAGCCGGATAAAATAAAGTGGGGTCAAGTGTCTGAGATGAATTGATGGTGTAAACAGTTTCCCAATCGCCTGATTGATTTCTGAATTGTACTTGCAGGTAGTCACTTTGGTCCGGTGCTTCGCCATTTCCCTTCCACTCGTAATAAAAACTTAAATAGACGCTGTTGCGATCAGAAAGCGTGACAGGACTTGGCGCGGTTTCGCTCATGTCGATTGCGCGAGACACCAGGCTGTCGGTAAAGCCGTTGAGAAAGATCTGGGTAGGATTATAGGCAAGGCCCGCTGAATCGAGTCCATCGAACGTAGCAGCGTTGAGCGTGGGACCGTTGATCGCGAGGCC
Source organism: uncultured Chryseosolibacter sp. (assembly GCA_966080355.1). Lineage (GTDB taxonomy): Bacteria > Bacteroidota > Bacteroidia > Cytophagales > Cyclobacteriaceae > Chryseosolibacter. The sequence goes on from CBHROW010000136.1 coordinate 6,791, forward strand.
ACTATTCACCCACACGGTATAACTGGTTTCCCAATGACTCGTGTCGGGATAAGATTGCTGTGAACTGTCGTAAAATACTTTTGTAAAGTCATCGAAGAATGGGAGCGATAACGGTTTGACTTCCTTATTTCGCCCTGCGCGATTTGTCCGAGGTTCGGCTTCTTTATGCGCGTTTCCGTGTGGAAGAGAAATGACCCGAAGTTGAGCGTGAACCGCGAAAGACGCGAGAATAAGGAGGAAGAAGCATGAGGCCAATCTCCCCATGGAAACACCCGATCGAATCTTTTGAATTGACGACTTAATTACCATCGATTTGATCTTCGTCTTCGGGCACCTCGCTATCGGGCAAACCCACCCATAGATCAACGACATCACCCACCCTAATATTTTCTCCAGGGCTGGGCTTTTGTTTTAAGATCACGGCATTGCCACCGGTTGTATCACTCAACAAAGTAACAGCGCCAACGCTGAGCAAAGAGCCTTTGATGCTGACTTCGGCATCTTCGAAGGGATATTGAAGGACATTGGGTGTAGGCAGGAACATACTTCCGCCATCCATTACCACAAGATCAACAACCGTTCCCTTGGGCACGCGAACATTGGGCGCCACCATGTTTCCCTTGATGCGCATTTCCTGCACCAGGTTGAGCCAGGGTCCTTTCACCAAGTGGATCTTGCCGCGCTTCAATTCGCTTCCTTTCAAAACGGCTTCGGCATTGATCAGCGAACCATTGATCAGGTCAGGCATGGGCACCGTAGGTGGGTTGATGCGGTTGATCGATACATATATCTTCCGGTTCTCCTTCACCTTTGAGCCGGCAGCCGGATATTGTTTCAGTACCGTGAGGGGCGGATATTGGGCAGAGTAGGATGAATCATTTACCTCATATCGCAGATCATGGCTCGCGAGGAACTGTTCTACTTTTTTGATGTCAAGCCCTTCAACATTGGGTACCGTGATCGTCTCGCCATGGTTGGTGACATTGGGAAGGTAAGCGTAGAAATACAGTACGCCAATGAGTGTGATCGCTGTAAATGCCAGGAAGGCATGAAGGAGGAGACCGCCCAATGTACTAGTCTTATATTTCCTGATGTCGAATTTCATGCAGCGGCAGTTTCGGCAAATATAAAGGAATCAAAATTTTAAAGCGGAATTGAAATCGCGTTCGATGCGTTTGCCGCGGTCGTAACGCTGCTCTGCGAGGTCGAGTAGTCGCGATATCAGTTCGGTGAATCCAATACCTCGTTCCTTCCACATCATGGGGTACATGCTTGAATTTGTAAATCCCGGAATGGTGTTGATCTCGTTGATGTACATTTTCCCTTCTTCGGTGACAAACAGATCAACGCGCGAAAAATCTTCGCATTGCAATGCCTGATATGCCCTTACGGAAATGTCGCGTACTTTTTCTGCGATGCGCGGATTCAGGTTCGCTGGAACATCGATTCGAACAGCATCCGGATCAACGTATTTCGCGTCAAATGTATAGAACTCGTATTTGTCGCTGATCACAATTTCGCCCGGATAAGATGCTTCAGGCGGAAAATTCCCAAGGATCGCACATTCGATCTCACGGCCGGTAACAAATTCTTCAACAAGCAGGCTGTCGTCATATCGAAACGCCTCGTCAACAGCTTCCTTGAAGCTCTTTTCATCCTTCACTTTGGATACACCCACTGACGATCCGAGGCTTGCCGACTTGACCATAAACGGTAAGCCGAGCTCTTTCTTGATATCTTTGAAATTGATCTGGTCCTTTTCGGAAAAATGGAAGGTGAGGAAATTGGTTACCGGCAGCCCGGCTAGTTTCAAAAGTTTTTTTGCAAGGATCTTGTTCATCGAAACAGATGAACCCAGAACTCCCGTACCGACCATAGGAATGTCCATCGCCTTGATCATTCCCTGGATGCTCCCATCTTCGCCATCCGTTCCATGCAACACCGGAAAAACAAGATCAGCCTTGATCCTGTCGCCACTCGATAAAAGAATAAAACCGGGACTTTGTGCATCGAGGATCAATCCCAATGCTTTGCCTTGTTCAATGTCTTTCGTAACGGCTGTAGTGAGAAACCATTGGCCGTTCTTCGTAATACCGATGGGAAGCGGCTCAAACCGTTCTTTGTCTATAAACTCGTAAATATTTCTTGCTGAATTGACCGAGACCCCATGTTCCACAGACCGACCCCCGTAAAGGATTGCAACTTTCTTCTTCTTAGACATTTTCAGTTTTATTCAAACTCAAAGATATTCAAAAAAGTAAAAACTTCGGAGCGATTTAATGGGTGATGAGTATTCTTGACGACCTGTACGAGCCATCAATTTTTAGCCTGACCAGATATACCCCTTGTGATAAATCGGATGTGGTAAGGGGATACGTCTGATTCAGTACATCACGCAATGTTCCTTCTGCGTGGATCTTGCCCATCATGTCAACAATGCTGAATGGAACATCCTGGCGCTCGTTCAGCTTGAACGTGATCTGCAGGTAAGAGTCTTTCGGAGTTTCGAGATTATAACCGTAGATGGCGAAGTCGTCATCGATCTTAATGAGATTCGGATTATCAGTTTCGAAAAACTCGAGGTTATCCAGAAATAAGTTGTTACCGTTTTCGTTCGTGACGACAAACGCTATGCGCACGTTTTGTTGTCCAGCAGCCCGGTTGAGAATTACCTCTACGTCTTGCTGCCATTGTGCTTCGTTTGTGGGTGCAAATGCAGTTTCCTGGTCGATAGGATCAAGCGCCACTTGCGCAACTTTTCTGAATGTATTGCCACAGTCGGTAGATGTCAGAACAGAAAGTGTCTCGTGTCTGTCAAGTCGAGTTGCCGAGGCGACATCGATCACTACGCTTGCTGTGGTTGCCGCTGAAAAATCCAGCACAGGACTGATCAGCCATGCAGCATCACCGATCACGGAATTATTGTGGGCGTTGAAAAAAAGCGAAGTGCCAAAGTTTGTTTCTGTGGTTTCCCAGTTCATACCACCGGTTGGATTCACGGTGATCCAATCGCCCAAACCGTTATCGAAATTCTCACGGAGCGGAATCTTATTTTGCTTCTGATCGACAATCACCGTAAAATCCCCTGAATTGGTCGCGGGAGTCTGATCAGCCATCCCGTTCGGATTGAGTAATTCGAAATGAATAACATTCGTTCCTTCAGCGAGGTTGAGTTCGCCCAGGTCAATATCAAATTCTTCCCCGAGCGCAATATCGAGCCCCGTGACTGCGGCTGATTGAACAGTGCCCTGGTTGATCTGGTATTGAACAGTAAGGCTGTTGATGTTTTTTGTTCCTTCGTTTTGCGCGTGCAGAATAACAGGTGGGTTGCTAACACACGTCACCAGGCCCGGGCTTGTCATCGCAAGGAGAGAAACATCTTCCAATTCACTGGTCAAAATGGAAATGTTATCAACATAAAGGTTATTTCCCCAATCACTCGTGCAAACAAAAGCCAATTGAAGGTGTGCCTCACCGATCAGTTGACTGATATTTTTGAATTCTCTTCTCCAGTCGCTCGTACCCGATGGCACAAACTCATCGGAAAATGAATTGACAGTGCGGAGGTCTGAACCAGATTTTTGAAAAATGACGACTCCATTTTCGAATGGCTCGCAGTTGCGGATCGCGACTACTTTCAACACATCGTTACTTGAAAGATAACGGGAGTAGGCAACATCGAAAACCAGCGCGGCCACGGGGACATTGGAAAGATCGATGATGGGGCTTTTCAGAATATCGATCTCTCCATAACTTTCCTCATATTCAAAAAGCTTCATGGCAATAGCCTTGTTCGTGGAGCTTTCTTTGGGTGCTGTGGTCAACGCCCACGTCACAAGTCCATCTGGATTTTCAATGGTCCAGCCCGAAGGCATAACGTTGAAGGTTTCAGTAAATGGCGTGGAGATTGTTTGCGGAAGGTAGGCCGTTTTAGTCGCTGAGTTATTTGTTCCGTTTTGATCGTTGGTACTATTTACCTGAACGATTTCAAAGGAGATAGTATTCGAACCTTGCACCATGGGCACTGGATTAAACTCGACCATGGTGCTCTGCAGATTCGTCAGGTTGAGCGGGAACGTCAACGTCTGATCGACTGCGCCATTCAAAGTGAGGACAATTTTTGCGGAGGTGATGACATCCGACCCATAGTTGCGCACTTCGATCGTAGGAACAATAACCGATTCGCATTCGGTATCGAGAGGTTTTATGATGTTGCGAATGCCGAGATCGATCGCAGCTTCTCCAGGATTAACCAGGCCATGCGAAGTCAGCAGACTTGCTCTCCGTGGACTGTTTTCAATGACAATATTCATACGCGCAACCTGGCCTTGCGTGAAAAGATTCATGCAGACATCAGCAGTGTAGTCCATGTAATTCTGGAACATGTTGACCGTGCTGCATGTGGTCTTCGGGTGTGTCGGGCATCCCGATGAACTGCCTGCCTGATTGGGTGTGTCACTTACGTAGTCATCTCCTGTGCAAGCAGCGCCATCATCGCCCCAGATGTGACGCAAGCCGAAATAATGCCCCATCTCGTGCGTGAGTGTCCTGCCTCGATTGTAAGTTGTTGCCAGATCGAACGGGCCGTCATCGATCGATCCGAACGCACGATACCAAATGATCAAGCCATCTGTCAGCCGGTTTGTCGAAGAATTTTCCAAGCCGGGTAGCGTAGATTCCGGAAGTTGCGCGCTTCCCACCAGGTCATCGATCAGATCACAAACCCAGATGTTGACGTAATCTTCTGCCGGCCAATAATCGAGCGATTTCAATTCATAACTATCGTTGTTTGTCCAGCCAGTTTTTGTTCCTTGTTTGCGCGTAATGCCCGTAGATGGAAGCCCTTCCGGGTCTTGTTTGGCGAGCACAAATTCGATATCCATACTTCCTGCCACGCCAACAAATTCGCTGGGCGTTTTCGAGGCATCTGCATTCAGTCTTTTGTAGTCTTTATTCAGTACATCGATCTGCGAAAGTATCTGCGCGTCTGAAATGTTTGTCCCTGTTCCGACAGGCTCGCCATTGTGGATAATGTGAACTACGACAGGCACGCGATACGGCCCGCTTTTCTGGCGCTGGTCACGGCTGGTTCGCTGCAGTTGCATTTTCTGCTTCAGCCAGTCTTCGAAAATACGGTCATCTGCGGGGATCCGCTTCTGACGTTTCATTTCATTGGTGTATTCAACCACGCCACACCGTTCCTGAGCCATAGTCGCGTAACCGGCCACAGCCGCAAACAAAAAGAATAATCGATTAACAAGGCGCATGGAGAATTGAGCTATGAAAAAGTGCAGGCATTAAAGAGGTGGCTTAATCGGCAACGACCGAACTGCAATTGGAATTGTGAACAGCCGCGCATAAATTCTTCCACGTTAGCTACAAAGCTGGAAGTTAACAATTTGATCTCAAACAGCAGTTTATTTTTGAAAACAGATGTGAGACGGAAGGGTTTGACGATTTAAAGTTTCCTGATTTCTGATTTCACGTCAGGTTACGCATCAACAAGTTCGATTGTCTGTCAATGGAATTTAGGCTGCTTGAAATCTTAAATCTTAAATCTGAAATCTTAAATCTGAAATTTTACACTATCGGAGTCAGGTTGACTACTTCGATCGACTTGATTTCAGGAACATCGCGTTTGATCGCAGCCTCAACTCCGGCTTTGAACGTCATCGTTGACATGCTGCAATTTCCGCATGTCCCCACAAACTCAAGCCTGACGATGCGATCATCGGTAATTTCACTGACGCGTACATTGCCGCCATCTGCTTTCAGGTAAGGACGGATGGAGTCAAGAGAGGTCTCGATCTTTCGTGTGATTTCTTCGAGCGTGGTATTCATTCCGGGTTGATGCTACAAAGTTAATATTTCATTCCATCAATCAAACACATTACCGGATGGCAGTGACGAGTGTCGGCTGCTGTGCGTTTCGAATGGCAATTTTCCGCGCCAGCGTTCTCGCAAGTTCCTGGAATGCTTCAGCGGTTGCACCATTTTTCATCACGGCCGGCAAACCCGCATCGCCACTTTCGCGAATCCCCTGAACCAACGGTATTTGTCCGAGCAATGGAACATCGAATTTTTCCGATAAGTTCTGTCCACCGCCCTTGCCGAAGATGAAGTATTTGTTGTTAGGCAATTCTTCCGGGGTGAACCATGCCATATTCTCAACTACGCCAAGTACCGGCACGTTGATCTGCGGCTGGCGGAACATCGCCAGACCTTTGATGGCATCTGCAAGCGCAACTTTCTGCGGAGTAGTCACGATAACCGCACCTGTAACTGGAACGGTTTGCACCATCGTTAAATGAATATCGCTTGTACCTGGCGGAAGATCGATGAACAGATAATCGAGCTCGCCCCAATCTGCGTCAGCGAAAAATTGTTTCAATGCCGAGCTTGCCATCGGTCCGCGCCAAACCACAGCGCTATCCGGGGGTGTAAGAAATCCGATCGACAACAACTTCACACCATATTGTTCGATCGGGATAATGATGTTTTTGCCGTTCACCTGCTTCACATGCGGTTGTTCGTGCTCGCAGTTGAACATGGTAGGAACCGAAGGGCCGTAAATGTCCGCATCGATCAATCCTACCTTGGCCCCGGCCTGGGCAAGCGCAACCGCGAGATTGGAAGTTACGGTAGATTTTCCAACGCCACCTTTTCCTGAAGCTATTGCGATGATGTTCTTTACCCCTGGCAGGAGCGGAGCATTGTCACGCAACGTGGTGACTGAAGAAGTCATGAAAATATCGATCGAAACATCTTCGCCAACAATTTTGCGTACAGCCTGCTCACAATTTTGCCTGATCATTTCCTTTAATGGGCAGGCGGGAGTTGTAAGCACCACGGTAAAACTTACCTTTTTTCCT
>CBHROW010000137.1:0-13597 GCA_966080355.1 uncultured Chryseosolibacter sp.
TGAGGCTGCGCACCTTGTCTTTGAAGCGTCCGGGTATGGTCCAGCCGATTCGGTAGCCGGGAGCAAGTGATTTCGAGAACGAGGAGCAATGAAGCACCAAGCCTTTTTTGTCGAAAGACTTGCAAGTTTTCGGTCTTGTTTTTCCGAAGTAAAGTTCACCATAGATATCGTCTTCGATCAGCGGGATCTCGCGCTTCGCCAGCATGTCAACGAGGCGCTTTTTATTTTCGTCAGGCATAAAGCTTCCCAACGGGTTGTTGAAGTTGTTCACGAACAAGCATGCTTTGATGTCGAACTTTGGAATCGCTGTCTCGAGATAATCAAGATCGACACCGGTAACCGGATTGGTCGGGATCTCAACTACTTTCAAGCCGTGACTTTCCATGACCTGGAAGATTGCGAAGTAAGTCGGGCTTTCTATGGCGATGGCATCACCTGGCTTTGTAATCGCTTTGATACAAAGTGACATAGCCTCCACTGCACCCGCTGTTACAATAATGTCGTCTTCAGTGGGTGTTCCGCCCCAGTTCAAACACTGCCGCGCGATTTGTTTTCGGAGATTGATGTTCCCTTGAATATGTTCGTAATGTGTGCAGCTCGTTTTCGATTCGCGAAGCACGTGCATCACAGCTTTGTTGAGCTTGGCTACCGGAAGCAACTCGACTGCGGGTGCACCCATGGAAAAACTAAGAAGCTTGTCGTTATTCAGGTCAGTGTACACGCTGCTGATCATTTCGTCAACGCTCACCGGAACAGCATCATCGGTGGGCTGACAGGTCTTCGGGAGATCGAGAATGTGTTCGCGCGAATATTTCACATAGTAGCCGGACTGGGGCCGAGCTTCGATCAAGCCTTTGCTCTCGAGCAGATAGTAAGCCTGAAACGCAGTACTGAGGCTGATGCCCTGTTCCTTGCTGAGTGCACGAACCGAAAGCAACTTGTCTCCTACTTTGAGTATTTTTCTTTCGATCTGCAGCTCGATGCGATCGGCAACTTCAATGTACTTGTGTTCAGTTCTTATTTCGAGAGTTTCCATGCGACTTTTTGTTCAGAGTTCACAGTTAAGGGTTCACAGTAGACCTTCAGAACGCGCTGAATGACTGTCAACGGTGAACAGTCAACTGTGAACTTTAACTGATATGATCAAAATTAATGAAACTGAAACTGTTTTCTATGCGTATTTAATGAAAAATTTGATTGCAAGTCCTAACCAGACCTGTTGAAATGCGCCCGATCTATACATTGACGCTATTCCTTGTTGCCACATCAACATGTTTTGCAGAGTCGTTACTTCATGACGCTGTGGCCACTGACTCGGTTGAAAAACCGAAGCCAAGATCATACTCATATCGCGTCATTGCGCGGGTGAATTCTGCGGGATTTTTCAATTTTACAGGAAGAATCTGCAGCAGGAATCCAGCTGCCGATCTGACCTTCACCGTGGAAAAAAATGGATGGGGATTCACCTGGATCAATGTCAAAGACCTGGTGACAAAGAGTACCGAAAATAATTTTTCATTTCCGATCATCTACAAAAAAATTGCTATTGGAAAGCAGTTCATGGTAACACCTCATGTTGGATACGTTATTCGCCCGTGGGCTAGTGAGTATGGTGAGCGATTGATCGTGATAACCTCATTTCGTCCGTCCAAACATGTAACGCTCGAAGAAACTGCACTGCTCGCTAACATCGTTCACAAAAATGATCATGAGTGGGTGAACCGGTTTCGAATTTTGTATGGATACAATGAGCACTTGCAATTGATATATTCTTTCTGGCACAATAACCATGTGCTTGACACCCAAGACTATTTGTCCACCTCGCTTCACCTCGGCTACAATCACGTTCCAATGAGCAAGCATGCATCGCTCAATCTCGCAGTGGGGTATCTTTACATGGCGAAAAGTTCAGATGAGGTAAATGCGCCATTGACGAATGGTTTTATCCTCACACTTGGGTGCCAATTCAACTGAGACTGATGGGCAAATCGATCAGTCTTTAATCAATTTGTAGTCCGGATTTTCCTCGAACCAATTTTTGGCGAGGGCAAGCGCTTCCGCGAAGTTGCTCGTTTTCAAATCGCCATGTTCATCGGCCTGAAGCGGAAAATTCTCGATGGCAGGCGCTATCAATCCGAGAACCCGATACGCACAAGTCACAGATTTTTGTGAGTCAGGATTTGAAGAAAGGCACAATGGTTCGTCTGATCGAACAATCTGCACGAGCACATCGAAAATCTCTTTGTTGCGTGAATAGACAAGGCCCGGCACCACAGTCGAAACGAATGCATCATCTTTCGGCTTGTCGGCAAGTTCGTCAAGAATAAATGCTGTGGCGCGCTCATCAGCCATTCGCGAAAGCGCCAATCGTGCACTCCATTTTAATTTGGGACTGGCGGGTTGAATGAGGAAATGTTGAATTCGCTCCCTGGCTGCCGGTGTACCGATCCTTCCGGCAAGCAACAAGATCAGGTCAAGATTTACCTGGCGCGGCTGGATGTAGCTCACTATTGAATCTGTGTCTTCATTTGAAAAATCTGCAACCTGGAATGCTTGAATCTGCTGAGACGCATAAGCGCTTCTGCCCACATCTTTGTTGCCAACAACCGACACCAATTGATGGGCTGCTGCAGAACGCACAGCTTGTTTCGCGCTTTTTGTTCCGACTCGTGCCAACAGGTCAATGGCGCGCAGGCTGACTTGCTGATGCGGATCGCTGAGATAAGAAATGAGTGTGTTGACAATGACTCTGTCGTTGCGAACGTCTTTGAAAATGCGCTGGTCAAGTGGAGCATTTCCATGCTCACGAACTGCCTCAAAGTACAGTTTGAGATCGCGGACAGCATCCTGTGCATGCAATGAAAAGACAAGCGTGCAAAAAAGAAGTGCAGTGGAATATTTCATAGGAGAATGATTCTTTAATTAAGTTAAATTTTAGAAATTAAGGTTGGTGTCGATAAGACTCCCGGCTCAGTTTATAACTCGATGGGTTCAAGCTCCACACCATAAACCCTATACACATGAATCGCAAATAAGATATTGTCATCGAGTTTGAAACCGTACTGCATCTCAATTAAGGTCAAACACAATCCAAAAAAATACCACCATGAAAAAGAATATCGCCATCGTTGTACTCTTGATTACCACGATCGTTTCGCTGGGTTTTGCTTATACCGAACGTCAGCGTGCGGAAGCCCAACGCCTCATCGCTATTGAAAATGAGATGAAAGCCATGCAAATGGAGCACCAAGCCAGAATGAACGCAGTTGAAGCGGATCGCCAGCGCATGCTTGCTGAGCAGCAAAGAAGGTTAGCGGAAGAGAATGCCCGGGTTGCTGTTGAAAACGCGCGTAAAAAGAAATAATTCATAATCCGAACGAAAGCCTCGTGTCCATACGGTTCCATAGGCGAACATTTACTTGTGTCTTTCTAAGACATTATATCTCAAAATGAGATTAAAAAGACGAGGGAAAAAACCATCACCTTTCGAAGTCGCTGCAATAAACTTAACAGAAGTGAAATTTTGGCATGGTCCGGCTGGTTACCACTGAAAAAAAATCATATTTAGGAGAAACGAATGTTATTGGCAACTGTTTTGACAGAGCCCATACACCCTAACTAGCTATTTTATGCCTGTCAAAAGAAAGACGACTTTTGATCAAATCCTCCTCGCTATCGGAAAGAAAATAAAAACGCTTCGCCATGAGAAAGGATTCAAAAGCGCGGCCGAATTCGCTGCTACCTACAACCTTGCTCCTATTCAATACTGGAGGATTGAAAACGGTCGTGCGAATATCACGTTGAAGTCGCTGAATAACATTTTGAAAATTCATGGAGTCTCTGTAGCCGAGTTATTTACCTACGGATTATCAACGCGGGCCTCCGCCCGAAAATCCGGAAAGAAGAAAACAGCAATGCGGAAGGTACGCTCACCCAAATAGATTCGAAAAGTCGTAACTTCGGTGTGTGAAATACCGAAAGTTTTTCATACACGCACTTCAAAATCATTACTCAGCTGATTGGTCAAGGTTGCTCAATGATGTTGATCATAATTTTTCGCGCATTTTACCAGACATCCGCTTTTCCATCACATCAGCTAATCCAATCGATAGACGCTTACATTTTTGTGGATACTTCCTCGCTTTGATCAAAACGCTGGATCAACGAAACATGCGATATGATCAGATTCGAATCGTATGTCTTGATGTTGTTACCGAATACGTACGACCGAGAAACGCGTTGCAACGCTGGCTGAAGCGTATTCCGTCAGCAATCATACAATTCAAAATCACGAAGCCGTTATTGCGCGTATTTGCTAAACGCATTCAAAGACCGGCTCACCCTGATGGCTTCGCAGCAAAACTCATCACCGACCGATCAAAAACATTCGGTCTCGGCTATGGCATTGACATCACGGAATGCGGCATCTGCAAACTTTTCGAAAAACACAACTATAGAAAATATGCCTCCATCCTTTGTGAAGTAGATAAGCTTACCTCAGCCTTTGCAGGGCTCGAGCTTATTCGCCAGGGCACAATTGCCAACGGTGCTGAGATCTGCGACTTCCGATTCAAAAAAGCAAAACCAACAGATGTGGCGACTGTAATTGAAGCCGCCAGATAGATTCTTTGTATCATGAAAAACGACATAGCCGAAAATCAAACTTTCCAAGACCTGGACTTTAACGAAAACAGAATCTCATACAGGCAGTTTGAAGCATGTCGTTTCGAAGCATGCAGGTTTGAAGGAACGAGACTCGACAATCTTAAATTCGTTGATTGTATTTTCGCCTCGTGCGACTTGAGTAACGCATTACTGGGTGGTACGACCTTTACTGATGTTCGCTTTGTTCGTTGCAAAATGCTCGGCTTGCATTTCGACCGATGCAACCCGCTGCTGGTGTCATTTCAATTTGACGATTGCAATCTGTCTTTTAGTTCGTTTTTTGGGTTGAAGGTTAAAAAGACAACGTTTGAAAACTGTACAATGACCCATGTCGATTTCACTTCAGCTGATCTTTCACAGACGGTGTTCGGAGGCTGCGATCTGAGCGATGCCCTGTTCGAAAATTCGATCCTCGAGTCGTGCGATTTTTCTACGGCCACAAATTTTACCATCGATCCGGAAATAAATCGCATCAAGAAGGCAAAATTTGCCAAGGGCGGCCTTTCGGGCCTGCTTAGAAAATATAACATTCACATTGTCTGATCTCCGTTCCTAAAAAACAGTTCGCTTTTGCATCGATTACTTTATAGAATTGGTTCAATATGATCTATCCCGTGAAACGAATTCTCGTCTGCCTGCTCGCATTGCTCACGTCCGGGCTATACGCACAAGATGCATTGCCTTATGACGAAGACATCGCAACTATACGCGCTTATGATAATATCTACCAGATACCTGCTCATCCAATCGTTTTCGTGGGCAGTTCATCGATCCGCAAATGGGAAACTTTGCAAATTGAATTCGGAGACTACAATGTTTTGAATCGAGGCATCGGTGGTGCCGTGGTGAACGACATCATTGCAAATCTCAACGATCTCGTCTTCAAATACGAGCCTCGCCAGTTGGTGATCTACGTGGGTGAAAACGACTTGCCGGATGAACACACGACAGCCGACTCGGTTTTGAATCGAACAAAAAGGCTGTTCAGTCTCATTCGTGAAAAACTACCGACAGTTCCTATTCTCTACATCTCACCCAAGCCGAGCCCCTCACGCGATCAATACATGTCGAAAGCAATGGCCGCCAACAAATTGATTCGCGGCTATCTTGCGCTACAAAAAGATTGCACCTACATCGACATATATACACCGATGTTGAAGGGCGGGAAGTCGCGACCGGAATTATTCATTGAAGACCAACTCCATCTCAACAGAACGGGCTACAGGCTCTGGGAGAAAGCAATCCGGAAGCATTTGCTGAAGCCGGTCTCTTATTAACACATGCGGAAGCCGAGTAGGTGGTGCAGGGGCTGCAGGCAACAAGCTACAACCAGCGCGCAATGAAATCCATCGCATGACATTAACCATGGGGATAAACTGTTGTGCAGATGCCTGGAGCCTGAAAGTTGGAACCGACCAACTGCCGCTTGTTGGCATTTTCTTTTATGCGGAAGCTGCATGGACATTCAAAAGAGTGCGGAGCAGAAAGGTGGTCAGGATAGCGAAAAATCAGCATCGGTAACTCATAAAATCTTCATCGGAAGTTATTTGATTCTCGCGCTCGGTATCTTTCTGGTCTACTGGCTTGTGCGCGCAGATGTAATCGAAATTCCACATCACTATCAACCCACGGTTGAGAAAATTGCACTAGGAATATTTTTCGCCTTCGTTATTCTCACCATCGCCCGTGTCTGCGAAAATATAATTACGCACAAGTCGAAACTTCCTTTCGCACGCTACAATCTTATCAAGGCCATTCGACTGATGTCGTTCATGCTTATCGTCATGGTGGGCGTTTCGCTTGGTTATGAAAACTGGTACACCGCAGCCGTCTCTCTGGGTCTGATTTCATTGCTGCTTGGATTTGCCCTTCAAACACCTATCAGTTCGCTCATTGCCTGGCTTTATATCGTGATCAGAACCCCTTATCATGTTGGAGACCGTATCCAGATCGAAAGTTTCAAAGGCGATGTGGTTGAGATCAGCTACCTCGACACAACGCTTTGGGAATTCGGTGGCGATTATCTTACCAACGACCTGCCTAGTGGCCGATTGATCCGGTTTCCCAACGGCCTGGTACTGCAGTATGCGGTCTTTAACTATTCATGGAAAAAATTTCCGTATATCTGGAACGAGATCCCTTTTCACATAGCGTATGAGAGCGACCTCGAATACGTCACCACGGTTTTGCGGGACGTCACGCGCGATGTGCTCGGTCCGGACATGGCCGAGCGTATCCGCGACCTGAAAGTACTCATCGAAAAAACCCCGATCGATGAGTTGGAGATCCGCGAATATCCTTACGTTGTAGTTCGAACCAATGCAAATACATGGGTGGAAGCCAATGTCACGTACCTTGTTCATCCTAAAAAAGCTTACAGCACCAGAACCGAGATCATCAAGCGGGCGCTGAAGGAGTTACTCAAAGAACCCGATAAAGTGATGTTCCCAAAGAGCAATGCAAGGTGAGCCGTCAAACCGAAATGTGTTGCGACCGAAAATCTTATCTTGACGGTCCAAATATTTCAATGATGGATATTTCAGCAAACATCACGAGCAGTTATCAGCAACACATCGTTTCAGTTACTACAAACGGAGAATCAAAAGCATTAGCGATTGAGCCAAAGTCGTCAGGATATGGATCATTGGTGAATGGAGGTGAATTGCTCGTTCTCGCGCTCGCCACGTGCTATTGCAATGATCTGTATCGTGAAGCTGCGAAACGCAATATGCGCATCGATGGAGTTCACGTGACTTGCAAAGCAAAGTTTGGAGGCGAAGGCGACCCGGGTTCTTCGTTCTCATACCATGTTGAAGTCCGTTCAAATGCGCCAGCAGAAGAGATCAAAGCGCTGATTCAACACACCGACAAGATTGCTGAGATCCACAATACGTTGCGAAAAGGTGTGCCGGTTACACTCGAAGGAATTCGATGATCATTCGGCCAGCTGATTTTTCCGACAGAAGACAGCTCCTTAGATGCGCATTTCCAGTTTTGATTTCATTTTTTACCCGATGAGCGATTGGTCTCCGAACAATAAACTTTTCCGTGACGCTGAGCCGATACCGAAAAGCACGTTTTTCCGCCATTTATAGGCCGGATTTCGCGCTAGCTGGGCGCTTTTTTTCCCGACCGAATAAGCAGTACCTTTGTTTTCCAACCTCGCTAAAAATGCTCTCCCCCAGGAACATTTCGTTGCTTATCAGTCTGTCCATAACTTTTGCAGTCTGCAAAGGCCAGCAAAAATTTGCAGACAGCTTGGAGCATGTGTTGTCGTCAACACAGGGGAAACCTCGGGTTGATTTGCTGAATCAGCTTACGTACGAGTTCATTACGAAGGACAACGACAAAGTGGTTCGTTACAACAAGGAAGCCATTCAGCTCGCGCAGAAGACAGGATACATAAAAGCCGAAGGAATTGCTTACGCGTATCGCGGAGTTTATGAATACATTCTCGGGCAGTTCGCGCG
Organism: uncultured Chryseosolibacter sp.; assembly: GCA_966080355.1. GTDB lineage: Bacteria > Bacteroidota > Bacteroidia > Cytophagales > Cyclobacteriaceae > Chryseosolibacter. The sequence goes on from CBHROW010000137.1 coordinate 8,136, forward strand.
TGCAAGACGTGATCTCCATACTTCCCTGCGACTTGCCCGGCAAGCAAACGACAAAAAAACCGAAGCCTATGCGTTTCTTCAACTTGGTGTTTGCGGTTTGGAAGAGGTGGCAACGGATTCCGCATACCTCCACTTGCACCAGGCATATCAACTCCTGAAAGACAGCACTGATGCCAAAACATTATCGAAGCTTTATCGCAACATGAGCTCCATGTATGGCCAGCGTTTTCAACCAGACTCACAACAATACTTTCTCGATCGCGCTATTGTCATCCAGCGATTATTGCCTGATAAAACTTTACTTGCGGACGCGTTGATCGTACAGGCTTCTCACAAGCTGGGAACGGGCGACATTGCGAGAACGAAAGCATTGCTCAACGAGGCATCTGTGATCCTGAAAGGCTATCCGGAAGACCTCGAAAATTTTCACGACATCGAACACGTCCGTGCGCTGATGCTTTTTCAGCAAGGCGATTTCGAAAAGGCGATCGTGCTGTTCGACTCTGCGAGAAATTACTATTTCCGAAGTTCGTTGTTTCGCAAGTATGTGACGATGCTCAACGACCTGGGAAAAATTTTCGCTGACCGCGGAGACTACGAACTGGCGCTCAATAACTATTATGATGCACTGCGCATGAGCCGGGCGAAAGGCTTTCAAACGGAAATGTATCAGATCTACAACCGGATAGGCTGGGTACATTTTGCACTTGGCGATATGCTTGAGGCATTGCGTCTGGCCAATGAAGCGCTCACCACGGGTCCGCGCACGCCACTTAGGGAAGACCTCGCGCATGTGCTGACGTTGAAGGGCGTAGTACTCACCGAAATAAGAAGATATCCTGAAGCGCGTCAATGTCTCGACCAGGTTTTCAAGATGTATGAAAGCGTTCAAAACCATCGCGGTATGAGCGAAACACTCATGAACCTGGGTGCGCTGGAGACCGGACTACGTCAATATCCGAAAGCTTTGGCATACTATGAGCAAAGTATAGCTCACGCGATCAAAGGGAATTACTTGTACGGACAGGCCTGGTCGAACTGGGGATCCGGTGATATTTTTTTTCGCCTCGGTGACTACGACAAGGCAGACGCATTTTTAACCCGCTCGGAATATTTTTCAAACCTTATTCACGCGAACAGCACACTCGTGCGAAATTACAATACACGAAGAGATCTTCTCGCAGCGCAAGGCCGATATCGCGAGTCGTTGCATTATTCCATGCTTGCCAGTGCACTAAAAGACTCGATGCAACAATCAGATCTTGCACGGAGATTCGCGAACCTTGAAAAAATGCACGAGATCGAGCAGCGCGACCAGAACATACGCGACCTGCAGGAAGAAAAACAACAGGCTAATGACAAGATCAGCTTGCAGGAAGCCCGAATTCGCCAACAATACATCCTGCTCGTTGGAGGCGTTATCGGGATCATACTGCTCACTGCACTGGCATTCGTATATTATCGGTTCTACTCACGCATCAAGACGCTCAATACGACCATCACCGAAAAGAACAAGCGGATTCACGGTCAGGCATCGAGGCTTCAGGAAGTCAATGCCGAACTTAACAGACTTTACCACGAAGTGTCGGAACAAAAAGAGGAAATCCAGGCGCAGGCGAACGAGCTTTCAGACAGCAACCGAAGCATCAGCGACTTGAATCGGAACCTCGAACGTCTCGTCAGCGAAAAAACAAATGAGCTCCGTAACACCAACGATGAACTCGCCAAGCACAACAATGAACTGTTGCAATTTTCTTATACTGTATCGCACAATTTGCGTGGACCTGTCGCACGGCTACTCGGTCTTTCAACGCTGGCTCACAATGAAGCTGATATCGCACAAGTGCGGCAATGGATCACGTTGATAGCGCGAACAGCAAATGATCTCGACCTGATCATCAAGGACCTTGGACAGGTACTGGATTTGCGCAACGAACCGCACCGTCTCAGACAGCGTGTAGACTTGCTGCAAGAGTGGAAACAAAGTATCAGCCTGCTCCAGGAAAGCATCAACGGCAATGAAGAGATCTTGGCAGATTTCAGTGGACTGCCTGCACTCACAACCGTGCGGCCTATGATCCAGAATACTTTCTACAATTTGCTGAGTAACGCCATCAAGTTTCGCTCCCCTGATCGGCAGCTCAAGATCAACGCGGTGAGTTTTATTGAAGGCGGTAAAGCAGTGATCGAAGTGTCTGACAACGGACTTGGCTTCGATCCCGATTTGCATCGCGATAAGCTCTTTAAACTCTACAGGCGTTTTCACTCGCACGTGGAAGGACGCGGTCTCGGTCTATACCTGATCAAATCACAGTTAGACTTGCTCAACGGCCACATTGAAGTCGAATCGGAACCCAACGCAGGATCTCTCTTCCGCATTACACTCCCACTCGGAGTTGAAGACAGAAATATGGTCACCGTTCAAAAAAAATAGCAGGATCAAGTTTTGCAATTTCAAGTTTGAAATTTATTCACTGCGCAAACTCTTCACCGGATTTGCACTCGCAGCCGCTAACGTGTGCCAGCTTACCGTGACGATGGTAATCAAAATGGTGAAAACGCTTGCTCCAGCAAATACCCAGACCGACACTTCCATATGGTATTGAAATTTGCTAAGCCATGACGACAACACGAAATATGCGAGCGGAACCGCAGCAACACATGAAAGACTGACAAGTATCAAAAACTCTTTGGAGATCAAACGCCATACGTCCAGGATCGAGGCGCCCATCACTTTGCGAACACCAATTTCTTTTGTCCTTTGTTCCGCTACAAAAGATGATAATCCAAAAATGCCCAGGCAGCTGATAAAAATTGCCAGCGCGGTAAATACACCGGCAAGTTTTCCCACACGTTCTTCATTGCCAAACTTGCGCCCATACGATTCATCCATGAACTGATAATCGAAAGGTTGCTCTGGATTATGCCGTTTGAAAACTTTTTCCACAACGGCAATCGATTGAGCTGCTGATGCCTCTCGACTTAACCGTATTAAAGCGAAGTTTGCACCATCTCGTGAAAGAAAATAAAACAAAGGCTTCACGGGTTCGTAGGGCGAACCTACCACGATATCGTCAATTACGCCCAGAATCGTAAAGGGTTGTCCCGACCATCGAATCGTAGAGCCAATGGGTTCTTTGAGTCCAATGTATTTGATCGCAGCCCGGTTGACAATGACACCAACAGTATCGGAAAGAAATTCCCTGGAGAAATCGCGGCCCTCGATCACATGCCAGCCAATCGTTTTCCCATAGTCATAAGAAATTCCCATCGTACTGAAATCTACACTGAGGTCAGGATCTTTCCCGTCCCAGTCAAAAGCACTGCTCGATGACCATGTGTCGGTTGTAGGTGCATCGGCTTCACCCATCTCCTCGATAGCACGCAGCCCGATGAGTTCATTGCGGATAACATCAAAATGATCGTGTACTGTCGGGCCATTCAGAGGTATAGCAATTAATCCACTCGTGGAATACCCGATGGGGCGGTCTTTTGCAAATTGAATTTGTTTGAACACAATCCATGTTCCACAGATCAGCGCCACAGACACTGTAAATTGAACGACTACGAGCACCTTTCGCGGACTTCCGGCAGCCCGGCTCGCCTTGAAAACGCCCTTCAATGCACGGCTTGGTTTGATAGACGATAGATAAAGTGCGGGATAGCTTCCCGCCACAATTCCAATCGCAACGCAAAAGCTTAATGCGACCAGCCACATCGACCACGAAGACCAGGAAAGGCTCATATGTTTTCCCGCGAATTCATTAAACACCGGAAGCGCCACCTGAACCAAAATGACCGCGATGATGAACGACAGGAACGCAATGAGAATGGATTCACTGAAGAACTGCCCCATGAGTTGACTCCGAACGGAACCGATCGCTTTCCGGATTCCCACCTCCTTCGCCCGTTTTTCAGAACGCGCGGTGCTGAGATTCATAAAATTGATGCACGCCATCAGCACAACAAAGACTCCGACCACTCCGAACAGCCACACGTATTGAATTCGCCCACCAACATATTTGCCTTCGCGGAACTCAGCGCGCAAATGCCAGTCATCCATTGGAAGCAAGAATAATTCGGGTTTCATCTTCGCCAGAAATGCACTCACCTTTCTCAGCTTGGCGTCTTTGATATTGCGGGAAACCTGATCGAACGTAAAATTATCGGCAACGCCAACATACACGCAGAAAGCATTGGGTCGCCATGGATCAGTCATGTTCTTGATCCAATTCGATTCGCTGTAGAGCAGGTCCCATGCGGCCACGAATTTCATGCCGCCAAATGTCGATTGTTCGGGAATATCTTCATAAACACCGCCCACATGAACGGTGGTCTCTTTATCGATCACAATAACCTGACCCATGGGGTCACCATCTCCAAAGTAGATTTGCGCAGTAGAAGCTGCGATAAGGATCGTTGACGGATCTTTGATAGCCTGACGATTTCCTTTGATCATTTTCAGCGTGAACAGCGTTGTAAAATCCGGCTCGGCAAAAATTCCACTTCGCGTCAACGTGTTCTTTCCCACGGTAAGCAAATGATCATACAGTCCGGATGTAAGCGCCACGTACTTGAAATTTTCTCCATAATTTTTCCGGAGTTCATCGGCAAGCGGATAAGGTACCGTCCACCAGGTGTCTGTTTCACCATTGTTGGTAACGTTCTGAATGACACGTGCGGTGATCGCATGGTTGTCGAAATTTCTTTCATAAGAAAGTTCATCGTAGATCCACAAGCCGATAATCATCGCCACCGCCATTCCTATAGACAGGCCAACGATGTTGATGAACGCATGGATTTTATTCTTCGTCATACTCCGGAAGGCGGTGAGCAAATAGCTTTTGTACATCGGATAAGCGTTTGAAGGTTGAACATGAAATTTGCGGATAGCGAAAGGTCTCACATAGTGCAGTACTTCATACCAGTAGTGGAGATCTGCCTGCGCACGCGATCTGGATTTGCGCATCGTTATGTATTTCTCTTCGAGATCGCCTGAAACATCTTCGAGCAGATCGTTGCGCAGAAAGAATGCAAGCAGCCGATAAGGTATGCGTGGTGGTATGGGAGCCTGTTGTTTCAAAATCCGAAATTGAGTTTTGAGGCGAGCGCTGGATATTGCTTCCAGAGATTGAGCTTGAAGTCCATGCTGTCTGACAGAACGCGTTTCCCGAGGGCTGTGATCGTGAAGATGCGTTTTCTTCGTCCTCCGCGTGTGGCTGTGGCTGCCCCCATCTTTGACTTTACAAACCCCTTCGACTCGAGCCTGTCGAGTGTGGAGTGCACGGCTCCGATAGAAACGGATCTACCGGTTTGCGATTCGAATTGTTCTGAGATCTTCAAGGCATAGGCGTCTTCTCCGAGAATACCGGTGAGTAAAAGGATCACTTCCTCGAAATCGCCAAGCTGTGTTTCAATCATTTGTTACTAAATTATAGAACTAATATACGCAAAGTTCGATT
>CBHROW010000138.1:0-13550 GCA_966080355.1 uncultured Chryseosolibacter sp.
CATATGATTTTTATTTTTTTGTTCTCGATGCTGCCCTTTGGTGGATTTCTTTTTGGTGGATGCTTTGCGGTATCCACCTTCAATATTTTAATCGTTACCTTCGAAAAGGATGTCGCGGAAGTGAGTCCATTTTTTTTCCGTGCGCGTGAGCACCGTGATGCGGTCGCAGAGAAAGTGCTGGTTGCTGTAATTCAATCCTTTCAGATAGGGCCAGCAACGGAGGAAATCATCCATGCCAAGATTGCGGGCGATATCGATGTGCGGAACGTAACCGGAATCTTCTTTCACGAGCCTTTCGAAAATCTCCTGGATCGGAGTTTTGTTGACAATATCCATGTAAATGCTTCTCTTCGATCCGTTGAAGAAAAAACCGAAATCTTTGAGGAACACGTTGAATGGCTTGAATTCTCTCACGCGTGTTTCCACAAAACGAAGCATATCATCCTTATGGTCATCGGTGTATTTGAAGAGGCCGATGTGCGCGCGGACGTGACGGTCGTCAAGTTTTTTGCCAATGAGATAATGCACATCATCTTTCAATACCGATACATCGCTGGCGATATGGCGTGGTGGTGCGATCATAAAAAACAGTTCGCGAACGGATTGGTCGAGTTGTACTACTGATGCCTTCATAATTTTTCGATAGCTATTTTTATACGAGATAGGAGAATCGATTGCCAACTTCTGTCACAACCGATTTTCTACCTCAGGTTTCCTTTAAACATGTTCATCTCCATACGCACGCGCTTATTCACATCGATGGTGTTCGATCGAATGAGCTTCTCCGCGCCATATTTATGTTTGATATGATCAATGGCCTGATACAGGTTGATATGCTCGGCTGCATCATCAAATAGGCTGATCTGGTAGTTGCCGTGCACGAGACCACTCAGTCTGACACCCACCAGCCGGATCAGCATTCTTCTATTATAGAGCTTGTCGAACAATTGCGTGACGCACTTCAGGATCACGTGATCCGATGCGCTGTATGGAATATGTATTTGCTTGGTTTCTGTATCGAAGTTGGCGTAGCGAATCTTCACGGTAACGCATGATGCCAGTTTTTCCTGGCCGCGAAGCGTGAAGGCAACTTTTTCCACCATCGCGATGAGGATATTTTTCAGCTTCTTCACATCAATTGTGTCGCTGTCGAATGTACATTCGGTTGAGATGGATTTTTGTTCGCTGTAAGGAACCACGGGTGAGCTGTCGATACCGCGGGCTTTGTTAAAGAGTGAAAGCCCATTCTTGCCAAACGCGCTCACCAGGAACTGCATGGGCATCTCCCGCAATGTCTCCACAGTTCGAACACCCATGTCATATAAAAAAGAAGCGGTTTGTTTTCCAACCATCGGAATTTTTTCCACCGAAAGCGGAGCCAGGAAGTCTTGCTCGGTTCCTGCCGCAATGTGTTTCTCGGCATTGGGTTTGAATTCGCCCGTAGCCACTTTAGACACAAGTTTGTTCACCGACATGCCCAGTGAGATCGGCAACCCGCTTTCCTTCACGATTTTTTTCCGCAGTTCCACCGCCCATTTGAACGCGCCAAAATAGCGGTCCATTCCACTCGCATCGATGTAGAATTCATCGATCGAAGATTTCTCAAACGTTGGTGATTGGTCCGCTACGATTTCAGTGACTTCGTGCGAAGCATGACTGTAGGCTTCCATATCGCCCGAGATCACTTTCGCGTCAGGGCAGAGTTGAAGCGCGAGATACATCGGCATGGCAGAGTGAACGCCAAATTTTCTGGTCTCATAACTGCAGGCTGCGACCACGCCTCTCCGGCTGCTGCCTCCAATGATCAACGGCTTTCCTTTAAGCTTGGGGTTGCGTTTGCATTCCACAGCAACGAAAAATGCGTCCAGGTCGAGATGTATGATGTTCCTATCCACAAAGCTAAATAACTAAAAATATTAGTTATGTGTTGCATGATTGATCTAAAAATTTTAGTTTTGTTATGTTGTTTTTGCCAGCAACGTTTTTAACATTGAAATTACTTTAGTGGAGTTTCCGCATTTGCTTGCGGGACTTCACGGGTAATTCTTATTACAGAAACTTTTTTAACATGGCAACAGTAAATAAGAATCTCAAGTTTTTACGTGTTCAGGCGGGCTACACGCAGAAGCAGTTAGCTGAAAAGCTGGGCCTTAAGTAGGCTGCGGTAGGAGCTTACGAAGAAGAGCGGTCAACGCCCCCGGTGAGTTGCCTCATGGAGATTTCCAAAATCTTCGGGGTTAGCTTGGATCATTTGATCAATAGTGATTTGACTCGCCTTCCGGAAAAAGAGTGGAAATCGCGCATAGCGTCTAAATCCAAAGAGGTCCTGACCATAACAGTCGACTCTAATAATAAGGAGAACGTGGAACTCGTGCCCACCAAGGCATTTGCGGGATACACTGCAGGGTATCAGGATCCCGAGTTTATACGCGACTTGCAGAAAATGAGCATTCCGATGTTGCCTAGAAATCGCACACATCGTGCGTTCGAGATCAAAGGCGATTCGATGCTTCCGATACAGGCAGGCACGGTGATCTTCGGAGAATATGTTGAAGATGTTGAGTCGATTAAAAACGGAAAGCTTTACATTCTGATCACAAAGCAGGATGGTATCGTTTTCAAGCGTGTTTTTAATTTTGCTGATCAGCAAGGTCGCCTGCTCCTGGTGTCTGACAATCGCGCTTATGAGCCCTATGCAGTAAATGCGGAAGACGTTCTCGAGATCTGGGCTGCGAAGGCGCTTTACTCGACCCAGTTTCCCGAAATCGATGCAAGCGCCTCGTTGGTCGATCAACTCGCACTTCAACTCTTTCAATTGCAGCGCGAGAAAGGAAAGACGAAGGGAAAATAGCTTGCCGCGAGTCGTTCATGGAATTCTGCAGAGTTTTTACCTTTGCGTAGTCTATATTTGGACCGTCAACTAAAACAGTGGCGTGTGAATTCCAGTGCGGCCCGTTTCCTTCTCTTCATTTTTCTTGCCCTCGCATGGAATCATTCATTCGGGCAGCAACCCGTTTTGCTCAACGACTCGCTCGATCAATACATCTTTTCGTTTTCGGAAATTGAATATCTCGAAGATCCTCAAAGCAAGTTTTCCCTTGAGGATGTTACAACTGCCCGCCTGTCGGGGTCATTCACGAGCAGCGCGATGTTCAGCCCCCAAAATTATCATCGCAATTCAACCTACTGGTATCGGGTAACCATCCAGCATAGACCTTCGGCAAAAAAGCAATGGCAGCTTGAATTTTTTGATCAGACGATCGATGATATAATCTTGTTCGCGCCACAACAGGATGGTACGTGGAAAGAGTTCGCATTGGGCGATCGATTTGCATTCAACGAGCGACTGTTGAAACACAAAAACTTTGTCGTGCCCATCCGAAGTGATCTCGATGGAACATTCACGTATTACTTTCGCGTAAAATCCCGCCAACAGGCCGACATCCTTGTCGTCTTGCGTTCGATGGACTACTTTTTCAACTACGCCATCGATGAATATTTCTTTTTTGGAATATTCTACGGAATGATACTCGTGTTCTGCTTTTACAATTTGCTGATGTTCATTGCAGTTCGTGAAAGGCACTACCTCTACTACATTCTTTACCTGACGGGCATCGGCTTATATGAGATGAGCGCTGATGGCATCGCTTACCAATATTTGTGGCCCAATGCCACAAGCTGGAATCAATACTCCACGGGATTTGCGTTATATCTTGCATCGACTGCCTCGCTCGTTTTTGCCGGCTCACTGCTGAATTTGAGGCGGGAGCATCCGCGTTTGAGAACGCTTCTCATCAGTGCTTTTCTTTTCAGAACAATATACCTTGCGCTTAGCCTTACCGTTGCTCCACATTGGTTCTATAATCGTTTTATCGAAGTCGTTCCACTTGGTGCTGCCTTCTTCGCTGGATTGTATTGCCTGGCGAAGGGATACCGGCCCGCGCGCTTTATGGTAGTCGGCCATGCCATTTTGTTTGCCGGAATTACCATCAAGCTCTTACAATACCTCAACCTGAGTTTGCCACTCGGTGACCTCACGCATTATGGCCTGGGCTTCAGCTTCATCATGGAAATGATGTTCCTCTCGTTCGCGATCAGCGACAAGATCAAGATACTTCGCCACGAAAAAGAGCAGGCGCAGGAAAAAACCATCGAGCAGCTTCGCATCAATCAGCAACTGAAAGATTCGTTGAACCAGGAACTCGAAGAACAGGTCAAGCTGAAAACCATGGAACTGGTGATGAAGTCGGAGCAGATCCAACAACAGAACTTCCAGCTTGCGCAAGCGAATCAGCAACTTGCCCGCCAATCAGAAGAAATTGCTGCGATGAACGCATTGCTTTCGCAGGATAATATTCAACTTAAACACGATGTCGAGCTCGTTACCGAAGCGCGAATACTCTCTAAGGATGTCGACTTTGAAGAATTCAGCGCCATGTATCCTGATGACGACAGCTGTCTGAGGTTCCTCGCACACATTAAATGGCACAGCGGATTTGAGTGTTCGAGGTGTACGCACAGCAATTATAGTGAGGGGAGGAGTGCCCACAGCAGGCGTTGCACGAAATGCGGTTACGATGAATCCGTAACGGCTTATACCATACTTCAAAACACGCGACTTCCTATCAACAAAGCTTTCTATATGATTTTCCTGGTCTATTCAACCAAGGGAAATATTTCTTCGCACAAGCTTTCTGAGATCCTTCACATCCGTCAAAGCACCTGCTGGAGTTTCAGCGCCAAGATCAAAAAAGCGATGAAGGAAAAACACAAGGTCACAGGTATCCGGCACGAGGGCTGGGATTCCATCTTGCTCACGCACGGAGCACCTGTGGATCAGTAGGCAGTAGGCGAAGCTATAAAGCGAGCGTGCAGTTGTCCGATAAGCCGGATCTTTTTGAGGAGCGTTATTGTTCCCTGATGCCGGTTGTCCGGCTACCGGTAAAGCCTCGATTTTTTAAAATTTTGATGCTTGATTTGAATGTCCTCAAAGTTTCACCTAGCGTTGTTGTGAAAGCGATAGCTAACACAAAACGGGTGAGCACGCACCAATATCTGCTGCGATCATCGCTCCTGCGGTGAGATCAAGGAAACCTTTGATTCACTTTTATCGAATCACTCACGCCAGTAACAACTTACCTGCCAAGCCAGCGCCCCATCATCCAGCACTTGAAATCTCCGTTTGTGTAAATAGAAAAATTTTTCTCGCTCCTGCGATGAAAATGTAAGTCGCTAATTTTCTTTTCGTTACCTGTACCGTTAGCTCAACCGATTTCGGAAAATCATCCGTATCAGCATCTGCAGCTCTTTTCGATCCATTGTTCTGAAAATGAGCGTGAAAGCCAAAAAATATACTTGCGACTAAAGCGTATCATTTTTTACAAGTACCTATGTGTCAGTGTGTTAGGTTGCGTTTATTGCAGATCATCGCAATATTTGGCCCATTCAATTAATCCAACTACACAACTATGAAAGTACTATTACGGATCATGCTCGTTCTGCTGGTCTGTGGTTCACTTGACGCGTGGGCTCAGAACAGTGTGACGGGAAAAGTGACGGCAACATCCGGTGAATCATTGCCGGGTGTGAACGTCCTGCTCAAAGGCTCCAATATTGGAACCATCACCGATGCCGATGGAAAATATACGATCAACGCATCGGAAGGAACACTTGTATATTCATTCATTGGGTACAAACCGCTTGAAGTTTCCATTGATGGCCGAAGTGTGGTGGATGTATCCATGGAAGAAGATGTAACTACACTTGAACAGGTTGTTGTGATCGGCTACGGAACACAAAAACGCAAAGACATTACTACGGCTGTGGTAACGGTTGATGAATCTGCCATTGAAGGTCGCCCGATGGTGACCGCAGCAGAAGCACTTCAAGGTAAGGCTGCCGGTGTTCAGGTTGTATCTCCATCTGGAAAGCCCGGGGGAGATATCTCAGTTCGCGTTCGCGGTGCAACTTCGGTTCTTGCAGGAAACGAGCCGCTGTACGTTGTTGACGGAGTTCCTACAACCGACATTCGCGGCCTCAACCCGCAGGATATTGCAACATTCAACGTGTTGAAAGATGCAGCGTCAGCTTCCATCTACGGAGCGCGCGCTGCCAATGGCGTTGTGCTGATCACAACCAAGCGAGGAAAGGCAAATACGCCAACCATTCGCTTCAACGCTTATACCGGTTTTTCAAATCTCCGCAAGACGGTTGATGTATTGAACACTGCACAATATCGCGATCTCATGGAAGAGGTCCTTGGACCCGGCAGTGTTGATCCAAACGCAAGCTACAATGCAAACTGGGGCGACCAGGTGTTCGGAACCGGAAAAAATCAGAGCTACCAGGTTTCATTCTCAGGTGGAAACGATCGCTCGCGCTACATGATCTCCGGAAACTATCTGGTTAACGAAGGGATCGTGAAGCCTGCGAAATTCAGCCGGTATTCATTCCGTGTCAACCTCGACAACGATGTAAAAGACTGGTTAAAGATCGGAACTAGCCTGAACTTCCTCAGCTCAAAAACAAAAGACACGCCTGATAACCTCAGTTCAGGTCGCGGTGGTGTGATCATGAGTGCGCTCAACACGCCTCCATTCCTACAAACTTATAATCCTGATGGCAGCGGCCAATTCAATCCGAACCCGTTCCAGCCTTCATGGGAAAACCCAATCGCTTACATGTATGGCCCTGACCAGGAGGTTCGTGATAACCGCCTCTTCGGAAACATTACCGGGCAGGTTCAATTGTTGAAGGATCTTTCATTCAAGACCAACGTAGGTATCGATCTGAATATTCATCAATGGGATTACTACCTCGACCCGTTCCGCACGGTTTACGGTCGCCAGCAAAACGGCACGGGGCAAGCTGACAAACGAAATTCGATAACAGCGTTGTGGGAAAACACACTGAACTATTCGAAATCATTCGGTGTGAACAACTTGTCACTGCTTGCGGGTACCAGTACGCAAAAATATCAGTCCGATGATTCTTACCTCTCGGGCAACGATTTCCCTGCGGATGCCAATGTTAAAACCATCAACGCTGCAAACACAATCTACGGAAGCACCGATCGGCAGGAGTGGGCGCTTGCATCTTTCTTTGGTCGATTGAATTACGACTACGATGGAAAATATCTTCTTACCGCAAGCGTTCGCAGAGATGGATCTTCCAAGTTGTCGAACAAGTGGGGTACTATGCCATCGTTCTCTGCAGGATGGAGAATTTCGTCTGAGTCATTTATGCAAGGCGTGAACTTCATCGATGACCTGAAGCTTCGTGCAGGCTGGGGCCGGAACGGTAACCAGGAAGGAATCTCCAACTATGCCTCATACGGCTTGATCAACTACACGAGACGTCTGCCTACAAACCCGTTGAGTGGTCCGGCAACCACACAGGTTTCATATGGTAATCCTGACTTGAAATGGGAAACTACCGAACAAACTAACATCGGGTTGGACGTGGCCATCCTGGAGTCGCGTGTGAATTTTTCAGTTGACGCTTACGTGAAGAAAACTTCCGATGTGTTGCTCAACGTTCAGTTGCCAAGTACATTGCCGATCACCAGCATTCAAACGAACGCAGGTGCAATTCAGAATAAAGGGCTTGAATTCAATTTGTCAAGCATCAACACTGACAACGATCTTCGCTGGACGACCGACTTCAACATCGCGTTCAATCGAAACAAAGTAACTTCGCTCAATTACACCGGTGTTTACTACTACGGTCACACCTACAGCAATAATCAAGATGTATCGATCGTTCGTGCAGGTCTGCCGCTCGGTAGCTTCTATGGATATGTAGCCGAAGGCGTTGACCCGGAGACTGGCGATATGAAGTACAAAGATCTCAACAACGATGGTGCGATCAGCGCTGCTGACAGAACGGTCATTGGAAATGGTCAACCTGATTTCATCTATGGTTTGACAAATCGCTTGTCGTATAAAAACTTCGACCTGAATATTTTCTTCCAGGGAAGCCAGGGCAACCAGGTATTCAATGCAACACGCATTGATCTCGAAGGTATGTTCGACAGCAAGAACCAATCAACCGCAGTGTTGAGACGCTGGACTCCAGAGAATCCGAATACTGACATGCCGCGCGCGATCGGTGGTGGAAACACAGATAACGTTCGCAACTCGACTCGCTTCGTTGAAGACGGATCATACCTGCGCCTGAAAGCTGTGACGCTGACGTACAACTTCGCCCCAGCCTTCATCCAGAAGATCAAAGCCAACAAGCTTTCATTGTACGTTACAGGCCAGAACCTGTTGACGTTCACAAAGTATTCTGGCTTCGATCCTGAAGTGAATGCGTTCGGAACAAGTTCTACTGAACTCGGTATCGACTACGGAACTTACCCGCAGGCAAGAACGATCATCTTTGGTTTAAATCTTGAATTTTAATGTTGATCAACATGAAATCTAAAATCAATATTCTGTTAGTGGCTGGATGTGCTGCATTCGCAATGCAGTCGTGTGATGATTTCCTCGACATCAAGCCGACATCACAAGGCATTGCTGTCGATAATGACAGCGATGGCCCGCTCTATTCGACCGCATCTGACGCGGAAACTGCATTAGCCGGAGTTTATGCAGACTTCAAGAACGAGTATTTTATGCTCGACTACTTTGTAAATGGCGATGCGCAGGCTGACGATGCTTACGCTGGCGCGGATAACCCTGCCAACTTTCAAATCGATTTGTATACCATCGATGCAACAAACACAAACGTGAGCCGCGACTGGGCCTACTTGTATTCAACGATCGGTAAGGCGAATCTCGTCATCAACAATGTCAATGCGGTTCCTGACGCGAGTTTGTCTCCTGCGCGCAAAAAGCAGATTATCGGTGAGGCGTCCTTCATCCGCGCATTCATGTACTTCCAGCTCGTGCAGTTGTTTGGTGATGTTCCGCTTCAAACTGCGTCTATCACCAGCATCAGCGGAGACAAGCTAGAGGAAACTCTTCCGATAATTTTCCCCGCACGGAATTCAGCATCCGAAGTTTATGCGCAGATCATCACCGATCTTAATACAGCGCTTGAAAGTGTTGGCACAACCGCACCGGACAAAGGATTTGCAACCAAAGGAGCAGTGAACGCACTATTGGCGCACGTGTATGCAACTATCGAACCGCACGACTGGAATAAAGTAAAGCAGTATTGCGATGCAGTGATCGCTGGCGGATATTCACTGTTGCCCGAGTATGATATGCTTTGGGATAACAGTGTTGAAAACTCTTCCGAGTCGATCTTCGAGATCAACTGCTACAACTGGGATACCGGTGGCAACTGGGGCATTTTCATGTTTGCGGGTACCGATTGGAAAAAATTCAATATTCCATCCAACGATCTTGTAAACACATACCAGGCTGAGGGCGATGACATTCGCTTGAACTCGAGCATTACTTTTGCGGATGTTACCGGGTCATGGACCGACAAGCATTGGCCTACAACGCACTATCCGTTCATCAACAAGTACCGAGACTTCAATGGATCGCAGAACTTTATCATCTATCGCCTTGCTGACATTCTTTTATTGAAAGCTGAAGCGTTGAACGAAACAGGCGATGTGAATGGAGCTGCCGAGCTCGTTAACCAGATCAGGGCTCGCGTAGATCTCGACCCTGTATCAACTTCTTCTCAAGACGCTATGCGTGCCGCCATCGCGAAAGAACGCAGACTTGAACTGGCATTCGAAGGCTATCGCTGGTACGATCTGAAGAGAACCGGAAAAGCTATTGAAGTGCTCAATAACGTTAAGGATTACAACGGTGCGAGCCTTGGATATCAGCTTGACGAGAGCAAACTCGTATGGCCCATTCCACAAGCCGAGCGCGATAAGAACACGCAGCTCACGCAAAATGCCGGATACTAAGTAAACTTTCTAGTTGTCAGGAGATCATCGTGCCGTTGCAGGTGATCTCCTCTTTTTAAATACCAAATGATGAATTGCTTGAAGAAAACCTGGCCGATCCTGATGGCGATCTTAACCCTGGCGTGCTCAGATAAAACTGACGTAAGCACGCCCGATTCGCCAGAAGAAGTATTGCAGTCGGGAGATGTCGAAATGTGGCTGACCAACGCGGATAAGTCATCGCTGTTCGCCAAGTCAGGATACGTGAATTTTTCGGATGATCTCGACAAGAATCTTCCCGTTATTAAGATTGATAGTACGCAACAATTTCAGTCGATCGATGGATTTGGTTATGCACTCACTGGCGGAAGTGCCGATGTCATTCGCACCAAGCTCAATGAAGCAGATCGGGATCAACTGATCAAAGAATTGTTCTCGATCGAGGGAAATAATATCGGTGTCAGCTACCTGCGCGTCAGCATCGGAGCATCCGATCTCGATGACCATGTATTTACGTACGATGATCTGCCCTCCGGACAAACAGATCCTGACCTTTTGCATTTCACATTGAAAGAAGATCAGGAAAATCTGATTCCACTGCTGAAGAAAATTCTGGCGATCAATCCGGATATCAAGATCATGGCCAGCCCATGGACGGCTCCGTCATGGATGAAGACCAACAATCTGCCGAAAGGAGGAAGTCTCAAACTGGAGTTTTACCCGGCATATGCAAAATATTTCGTAAAGTACATTCAGGAAATGGCGAAAGAAGGGATCTCCATCGAAGCAATCACCATTCAGAACGAGCCGGAGAATCCAAAAAATACACCAAGCCTGGTGATGACAGCAGAAGAACAACGCGATTTCATCAAGGGACATCTCGGCCCTGCGTTCGAAGCGGCTGGTATCAAAACGAAGATCATTTTATTCGATCACAACTGCGATCACCCGCAATATCCGATCACTATTCTCAATGATGCGAATGCGAAAAAGTATGTTGACGGATCAGCGTTTCACATGTATGTCGGAGAGATCGATGCCATGTCAACCGTACACGCTGCGCACCCTGACAAAAATTTATACTTCACTGAACAGTGGACGTGGAGCAAAGGCGAGTTTGCAGGAGATCTTCGGTGGCACGTTCGCACGCTTATCGTTGGCGCCACACGCAACTGGAGCCGCAATGTACTGGAGTGGAACTTGGCATCTGACCAAAATTTCGATCCACACACGGACGATGGCGGATGCACCGAATGCATGGGAGCGCTGACCGTTGGAAGCTCAGTAACAAGAAACGTTTCTTACTACATCATCGCGCACGCAGCAAAGTTTGTGAGACCAGGCTCAGTTCGTATTGACACGAATATTCCTGATGGCCTTCCAAACGTTGCATTCAAGACACCCGATGGAAAGAAAGTGCTGATCGTAGTCAACGACACCGATATTCCAAAATCGTTTGGCATAGAGTTCGCTAATAAGAAAACCGCAGTCAGACTCAAAGGCGGCAGTGTTGCCACCTACGTCTGGAACTGAAATTTTTAAAAATATTTTTTGGCACGCACGATGGTCCGTTGCAATAAGCTCTGATAAAAACAGCCTCGCCAACTGCCTCTTGCTACTGCCAATTAAGCTTTGGGTTGGGTAAAGGAGTTACGCATGCCCCGGGTTATTAAGGCCTGGGGTTATGCAACTCCGAAATGAATCGCACTTCGGAACCAAGCTACACTTTGGTTTTGCCATAGAGGCTCAGAGACACTGCGAAGACAAAGGTGCACAACTGGCGACTGGCTCCAGGAATCCCGGCACTCAGACTAGTTCATTCTGTCGACCGACAACAATACAATTCTATTATCGATCTCTCTATACCCAGTCGACACCTTTTCGAAGAAACGATAATGTTTCCGCTTCAGGTGTTCCGTCCGCGGGCTGCACATTATATTCCCACTGAGCAAAAGGAGGAAGGCTCATCAAAATGGATTCGGTCCTCCCGTCAGTTTCGAGACCGAACTTGGTCCCACGGTCCCAAACGAGATTGAATTCGACATAGCGCCCCCTGCGCAGCAGTTGCCAATGCTTATTTTTTTCATCGAATGCCACGTTCGCATTCTTCTTCATCAGTGAAGTATACACAGGTGCGAACGCAGATCCTACAGCCTTCACAAACTCGAATCGATCGGCCTTTGAAAACGTATCGGTTGCCGTAAGATGGTCGAAAAAAATGCCTCCTACACCTCGCGTTTCATTCCTGTGCTTGATGAAAAAATAGTCATCCGCCCACTTTTTGAATGATGGATAAAATGCCTCGTTGAATTCGTCACAAACTTTTTTCAATTGCCCGTGAAAAAATCGCGCATCGTCCACCTTAACGTAGTGCGGTGTGAGATCGATACCGCCTCCGAACCACCAGGTGCCGTTCGACATCTCAAAATATCTCACGTTCATGTGAATGATCGGCACAAAAGGATTTCGGGGATGAATAACGATCGATACTCCTGTTGCGAAAAAATTCACCTTCTCCGTCAAGCTGATGTTCAGTGCACGCAACGTTGGCTCGGGTGCATCTCCCCAAACTGCGGAAAAATTCACTCCGCCTTTCTCGATAATATTTCCGCCCGTAAGGACCCGCGAAACTCCGCCACCGCCACCCGGTCGTTCCCAGGTGTCGCGGATAAATTTACCTTTTCCGTCAGCGTTTTCGAGCTGCGCGCATATATCCCCCTGAAGGGAAACGAACCAGTCGCGGATATTTTCTTTTGAATCGGAATTCACCATAAGTCGCAAATATAAAAAGCTCAAGGTTATGACTCGAATATCGCTGAGCCTTTGCTTTTCTTCGTGCCTTCGCGCCTTCGTGACCTTATACAAACGTTTGTTTTCAAAAAACGCTATCTTTAGGCCGAGACAAAATTTTTTGAAATGGCCCTGGCTGAGCGAACGAAAAGTCCGAAGAAAAAATCCAAAACCGACCTTGATTCCGATATCCTTCTCCGTGCATATGAGCTGATGTGTGCGGCTCGCAGCATGGCCGAAACCTATGACGAGAATCGCGAAACCTGTAGCAAGTACGTTCACAGTACCTCAAGCGGACACGAAGCTATTCAGATCGCTGCTGGTTTGCAATTGAAGTCCTTTGACTATGCATCACTTTATTACCGCGATGAATCGATGCTGCTGGCGATAGGCCTTCAACCTTATGAACTCATGCTTCAACTGATGGCCAAGCGCGATGATCCGTTCTCAGGCGGACGCACCTACTATGGCCACCCTTCACTAAAGCGTGAGGGATTTCCATTGATTCCCCATCAAAGCTCTGCAACAGGCATGCAGGCAATTCCGGCTACGGGCATGGCCCATGGCGTTGCCTATCTGGAATCGCAAGGTTTGCTCAAAAGCGAAGGTAACCCGGTTGTGTTGTGTTCGCTTGGCGATGGTTCAGTCACTGAAGGCGAAGTGGCTGAGGCGTTTCAGATGGCCGTGCTCAAAAAGCTTCCGATCATCTATCTTGTTCAGGATAACGATTGGGGAATCTCTGCGTCAGGCAAAGAAATGCGGGCGATGGATGCTTATGAATATGCAGCTGGTTTCAAAGGGATGGAAAGGATGGCCGTTGATGGTGCTGACTTCATTGATTCTTATTTAGGCTTGAAGAAAGCTGTTGAATTCGTTCGGAAAAAAAGAAGCCCGATTTTAGTGC
>CBHROW010000139.1:0-13438 GCA_966080355.1 uncultured Chryseosolibacter sp.
AATTGAAACAATACGCCCAGGGATCCGAGGCAGATCGCCTGAAGTGATCTTCGATTTTGTTTCGCTGATCATCAGTTCAAGATCGTCCTTCACCGCGACTATCAAGAAGGCCGGATGACAGCGGCTGCTTGCTTAATGCCGAATTCATCTGGCTCTTTGACCACTGCTTTTTCCAATGCCAAGCCTGCTGAGGAAATCATCTTTCTTGCGCTTGGCAACATCGAGTGTCGATCCATTGTCCATCAAAACGGTTCCTATGCCTTTGTTGTATTTTTTGACGTAGCTGAGGTTGATGATATGTGAGTTGTGAATGCGGAAAAAGATCTCGCGGGGCAACAGGCGTTCGATATTCTTCAGCGTTTTACTGATCACGTACTTGCGGTCATTGATCAAATGTATTCTGGTGTAGTTACTATCGGCTTCACAGAAAAGGATTTCTTTTGGGCGGATGAATATCAATCCATCGGCAGTGGGCAGTGCAAGTTTGGAAGCCGGGTCATCATTGCTGATCTCGAGCTGCTTCAACAAACGGTTGAGACCGAGATGATGGGGCAATGATCCTGAACGATCCGGCTGGTTCATTTTCGATACGGAAAGATCGGTGATGGCGAAAAGAAAGTAAAACTGATCGTTGATCTCGATGCGGCTTCCTTTCAGCAGCACGGGTATTGTCTCGCCTGTTTTCTTCAGCCATGGGCATTCCATTTCAGCAGAACCTTTGTCGAAGTAAGAGGCCATGAATTTTTCGCGGTCGGAAGGATCTTTATAAAAACGTTTTCCCGGAGATACGCGCCCGATCAGTTCATCACGCGAATATCCAAGCATGGATGTAACGCGATCGTTCACATCGAGAATGATCTGATCTTCTTCACGCATTACGGCCATCATGTCGGAGCTCGCGCGAAATGTTCGCGTGAACCTGGCTTCACTTGCTTTGAGCAGGCTTTCGGATTTTCGCATAGCGGTGATGTCGGTGGTGATACCTGCGATTCCGATCACTTCACCATTTTCGATCTTCGGGAATCCAAGCACGCGAACCCATTTGGTATGTCCAAGTGGCGTGAGGATACGGGCAGTGATGTCAAATGGAGTTTTGTCTTCGAAGAGTTTTTTTCCGGCATCGAGAAAGATTTGCCGACTTGATTCTTCATAGAGTTCGAGCACGGCATGGTAGTCGCTGGTGTTGAATTCACGGTGAACGCCATGGATATTGAACATCTCGTCAGACCATTGCGTGACCTCTGTTCTTACATCGAAATTCCAGTTGCCGGTCTTGGTAAGTTTCTGCGTGTGTTGAAGAATGAATTCACTCGAGTCGGCTGCATTCGATTGCACGAGATAACGACCGCTATTGTCCTGTCGCGATTCATGTTTTACACTGCGGGAATTCATAGAGCGCTGGTTGATTACTCATCCAACATGAGCACACAGCCGCTCGTTCCACTTCGCTAAAACATTTACCTGTTTTCACCCGTGTTAAAAGATCACTGAACTGTCTGAACGTTTTCGTAGCCTGCGTTGTTGTACCACACCCACTCACTTTCTCTGCACGTCCTGGCAACTGGCTTCCTGGCACCTCGCGCCTAGAAAAGCATCACCATTCCCACACCTGCGAAATCTCCCTTCTTAAACGTAGTTCCGTCTGTGTATCCATTGTCACCATGACCGGATTGTTTCACGTAGTGGGCAATGATCTTACATTCTTTTTTATTGAGATACCAGTTCACACCGAAGTCGATATTGCGGTCTACCCCGTCAACACGGTTTTCAAACGATGCCGACATCACCGTAGGCTCGATGAAAAATTTCTTTGAAATGATCAGGTTATAGCCTGCACGAATCTGAAACGTTTGCGATTTGGTTGAGGTACCTTCAACCGTTCTCTTCAACGACATCCATTCTGCATCGAGGTTGAGGTTGCGGTAGTTCAAAAGGATATCACCGCCTAAAGAACTGTTGTTGCGGAAAATATCCGTGCGACCTTGCTGCGAACTATTGAATCCGAAAGTAACACCCTTGCGCTCGTTGAAGTAGTTGTTCGAGCTGTAATTGATGGAATATTTTTTCATATCGGGATCCCCGAACGAAATCGTAACGCGCGCGGCAAGCAACGGACTCCACAATCTACCCGTGCTTTCAGGCAGTGCTTTTGTATCTGCCGCGGTTGTGTTGTTGTTGAAGATCCCGAAGTTGTAACCGATCGTCACAAGATCTTTGCCCATCATGCCTCCGAGGTTGACTCCGGTGGTACGACCATAGCTCTTGCCGGTGATGTGCTGACGGATATACGATTGCGTAATCCCCTTGTCGAACGAGGTGACGTTCATATCTCCGGTGATGCATTCGCGACTCACCTGCGGATGGAAATATCCGGTCGTTATAGAGAGCCGGTCCTCCCAACCGAAATTGTACGTGACATACATATCAAGAATGCCGAGCGTACCTATATTTGTTCCGCCTCTCGCGCCACTGAGCTTGTCCTTGCCCAGGTTATCGTACTGGATCATCACCACATAATTCAAACCAGGATAAGGTTTGCCTTTGAATCCGAAGCGCGCCCTGCGAACCATGAAGCTCATGCGATCGGCCGCGGGCTCGAGCGGGCCATTCGGTGTGAACTGACTTCTTTCGTTCATGGTATACAAGCTCCAGAACTGAAGACTCGCCACGGGCTGCACATATTTAAAGAGGCTGTCGGGCTTTTTCCACGAGAATTCCTGGGCACGCGCAGCCAATGAAATAATGATGAGCGCCAGTAATATGACTATAGCTTTGAATCTCATAGTGCGTGTGCGAACCCGTTTTGTGTGACGACTTCAGCTGCATGGCCATTGGTGTAGCCGTTTGAATGACCGTTGGCGTGTCCGTTCGAATGAAGTTTTTTCAATGTCTCATTCTCATTTTCGAGCTCGATCTGCCTGCGTCTCATTTGTTCTTGCGTGGCCTGCAATTCTTCCTGGTTTTGTCTGAGCTCTTCCTCCTGTGCCTTCAATTCTTCCGACATCTGCTGACTTTGTTCGAGCAACTTGCGCGTACGTTCGTTCGTCCGCACGGTCGAGATCGTACTTGCAACGTTCTCAGCAATGCGTTCAATGAACTGAATAAGATGCGAATCAAATTCTCTGAATGATGCAAGCTCCATCACACCATATACGATGTCGTTTTGCATGAGTGGAACAATGATGATTGTTCGCGGCAGCGCTTCGCCTAGACCCGATGTGATCTTGATATAATTGGCCGGTACTTCTCTCAGGTGAATGATGTTGCGCTCCAGCACGCACTGACCTACGAGACCTTCGCCCACTGCCAACCGGTTCTTGTCATACTTCTTTTTGTTGTAGGCGTAAGTTGCCACAAGGTCGAGGTAAGATCCATGGGCCGTTCCGTCATCTTCAAGAATATACAGACTTCCCTGGTTGACATTGATATATTTTACCAGCGACTTTAGAAACTCATCAGCAAGTTTTGTGGTGTCTGAATTGTTCTTTCGCAGCACTTCGCCAAGTTGCGCGTAGCCCTCGTTAGCCCAGTCGCGGAGATTTTTTTCATGTGCGGCTTTTTTAAGATTGTTACGCATCAGCACCAATTCATTTCCGAGAATATCATCGGAGCTCAACGGTTGAAATTCTTTGTCGAGGTTCCCTTGTCCGATCTCTTTTGAGAATGACGTGTAGCTTTGAAGTCCGCGCACGAGATCGTTCAAAGACTGCGTCATATCGCCAACTTCGTCTTTCCGTTTTACATGGATCTCTTCCACCTGGTTGCCTGTCGCCAGGGCCATAAGTTTGTCGCGAATAAGGAGAATGGCGTTCGATAATCGTTTGCTGAAGTGGAAAGAAATAAAGAGACCGGCTACCAGGATGATCGCAGCCACGCCAACGATATAGTACGTGATCTCGGCTAGTTGTTCGGTGAGCGATTCTTTTCTGGCAAGAACTGCAACATCGATCTGGTCCGTGTAAAATCCTGTGGAGATGATCCATCCAAGTGGTGCATAAAGTCTCGAGTAGGAGAGTTTGTTTTCCACGAGATCGGTGCCGGGCTTTTTCATCACATATTCCACATATCCTTCACCGGCATCGTTGCACAACTGAGAGCGCAATTGATAGATGTTCCTGCTTTTCTCTTTGTCGAGGTTGTATTTTGTGTCACTCAATATTTTTCCGTTGAGGTCGGGCTTCTCGGCATGCATGAGCATTTTTGGAAAAGGAAGCTTGTTGTCCGTCACCCAGAAGTAGCCTTCACCTTTATCGAAGCGGATCGAAGAAAGCTCGCGCAGGCATTTTTGCATCATCGTATTCCGTAAACTCTGATAAGCTGAATCTGTAAGTTTGAGCGACCTGATACTGTCGTTCACTTGCTTGTCGCGGACTTCGATCATGCCGTAGCCGATGTCAGTGATATGTTTCACGTACACCTTGAGCTTTGACATTTCGTCTACTTTATACTGTTCGATCTCCGCAATCGATTTATTTCTGATTTTCATCAGTGAGATCGCGGTGATGACGATGGACGGCAGTAACAGCGAGAACGTGATGAGTAGAATGATCTGTTGTTTGAGCTTGATGGTTTTCATTCGCAGGTTAAAACTAGGTACAAGATTACATCATGTGTTGGTGTAGTATGAGAGGAACGATTAAGAGGTGCGGATCAATGAGCAGGCGGAGTGTTGGTTAGGGTAATCGGTGATGCGGGCCGCAAGATTAGCGCAGGGTGTTTAAATGGCGTGCCCGAATCGGCCCGTAGCTTACATCGGTGCCTTTTGAAGTTCTGACGAAGGAACACGCATCTTGAGGCTCAGATCAGCGCCCGAACGGCTTCTCGGATTCTATTTTATTACCATCCACTTTTGCCTTTTGTTACCCATGAGTCTTTTTGGTTCAATCCCACACTATATAATTTTTTGAATTTCGAGGAACCTTTTCTCATGATTCTTCGTAAATTAGACCAAACGGTCTTTTTTGACAAGAAATATGACGAAAGCTGACAGAACGCGTCAATTTATCATAGAGCAGTCTGCGGCCATCATCAATAAAAAAGGTGTGGCTGGGACTTCAATCTCAGACCTCATGGAGGCGACCCGGTTGGCGAAGGGCGGGATATACGGCAATTTTGAAAGTAAAGAGGAGATTTGCATGGAGGCCTTCAACTATTTGTCGACACGGGTTGGAAAAGGGTTGGATGGCGCGATTGCTGGAAAGTCGACCGCGAAAGAGAAGCTATTCGCTTTGCTCGATTACTATCAGAACGCAGTCGCTACAAGTGAAATGGGCGGATGTCCATTGCTGAACTTTGGACTCGAGGCGGACGACACGAATGTTGAAATACGGCAAAGCGTGGCGAAGGCGATCAAAAAAAGCCAACAAAGGATTGCAAAAATTGTGGAGGAAGGAAAAGCTGGCGGAGAATTTGGCAAACGGGCCGATTCGGAAGTTTTCGCTGTGAAGATGTTCACGATGGTTGAAGGTGCGATCTTTGCGTCACGGGTAATGGGAAGTCATGGGCAAATGAAAACGGTAGTGGATATTTTGAAAAAGGAGATTGAAATGCTCTAATTTTTTTGCACTAAAAAAGACCGAACGGTCTAATAATAAACATACACCAACATCGATATGAAAACTTCAGGAAACACGATTCTGATCACAGGAGGTGGCTCGGGAATCGGATTTGAGACTGCAAAGCTGTTTGCTCAGAACGGGAATACAGTTGTTATTACCGGACGCGATGAAAACAAATTGAAACGTGCCACAGCTCAATTGAGAAATGTGCACTACATCGTTGCTGATGTTACGAACGCGAGCGACATAAAGCGCTTGGTGAATCGGATCAACACTGAGTTTCCTGAGCTCAATGTGGTGATGAATAACGCTGGCCGCGCGATCATCCATAAGATTAGTGAGTCGCCAGAGGCTTCATCCATCGCCAGAGAGGAAATGGAGACGAATTATTTCGCGGTCATCGAGCTCACTGCAAAGCTTCTTCCGGTGCTGAAGAGATCGTTGGAAGCAGCGGTGATCAACGTTTCATCGATCGTAGCGTTTGCGCCCGGCCTAAGTCTGCCGACCTATAGCGCAAGTAAGGCAGCCCTGCATTCGTACTCGCAATCGCTGAGGCTCAGTCTCGGTGTCAATGCGAATGTGAAAGTTTTCGAAGTTATGCCTCCGCTAGTAGACACCGAGTTTGCGAAAGATCTTCCCTCCGATAAAAAGATATCTCCCGCTGAAGTCGCGAACGCGATCATCGAAAGTCTTGCCGACAACAAGTACGAGATCCACGTTGCGTCTACTCAACAACTATATCAGAATTTTCTCGGTCGCCCGGACAAAGCTGCACTGGTGCTCAATGGACTCGAAGTAAAATAAAAACAACTCAAACATGAAATTACTTAAACAAAATCATCTTGGGATCAGCACCATCTTAGCCTTCGCGCTGATTCCGCTTTCAGGCTTCGCTACGGATATTTACGTTCCCTCATTTCCCACAATGGCTGAATTGTTCGGCACCACACAAGGCGATATTCAATTATCTCTCGTAGTTTTCATTGTCAGTGGCGGAATCGGCCAACTCTTTGCCGGAAGCCTTGTCGACAGCTTCGGCCGATATCGTTTATCGCTCATCTCACTGTTTGTTTTCGCGGCTGCATCTTTTTCTATCGCACTTTCGCGAAGCGTTGAGCTACTACTTGCCATGCGTGTCATTCAAGGACTTACTGTAGCGCTGATCGTGGTAAGCAAGCGCGCATTTTTTCTCGATGTGTATTCCGGTGACAAGCTGAAGCATTACAGCAGTTTGTTTTCCATCATTTGGGCCATCGGTCCGATCATCGCACCTTTTATCGGTGGATTTTTACAGCACTACTTCGGCTGGAGCTCGAACTTTTATTTTCTTGGAATTGCAACGATCATTCTTATCGCCCTGGAGTTGATGTTCAGTGGCGAGACGATGAAAGGATCTCACCCGTTCGATGCAAGGTCGCTCTGGCGTTCTTATCGCGCTAAACTCTCTACGCCCGACTTTGCGATGAGTCTTGTTATTCTTGGGTTGATCTATTCCGTAGTGATGATATACAACATGGCAAGCCCTTTTATTATCGAGCATGTTTTTCATCAATCGGCCATGACCACGGGCGACTGCGCTTTACTTTCCGGACTTGCCATACTTATCGGTGGACTCACTTCGAAAGCATTTATCGGCAAACCGATTGTGATCAAGTTGAAATTTGTTGGCGTTATGTTGCTGATCCTTTCGTTTGGAATGGTTGCCTTGATGATCTACGCACCATCACTCTCATTGATGATGGTCTTCGTCTTCATCATTCACGTACATACAGGCTTTACCTTCAACGCGGTGTATGCATATGCTTTCGGTCGATTTTCATCGCACGCGGGAATTGTGAGCGGATTGATCGGTGGTGGCAATTATATAATCACATCTTTTGTGAGCTATGCTGTTACCAGCCTGGTTGTGATGAAAACTCCGGCTCTTCTCGCAGCGGGCTACCTCGTTATGACTGGCTTGATCGTGGTTTCGTTCGTGGTGTTTGTTCTGGCGCACAAACGCGCAATGGCCGAACAAAGGGAGATCGCATCACCACAGGCAGTAGCAGCGTGACCGGCTCTTCATCGAAAACTATTTCAGAAAGTAAAAAAATACGACTATGGAAACATTGACTCAAAGAAGCAAAGTATTATACACGGCTAAAACGCATGCCACTGGAGGTCGCGAACATGGTGTTGCTGTAAGCGATGACGGACACCTCGATGTCACGTTATCCACGCCAGGTTCTGATGGTGTTGGCACGAACCCAGAGCAATTGTTTGCGGCTGGTTGGTCTGCGTGCTTTGAGGGTGCGCTGGGTATTGCCGCACATAAGATGCGCGTTACCCTACCAAAAGAAACTGCCATCGATGCTGAAGTAGATCTCTGTGCCGATAAGGGCGAGTTCTCTTTGCAGGCGCGACTCAGCATCAGACTTCCCGGACTCGATCGAACTGTTGCAGAGAAGATGGTTGAGCTTGCTCACAATACATGTCCATACTCGAAAGCGATCCGCGGCAACGTGCCCGTTGAGATCAAATTGGCTTGAGGTGTTACCGGGTTTTATTTTGCGTGTGAAAACGTGCGGAGAATAGCTTCGTTATTCTCCGCATATTTTGCGGTGAATCTGTGGGAACTGCGGAGAATATTTTCGTTATTTACCGCATAAATTGCGGATAATGGGAAAGTATATCCATCAGCTCAAAGCCTGGCCAGCGTTCACATGGGACGATGAGCAGCTTTTATTGCCGCTTGCGCAAGTTCGGCATAAGCAGGGTCGATTACTGGGAAAGCTTGAAGGACTGGGCTTTCGACTCAGAGAAGAAGCAACCCTGGAAACACTGACTCTGGACGTCATTAAATCAAGTGAGATTGAAGGTGAAAAATTACCAGCTGATCAGGTACGCTCGTCAATTGCCAGGCGTCTTGGGTTGAAGGTTGCCGGGGAAGTTAAAGTTGATCGAAATGTCGATGGCGTGGTAGAGATGATGCTGGATGCAACACAAAAATATGCTCAGGCACTGACCGACAAACGGCTCTACGGATGGCATGCCGCAATGTTTCCAACAGGATATAGTGGTGTACATAAGATCCAGGTAGCTAAGTGGCGGAATGATGCTGTTGGCCCCATGCAGGTAGTATCTGGACCGCTTGGGAAAGAGCGCGTTCACTTCGAAGCTCCGCCAGCTGCACGTCTGAAAGCCGAAATGACAAACTTCATTCAATGGTTCAACGAGATTTCAAACGTGGATCCGGTATTGAAAGCTGCTATTGCTCATTTGTGGTTTGTGACTATACATCCATTTGATGATGGAAATGGTCGAATTGCACGTGCGATCGCTGACATGCAACTTGCACGAGCCGATGGCAGTCGCCAGCGATTTTATAGTATGTCAGCGCAGATCCAGCGCGATCGGAACATGTACTACAAGATATTGGAGAAAACACAAAGAGGCGATCTGGATATCACTTCATGGCTGCTATGGTTTTTCGATTGTCTCGATCGCGCCCTTTCATTGTCGGAGGAACATTTGGCAAGCGTGGTCAGTAAAGCAAAGTTTTGGGAAAGACACAAACTTGTTGTCTTCAATGAAAGACAACAAAAGATGCTCAACAAGCTCATGGATGATTTCGAGGGTAAATTAACTTCTGCAAAATGGGCTAAAATGGCCAAGTGCTCGACTGACACTGCACTTCGCGACATACAAGACTTGATCGAAAAAAAAATACTCAGGAGGGAAGTCGGTGGAGGAAGGAGCACGAGCTATGCAATAGTAGGCGGCAGATAAGAACAGCATGGGTTAACAGCATGGGTGAGTTGCGACTTGTGCGTGTGAAAACGTGCGGAGAATAGCCTCGTTATTCTCCGCATATTTTGCGGTGAATCTGTGTTGGACTGGTAAACCCCGGGCACCGGCAAACTGGTAACCGATCAACCTCTACCTCTACTTCTTGCCGCTCTTCTTTGATCTTGCTGCGACTTTCTTGGTAGTTTTTTTCGGAGAAGCCGCCTTCTCTTTTTTTGCCGGAGCCGCTTTCTTTGCTGCTGCTTTCTCGTGTGCCTCGTTGGCCGGAGTTTTGCCGCTCTTCACTGCTTTATAATATTCGCAGACGGTGTTCATCACGCACTCTGCATGTTTGGGATTTGAGGGTCGGCATGTTTCGCGACCGAGAAATGACACCGCCATACCGGCTTCACCCCAGTCTTTTTGATCGAGCACATCCATCATTTGCTTTTCGATCTTCTTGGGATCAGTTCCCGTGGCTATTCCCAACCTTGGGGCTACCCGCACCACGTGAAGGTCAACGATGATTCCTTCGGCTTTCAATCCCGACTCGCGCATGATCACGTTGGCGGATTTTCTTCCGATGCCGGGAAGCGCTGTAAGCTTTTCAAGTGTTTTTGGAATGTTGGCGTCTTCCTTGATCTCGCGGGCTAAGGACAGCAGCCATTTGGTCTTATTGCCGAAGTTGCGAACCTTATTGATGATGGGAAAGATCGAGTCCTGGTCTGCATTGGCCAGTGCCTTCATATCTGGAAACGCTTTGAAGAACTCTGGAGCGATCTTGTTGATATGTGCATCTGAGTCTTGTGCGGAAAGCACGACCATGACCAGCAGCTCATACATATTGTGATATTCGAGCGGATGTTTTTTGCCTTTGTATTTCTGAAGCAGGGGCTGAATGGCTTGTTGCCAGTTGATCGTTGCCATAGGTGCAGTTGATTTGCAATGATCCCACAATATAGACAGTTTCTGATTTCTAGTTTCTGATTTCTGATTCTGTTTATGATTTCTGATTCGTGGAGGCTTGACAATTAGAAATTGTAAGTCAGAAATGAGAGATCATAAATCATAAATCATTTTGCTCATCATTGATAACCCGCACGAATAACTTCACATGAGAGTACTTGTTCTTTGATGCATTTCATGTAGATTTACATACCACCACGTACGTTCTCTTAAACGTCCACCAAAAACCCCAGCCTTCTCCATGAAAGCTCTGTACCGCATTGCCTTTAGAGGCATCATTGTTTCGTTATGTGTTGTGAAGTTTGTTTTTGCGCAAACTCCGGAAATGATCACCGACATCAACACGGCAACCGTTTCATCCACTCCCATTCACCTGAAAAACTATGACGACAAAGTCATGTTCTATCTGCAACGTCTGGCTGGATTCTCGTCAGAACTTTGGAAAACGGATGGCACCAGTGCTGGAACTGTGAAAGTAACGCAGTCTGGAGATCTCAACTATTCACCGGGCTATGGCGACTTCGCTACAACACTCAACGGAGTTCACTACTACGTCAGTTACAATACGCTCATACGAACCGATGGCACAGAAGCCGGTACGAGTGTGGTCAAAACGTTTGATGGAGGTGTGAATGGCGCGTATGAGACGAACGGAAAGATCTTTATCACCACTTACAAAGCTCCCTATACAGGCGAGTTGTGGGTATCGGACGGCACGACTGTCGGCACCGTGTTACTCAAGACTATTGATACGCAATATTCAATGTCGAATACAGCATATAATTACATACAGAATGTTCAGGTGCATGCGGGTGAGATATTTTTTGCAACGCTAGCCGACTTTGACACCGGTGGTTGTTGCAGCCAGTTGTTGTGGAAAAGCGATGGCACTTCCGATGGAACGGTATCGCTTGATACTGATGCCCGCTTCTATTATGCATTTGTCTATCAAAATAGCTTGTTCTATTTCACCAACGATGGATTGGCAAAGAACTCACTGGCCTACGATAATGAAACTATCATCAAGGAAATGCCAAGCTACGGTGCGCTTTCAAAATTTCAATCGATGGAATCGGGCCCGTACATGTATTTCGTTATTGGCGAGATCACTTCCAACTACAGCCAGGTGAAAGAAGAGCTCTGGCGCACGGATGGCACGGATGCCGGAACGATCAGCCTCTATGTTTCAGACATCAACACGCCAATCCGCAATCTCACGGATGTGAACGGAAAACTATTTTTTACCTCAGGATATAAATTGCTGAAATCGGATGGATCAGCACCCGGCACAACCGTTGTTAAAGATTACACGATCGATGCCGCAGCACAGGCAATCTATCCTTCGAATCTTATCGCAGCGAGCGACAAACTTTTCTTCACCGCCTATACAATCACACAAGGTGAAGAGATCTGGACCTCAGACGGAACTACAACGCAGATCGTTGCAAGCCCTGAAAGCGCATCAGCCCGTTCAGTGACGCCAAGAAATCTGGTGAAGTTTGGAAATGGCATTATGTTTTCAGGAAACGGTTCTTTGTCGGGTAATGAATTGTTAAAGACTGATGGCTCTGTGGTGACGTTGGTAAAAGACATCGACACCAAGCCGGGAGGATCTGCGATTGAGAATGTAGTTGCCACGAAATCGAAAGTGTATTTCTCGGCTACCAATTCGTTTGTTGGCAAAGAGTTGTACGTTACCAACGGCACACCTGGAGGAGCAACCCTTGTGAATGACCTAACGCCATCGGGTTCTTCAGATCCGCTCGACATTATACAATACCGTGGCGACACCATTCTCTACACCGGGTTCAATGGCAGCAAAAGAGACCTGTATTCGAATTTGTCGGCTGTGAAGCGCGTGACATTGGACGGTGGCGACAATGGTACATATCTGTATCCAAGCAGGATCGGTGACTATGTTTACTTCCCGATAAATCAGAATAGTGCGGAAGGTGCGGAGCTTTGGCGCACAAATTTCACCAGTACAGAACGACTAACTGATCTTGCTGCACCTAATAACGGAAGTGTTCTCTATGGTAATGTTGTTGGGTTTGATAACGAGATTTATTTTTCGCTGTACGATGTTTTCACACCAGCCAACAATGGTTTTTATAAGGTTGATGCGAACAGTGCTACCGGAGCAACATTGGTAAAGGCATTCAACCCGAGCAAAATTGTGGTGAATGGCAACGCGATGTATTTCTTTGCATATGATCCTGCAACAGGCAATGAATTGTGGAAATCGGATGGAACAACTGCCGGAACAGTACTGGTAAAGGATGTTGTTCCGGGAACGGGCTCAAGTGTGGTGAATTTCGGGTCTGCCAATGAATTTTATGCAGATTACCCAGTTGTATTCAAAGGCAAGCTTTATTTTCTTGCATCGATCGGCAACCAATATGAAGTGTGGATGACCGATGGCACCGAGGCGGGAACATCATCGCTTGGTGTTTCAAGTGCGGGCAGACTCACGGTGGCGGGCGATAAACTTTTCTTTTCGGGTGAGCAAGGAGTATATGTTTCAGATGGAACGCACGATGGAACAACGCGGGTGACCAATGACAATTCTCCGTTTCAATTTCTTGCCTTTAACAACCAGCTCGTTTATTCATCCAATGGAAAGCTGAAACTCTCTGATGGAACTGCACAAGGAACGCAAACAATCGCTTCATTTACGGGTGGTACGCCATTCTGGACAACACACGTTGGCAGCACATTATTCTTTGCAGCTGATGATAACATTCACGGCCTGGAGTTATGGAAGCTAACGTTGCCGGAGCCTCCAGCGATTACGTCTTTTCAGCAAGATGCGGTGAACAGGCAGTTGTTTACGATCACAGGCGAACTTCACATCCGCGACAGCCGTTTTTTTTGCCGATGGCGCAGCGGTATCATTCAATGTGGTTTCCGGTACTGAAATTCAAGCGGTGATCTCCAATACCGATGCCTCCGGAAGTATTCGCGTGAACACGATGGGAGGTTCAGCAACGAAATCTGGACTTGTTTACAACGCTGTACCCACGCTCACCTCATTTTCACCGACAATCGGTGTCAGTGGCAAACACATCTCTCTTACAGGCACAAAATTGACGGGAGTAACTGCGGTTAAGTTCGGCAATGTAACAGCACAGAGTTTCTCGATAGTCAAC
>CBHROW010000140.1:0-13386 GCA_966080355.1 uncultured Chryseosolibacter sp.
ATTAAAGACTTTCGCCAGGAAAGCAAACTGGAAACGTGGATCACCAGGATCATGGTGAACACAGCGCTGAATCAACAACGCAAGAAGCTTTATCTTTTTCCCATGGTAGATGTCGAGACAATTGACTTGCCTGAAACCGAGTTGAGCATTTCAGGAATTCATTTTGCGCAACTCATGGAAATAGTTCGCGACCTTCCTCAGGGATGTCAGATCGTTTTCAACTTGTTTGCAATCGAGGGATACAACCACAAAGAAATTGGCGAAATGTTAGGCGTGTCCGAAGGGACGTCTAAATCGCAATATGCAAGAGCGCGAACGCTGTTGCAGCAACGACTATTAAGAGAGTCATCGTACTACGCGAAATATGGAGAGGCAAAATTTTGAGAATTCGTGGAAGAAGGCGTTTGAAAACGCAGGGGTCGAACCATCGGCCAATGTGTGGACAAACATTGAGCTTGATTTAGAGCGTGCCCGCGGATCCAAATTGAAACGCAAATTGGTATTCTTTCAACTGTTGGCGGCAGCCTCGGTTATTTTTGCCATGGGAGTTGGCGTAGGCGTTTACGTGATCGGTGGCCGCGATCTGAATCCATCAAATGCACTTTCTGTTAGCCAACCTGGCGGCAAAGTTTCGGGCGAACCGCGTTCTCGCACGGCCAATGATGTTCGATCTGGCGATCAGCAGCAAACTATATCAAGTGCTGCCAAACCTCATATTGAGAAAAACGCAAACAAGGAAAACAAAGTAGACACATTCGACAACAACCAAAAAGTTTCATCTGTTGAACAATATTCGAGTTCCGAAGCTTACAACCTGCAACTGATCGAAGACAATTCTTATAGATCAGTAGCTGGCGCGAGGATACCGTTGCCAGGTCTTGTCAAAGTGCAACCAATTACGGTAGTGATAAAAGAAGAGAAAGCGGAGGTGGATCCTGTTGCGCTGATGATGGCTAAGCTGGCCCAGCGGGAAAAAGAGCTGCAGGAACAAGATGGTGAGAAGAAAATGAACAGATCCGAAAATCTCTGGACCTCGGTTGGTGTTGCAGCGGGATCGTTTAGCCCGATCAACGTAGCATCGGGTGGATCTGCCGATCAATCATCAAGAACATTCGCGCTCAATAGTTCTATCGCCAAGCAAGAAGCAAAAGCCTCTGGAATGTCTTACTCGGTAGGAGCAAATATGGGCACGCGTCTGTCTGACCGATGGATTGTTCAGGGTGGCGTGAATTATCTCACCCAAATAGCGGACTACACGGCACACAACGCGGTGATGACCGATGCGAGCCCTACGAGTTTCAGACCGGCATCTATCAATGAGTTGAAAAAACTTAACGATGAGGCAATTCCTTCCGATGAAAAAGTTGTCTCAACTGCGCCTTACAGTGTGAACAACAACTTGCGATATCTCAGTATACCGATGCAGGCTGGCTATATGGTCGTTAACCGCGGTTTTGGTTTGCAATTGAATGCGGGCGTATCGACAGATCTGTTCCTGCAAAATACTGTAACTGCTGAAGGCAACAACCTTGATAAATCGAGCAGTGGAAATGGCAGCAATTCGCCTTATCGGTCTTTTAATTTCAGTGGCTTGATGGGAACAGAATTGAGCTACAAGTTCTCCAGCCACTACCGCGTTTCATTAAACCCAGGCGTGCGTTATCCTTTCAGTTCCATCTATCGATCGGGCGTTGATGTAAAAGCAACTCCGCTTTCATTCGATCTGGGTTTGAGATTTCGTTATATTTTTCACTAGCGTTCCAACGTTCTCACCGCATGCGGTGTCAAATCTGAAAAGAGCCCCACATGGAAAAAACATTAGAAGACAAGCTTCAAAAACGATTGCATCTCTGTATATACGCCTTGATTTTTTTAGGCGGGATTCTGGGATTGAGCGTAATTCTTGAAGGTGTGGCGTCAATCCATTGACCATTAATATTGTCCACGCCAGGGATCGGGTGTTTGCAAAAGGCCTTATTGTCGCAGTGATGTTAAGGTAATGAATCAGATACCGATGCAAGCATCCAGCCCTGGACTCTAAAGATATCGCCCCTTTGGGGTATTTTGAGCGCTGCCATCGCTCCGGGGAAAGGCTCTGTCCCCGGAGTTGGCACCTCACATTTCGAGATTCGTTTCTTAATTTACTTTAGGCCTTCAAGCGCGGTCATCATATCCTCCCACTTTTTGCCAGCAGGCGCCAACTCTTTATTCAGCTTTTCCAATTCAAACTGCAATTTTTTCAGTTTTTCCACATTGTTGTAGAGTTCAGGCTGACCAAGTTCGACCTCAAGTTCTGACTTTCGTTTTTCGAGACCTTCGATCTGATCTTCGATTTTTTTCAGATCTTTTTCAAGACTTTTGCGCTGGATTTCCTGGGTTGGCGGTTGTTGAGGCGGTTCAACTTTTTTTTCAGGTTTTGCTTTAGGAGGTTCAGGTATGTTGTTGCCGTTTGCCTCATTTTTCTTCTTCCAATATTCGTATTCTTCGTATGTGCCCGGATATTCCTTGATCTGCTTGTCTTCAATGTACCAGATCTTATTCGCGATCTGACTCACGAAATGGCGATTGTGCGATACCACAACAAAGCTTCCCTGATACTGCTGAAGCGCCTGGATCAAAATGTTCTCGCTGATAAAGTCAAGGTGGTTGGTGGGTTCATCGAGCAGCAGGAAGTTGGCTTCAGAAATCAATGTTTTAGCGAGCGCCACTCTCGATTTTTCTCCTCCCGACAAAACCTTGATCTTCTTGAATTGATCTTCATCCGAAAAAAGGAAACACCCAAGCACATTTCGTAATTCCTGTTCTGTTTTACCCGAGCCAGCTTGTTTCAACTCTTCGATGATCTCGTTTTCAACATGGAGCGACTCGAGCTGATGTTGGGCATAGAACGCCCTGATGACGTTGTAACCCATGATGCGTTCGCCTTCGATCGGCTCTTCGCCTGCAATGATTCGCAGTAAAGTCGATTTTCCCTTTCCGTTAGCACCGATCAATGCGATCTTATCCGTCCGCTCAATTGACGCAGAAGTGTGCTTCAGGATCTCCAGCGAACCGTATGATTTTGAAATGTCTTTTAGTGTTATAATAAAACGCCCTGCCTGCTGACTGAACCGAAAACGAAAGTTAACAGCCGCATTATCTTCGATTACCTCCTCAACCAGGTCCATGCGCTCCAGCGCTTTTACGCGCGATTGCACTTGCCTTGCTTTCGTAGCCTTAGCTTTGAACCGTTCGATAAATCTTTCGGTCTGCCGGATCTTTTGCTGTTGATTTTCGTAAGCGTTCTGCTGGATCTCCTGCCGAAGTTCTTTCTCCTTCAGATAAAAAGAATAATTTCCCTCGTAGGTTACCAGCTGTTGTTGGGTCACGTCCACGGTCTTGGTGGCTACGTTATCAAGAAATCTGCGATCGTGCGAAACAACGATCACAGCTCCATCATAATTCCGCAAATAGTTCTCAACCCATTCGATCGATGGAAGGTCAAGGTGGTTGGTGGGTTCGTCAAGCATGAGCAATGACGGTTTCTCCAACAGTAGTTTGGCAAGCATTACGCGCATTCTCCATCCGCCCGAGAACTCCTTCAATGATCGGTGAAGATCGGTGGTAGCGAATCCAATTCCTTCCAGCACCTCTTCAGCCTTGGCCTGCATCGAGTATCCATCCAGGTGTTCGAATTTTTCCTGCAGCCTGGTGAGTTTCTCTACGAGGTCATCACTGTATTCCGTCTCGAGCTTGTGCAAGATCTTTTCGATCTGACGCTGGGTGTCAACTGCATCTTTGAAGGCTTCCATCGCCACCGTCACGATCGCATCTTCGGTTTGGTAGGAGAGCAGATCCTGGTTTAGAAAACCGATCGTGCAGTCGTTGCTTTTGCTGATCGATCCGCCATCAACTTTATAATCGCCATTGATGAGCTTCAGCAGCGTGGATTTGCCGCGCCCGTTTAAACCGATCAGGCCGATCTTGTCCTTCGGTTTGATAAACATGCTGGCGTTTTCATACAACGCCCTTCCACCGATATAATAAGAGATGTTGGATATCGAGATCATGAATTATAAACTTGTCCAATAAACACTTTCGTTCAATCTGGTCGCTTTTTCTGCCCCATCGACCTATTCCAGGCTGCAAAAATACGCACTTCGAAGGTTTTTTCGGGTAATTTTTACCGCTGCTACCGTCAACGGAAAAATCATTTATGAATTCAGGCGAAAAAAAGTAATTTCGGTTCCTTAAAAAATTTCAATATGCAACTATCCCGATTGACCTCGTTTGTTTTGTTGTCTAGTCTTCTGGCTTGCAACAATCCGAACAATGAAAGCGATGCATCCAAAGACGGCAATGACAACGCTTCCGGTGAAGCGGCCATGACTGATTATTCGAAGACCCTGCCACTGAATACCATCAAACTCCCCGATGGATTCAAAATTGAAGTGTTTGCCGAAGTTGAAAATGCGCGTTCTCTGGCGATCAGCCCGTCCGGGACTGTATTTGTAGGAAATCGTGATAAAGACAAGGTCTATGCAGTGAAAGATACCAACGGAGATCACATAGCCGATCGGAAGTGGGTGATCGCTGACAGCCTCAACATGCCGAATGGCGTTGCATTCAAAGATGGCGCGCTCTACGTGGCCGAAATGACACGCATTATCAAGTTTGATGATATTGAATCGAAACTTGACAATCCTGGAAAGTACACGGTGATCAATGATTCTTATCCGGAGCAGGATGGCCATGGCTGGAAATACATTGCATTCGGTCCTGATGGAAAATTGTATGTTCCTGTTGGCGCTCCTTGTAATATTTGCGAGCCCAAAGAGGAAATCTATGCTTCGATCACGCGCATCAATGCAGATGGGTCGGGGCGTGAAATTTATGCTAAGGGAATCCGCAACACCGTTGGATTTACCTGGCACCCTGAAACAAAAGATCTTTGGTTCACCGATAATGGACGCGATATGATGGGCGATGAGATTCCTAACTGCGAGTTAAACGTAGCTTCCAAGGAAGGAATGCATTTCGGCTATCCCTATTGCCATGAAGGATCGGTGAAAGATCCGGAGTTCGGCAACAAGAGACCGTGCAGCGATTTTGTCCCTCCGGTTCAGAAGATGGGACCGCATGTAGCACCACTCGGTTTGAAATTTTACACCGGCTCTATGTTTCCAGACACTTACAAGAATCAATTGTTCGTGGCGCGTCATGGTTCATGGAATCGTACGAAGAAAAGCGGTCATGATCTTGCACTCGTGAAGATCAGCAACAACACCAAATCCGAAGGACTGGAAAGTTTTGCCAGCGGATGGCTTGACGATGCAACGCAAAAAGTGTGGGGTCGCCCGGTGGATGTGTTGCTGTTGGATGATGGCTCAATGCTGGTGTCGGATGATTTTGCCAACGTGATCTATCGTATCAGTTATCAAAAATAATATGCGCGCAACATTTCTCACATGCCTAGTGATCGTTACCTCGATGATCGTTAACGCGCAGCCTTCCAGGGATACGGCAGAACTGACTCTGTTGAAGTCGATCGATCACACCGATGTCAAAAACCAGGGAAGCACGGGCACGTGCTGGAGCTTTTCCACGATCTCGCTCGTAGAATCGCAAACGATGAAAAATGAGCATGAGTCATTCGACCTGTCGGAAATGTTTATTGCACGAAATATTTACATCGAGAAAGCGAAGAACTATTTGCTTCGTCAGGGCCACACCCAATTCGGTGAGGGCGGTCTTGGCAACGATGTGATCAATGCGATAGCCAAGTACGGTGTGGTTCCTGAGAGTATTTATTCAGGCATGCTGCTCGGACAACAACGCCATGACCACAGTGCATTGGTTGACCGGCTCAAATCTTACCTCGATAACCTTTTGGCGAACCGACCTATTCCCGCCAACTGGGTTGAAGGGTTTGATAAAATATTGGATGACAATCTTGGAAAAGCACCAGAGACTTTCACTTACCGCGAAAAGGTTTATACGCCAAGATCGTTCGCCAGCGAGGTCTTAAAATTCAAGAAAGATGACTATGTGATGCTGACTTCTTTTACACATCATCCTTTCTACGAACCATTTGTTGTCGAGATCCCTGACAACTATTCAAGCAGTCTGTATTATAATGTACCCCTGAATGACCTTATCGCGCTAACGGAGAAAGCGGTCGAGGGCGGATTTTCCGTGATGTGGGATGCTGATGTATCCAACGCCAGCTTTCGTCAAAAAAATGAAGGTTATGCAATGATGTGGAAGGATCCGAAAAATGTTTCTACCCCCGTCAATCCGGATGAGCAGGAGCAAAACTATTCGCCTGCTATGCGGCAGGAACTCTTCGAAAATCTTACGACCCAGGATGATCACCTCATGCACATCGTGGGACTTGAAAAATCAAAAGGTGGAAAGAAATTTTTCCTGGTGAAGAATTCCTGGGGAGAGATCGGACCCTACAAAGGTTATATTCATGTTTCAGAGGCTTACTTTGCCATCAACACCATCACCCTGGTAGTGCCGAAAGCCGCTATTGATGCTGCACTCAAAACGAAGCTTGCGCTGAAGTAAACAAATCATCGGTTACCAATAATCACAAACTGTCAATCCTGCCGAAGCGTTGAAGGGAGTCGAATTGCTGCGTTTGGGTTGCCTATAAATCTCAAATCTAAAATCTAAAATCTTTGTACCCCGTCCTCTTCAAAATTGGCTCTGTCAGCATCTATAGCTACGGTTTTCTCATTGCCCTAGGTGCCATCGCGGGAGTTTGGTATATGGCAGCGCGGGGAAAGAAAGAAGTTGGACTTTCGTTTGACCAGGCGAACACATTATTTCTACTGATTTTCATCGCGGCTTTTGTTGGAGGAAAAGTGTTTTTGTTCTTCGAAGAGCCTTCCATGTATCTCAATCAGCCCGAGAAGCTCCTGACAGGGCGAGGTTTTGTGTTCTATGGTTCCTTTCTTTTTGCAATTCCTACCATGCTGTTGTTTTTCAAAAAGCATCGGTTGGAGACTTTCCAGATGCTCGATGTGATGGCGATAACAACGTGTTTGGTTCATATGTTTGGAAGGATCGGCTGTTTTATGGCCGGATGCTGCTATGGAACGCCAACTGACTCGATCTTCGGTGTGACCTATGTTGATGCAGCCTGTTCTGCGGATCCATTAAATACTTCACTGCATCCGACTCAATTGTATGAAGCATTATTCATTGGATGTGTTTTGATCTTTTTGCTTTACCTGCGTGACCGAAGGCAATTCAACGGGCAACTTTTCCTGCTATACTTGATCTTGTATGGAGTGGGCCGATTTGTGTTGGAATATTTTCGCGGGGATGCGAAGCGCGGATTCGTTATTGAAGAAATTTTATCTCACTCACAGTTCATTGCGTTGTTGGTGATAGCGTCAGTCCTTGTGATCTATAGAAGGCTGTCGCGAACGAATGTCGTTGTGCAGAAGAAAGCTAAAAGCTAAAGGCCGTTATCGGAACTTGATTCTTCCCTGGGAGCGAAAGTGAAGCTCTTTGGAGTTCTGATAAACAAGCTTTCTGCCTCTAGCTTTCTGCTTTCAGCTATGGCTTTCAGCTTCTTAAAGTTCCCTTACCCAGATATTCCTGAAGCTTGTAGGGTTCCCATGGTCCTGAAGAACGATCGAGCCTTTGTCGTGCGCAATTACTTTGGGCTTGCCGATGTATTCTGTTGTTCCCTGGATCTCGGTATTGTTTTGAACCAGCACACCATTCAATAAAACGGTAATGCGCGGCTTGGACTGAAACGTGCCATCTGGATTAAAACGAGGAGCTGTGTAGATCACATCATATGCCTGCCATTCACCAGGACCTTTTGTTGGATTCACGAGTGGAGCACTCTGCTTGTATATAGATCCGGCTTGTCCGTTAGAATAGGTGCGGTTCTTATAAGAGTCGAGAACCTGGAGCTCATATTTTTCCTGTAAGAATATTCCGCTGTTACCGCGGCCCTGACCTTCACCTTCAACTTTTGCAGGTGTACGGAACTCGATGTGCAGCTGGATATCGCCAAACTTCTGCTTGGTCTTTATAACTCCGGTTCCCTTGGCAACGGTCATCGCACCATCAATGACGGTCCACTTTGCTGCGTTTCCTTTATCATCGGTAAAAGCGCTCAGGTCTTTCCCATCAAATAAAACGATCGCGTCAGATGGCGCAGAATTCATCGTGCCCGGTGTTACAACTTTCGGTTCGGGTTCCCAGACCTCTG
Organism: uncultured Chryseosolibacter sp.; assembly: GCA_966080355.1. Lineage (GTDB taxonomy): Bacteria > Bacteroidota > Bacteroidia > Cytophagales > Cyclobacteriaceae > Chryseosolibacter. Next base: position 8,219 of record CBHROW010000140.1, read on the forward strand.
TTGCTTTAGGGTCTGTGATCTCCTGTGAAAATCCCTGTGTCATACTTACGGCAACAAAAGTGAGTGCCAAAACATTTCTCATAAGTGGATTTGATTAAGGTGAAAATTATTGAGTGTCTAAAAGTCGTTTGCGATATCTTGTACTTTTTGCTGTTTATCAGATTTCATGGTTGAAAGAATGAGGTAGGAAGTGTAGATCATTTCCAGCTGGTTCCTGGAATAAGACCTGAACTTCAATATTAGCGAGGGGGTTTTCCAGAAATAAGTCTCGCGTTTCATATCGTACTCGGCTAATCCATAGATCGATTCGAGTGCCTTCATGAGCCGCGGATCCTTGTCTGCGATCACATGGATCTGATAGATCTGGTCTTTATAAGTTTTTACTTCCACGCGATTAACCGACACTTCGCCAATCGATGCATACAACGGGTTCTCCACCTCATACAGTTTCGCATCAAATTCATCGCGCTCTTTGAATTCCTTTTTCAACTTCGAGCCTTTCACAGAGTCGATGGCCATGCAAAGTTTAAGGTCTTTGAATCCATTTCGTTTTTCAAGCTCACCGATCTTTTGCGGAAAGCCAGTTTTTGCGAGTAGAACGAGGGCCAGCAATAGGTTTAGACGTAGCATGGGTGCTAGTTTGTGAATTTAAAGGGTATTGAAAGTTTCACTTTATCCCAGGAGATCAAAAGGTTTGCCAATTCATTGTTCTGATCGAATTTCATCGAAAATGCTTCGACAACTTCGGGTGCTGGCTGCACCGGCACGTCAAAGCGGAGCAGGTCAAGCTTTTGAACATAATTGTAAGCCCCCCAAACCCCAACATCGCTGTTGACTATGATCGTCCACCTGTCGGCCATCGGGATCGCAAACAGAGAATATGTTCCTGCTTTAATCAGCGTATTGTTGATGAGCATATCGCGGGTGATGGTGAGTTCGGTGGCCTCGTTTGCGCCCAATCTCCAGACTTCGTTATAGGGTACAAGCTTTCCGAATATCTCGCGGCCTCGTTTGAGCGGTTGAGAGTAGACAACTTTCGCGTAGGCGTCTTTCCATTTCATGTTGGTGAGCGCGAGCGGACTTGGTCTCGTCTTGAAGTCATCGTTTTGGGCACGCGCGGTTATCTGTAACCCGATGGTCAATACAACAAATACGGCTGCTATTCGCTTCATACAGTTTTAAATATACAATTAGATCGAATGCGAAACTACCGGATTGCTTTGAGATCGAAGCGAGAGTGTTATTTTTGCTCGCATGGACAGACCCGCATTTGACGACATATACATGGAGCTTGCAGTGAACCTCGGCAAGCGTTCGCATTGCATCAAGCGGCATGTCGGAGCAGTTTTAACAAAAGATACGCGGATTATCTCCATCGGCTATAACGGACCACCTTCAGGTACACACAATTGTGACGAAGAATGGCCGCAAACTGGCTGCCCGCGAGACTCCAAAGGTGGGTGCTCTCTCGCCATCCATGCCGAACAGAATGCAATCCTGTATGCGGTAAAGAACAAGACTTCGGTTGAAGGAGCAACGTTGTACGTCACGCTATCACCATGCCTGGCCTGTGCACGGATCATTTACTCCATGGGCATCAGCAAGGTCATTTACCTGAACTCCTACGCGGAGTATAAAGGCATCCCGTCCGATGAGGGTGTAGATTTCCTCAGAAAGTTTGGAGTTGAAACACGGAGATACACCGGCAAGCTCGAGAATGTTGCCGGATTGATCTAGCGAGCCTTCAGCGCTTTTTCAAGATCGGTGATGAGCTTGGCCGTGACACCTTTTGTCTTCTTATCTTTCTCGGCTTTAAGAATAATGACCGCGCGTTCCGCCATCTCATAAAGACCGACTGGGTTTCCGTCTGCCTTGAAACTTCCCAGGCACCATTCGATATCGTTTTGAAGTTCTTGCTCAATACCCAGTGACCTGAGTTTATTCAGCACGTCTTCGCTGACCTTTTCGATTGCTACGCCAGTCGACTTTGGCTTTACTGGTTTTGCAGGCGTCTTTTTCGATTCTTTCGATGATGATTGTGCAGAAGTCTTCGCCATACCGAATGATTTTAATTGGAGTACATGTGAAAGTTAGGAGTCGGGCGGAGGCAAGACAAGCGTAAACAGTATAAAATTTACGCAACCGAGTGAAAGTCATTGATCTAAGCGCGTTTTTCGCGACTGATCAATATGATTTGCGTGGAGTTTGATGGATTGATCAATGCCGATCAGCGAGATGAATGCGTCAACCGAAAGCGAAATCCGGAAGTATATAAAAAACGAAAGGGAAGTAATTCCAAATTACTTCCCTTCGCAAAGTCTTTAGGTCTTACCTAATTACTTCTTCTTCTTAGCAGCTTTCTTAGCAGTCTTCTTTGCAGACTTCTTAGCTGATTTTTTCGCTTATTTTGCCATAGCGTTTTTAATTTTGGTTTAAAAATTTATTAAACGATACGAAAAGTTATAACAATTTTTTTATTCGCAAAAATTTTTCGCAAAAAATTTTTTTAAGAGAAGATTTTTGTTGAGCGATCATGTAGTGTTTCTCTCCTCATCACAACATCAGATCACGTTGACTTCAGGTTGAAGATCGATCTGAAATTTTTCTTTCACACTCCACTGAATATCCTGCGCAAGCTGCCAGATCTTTTCCCCTTCACCATCCCCGTAGTTGACGAGTACAAGTGCTTGGTGCTTGTGAACGCCAATATTTATTAGGGTTTTCCCCTTCCATCCACATTTCTCGATCAACCATCCCGCTGGAATTTTTATCAAATTGTTTTCGGAAGGGAACGATGGAACGTCAGGAAATTTTTCTTTTAGCGCAGAAAAAAAATGAGAATCAACGGATGGATTTTTGAAAAAACTTCCCGCATTGCCGATAAAATCGGGGTCAGGAAGTTTACTTTTTCGAATAAAAATAATTGCGTCACTGATCGCCTGAATTGTCAACTTTTCAACATTTTTTTCTCTCAGCACATCCTGGATAGCTCCGTACCCGACTTTGAAAACATGATTTTTTTTGGTGAGAGTTAAAGTAATACTTGAAATAAAATACTTGTTCTTCAACTCTTGTTTGAAAATACTCTCGCGGTAACCGAACAGACACTCCGCTTTTGAAAAAATTCTCTGCTTCCCGCTGCTGAGTTCGATTGCCTCCACGTTATCGATCACTTCTTTTACCTCAACTCCATATGCACCGATGTTCTGCATGGGCGCAGCGCCTACCGTACCGGGTATCAGCGACAAGTTTTCGATGCCACCGTAGCCTTTTGCCACACAAAACATCACCAACTGATGCCAAATTTCTCCGGAACTCACGTTCAACTGAGCTTTATTGTCGTCTTCGTTGATCAACACAATGCCTTTCAATTCGTTTTTTACAACCAGGCCGTCAAAATCTCGGGTCAACAGCAAGTTGCTGCCTCCTCCGAGAATTAAAACGCGATTGTTTCGAAACAATTCCGACCGGAATATCGCTTGCGCTTCTTCAATTGAACGGATTACAGCAAAGTACCGGGCGGTGGCGTGCAGATGAAACGTGTTGTAGGGAAAGAGATCGACATTTTCTTTGACATCAACCATGCGGAATCGATTCATGTTTGAGCCAAAGGTGAAAAAAATTGTGCAAAGTTGTCGCAGGGCGCGTTGTTTCCTGTCCTTATGCTTGCCAATAGAGAAATCAGTTCGTCAATGATTCCAGCTCACTTTTCGAGATCTTGAGCAGACAAATTCTTGGAAATCGCCCCGCCAGGTAAGTCGTTCCGCTCACCATTAGCCCCCCGTCAGCAGTTGATGTGATCGAACCAACTTCGAAAGGGTTGGAAAATCCGAGATAACGACTGTTCAGGAACTCTCCCGTTGCCTGGTCATAAAAGAAAAGTCCGATTTGCTTGGAGCGTGTATCAGTCGCAAATACCAGTATGCCCTTTGATTTTACATTTGCACTCAAAATCCTTACGGTGGCGTTTGCTGCAAGCTCGGGCATTGAGTTTCCACCGAGTTCAATGCCGGTAGAAGTGCCGGTAGGTGAAAGCGTTGTATTCGGCAGCAGGTAATTGTCTCCGAAGTTGAAACGTGATGCAGCAAATTTTCCACTGCCCAGCGGCAGAACTGCGCTGAATCCCCCGTCATCCTGCTGTCCCTGAACAACACCCTGCTCACTTTGAAGGCCAGCATCGACAAACACGAGTGAGAACGTGTAGTTAAAAAATCCGTTGAAGAAATAGCTGCCTCCGGCAATGTGACCAACCTGGAACGGAAATCGTTTTCCCGTTCGCAGAAAATGATTGATGATCGGCTCTTCAACATCTTCGCCAACACCAATACTCAACGATAAAGTTTGACCACTGATCGACCCATTGGCAGCATGCTTCGATATCACCGTGTTTTTGTTGACCTGGTCATAGCTTTGCAACAGGAATAGATTTCCATCCAGGGACGCAACTGCGGGATACGTGAGTCCGCCCGCAGAGTTTTCTTCAAGAGCAGACAGTTCAGCATCCATGGAAACGAGAAGAGCTTCCTGGTTGAATGGGTTCATACAAAAGAAATAGAATTTGTCGTCCGATAACATCAACGGACCGATTGGATTCACATGAGTCTCGTCAAGCTCCATGTCGGACTGAAATTTTCCAAACTTGTCGGTGCGAACCAGGTAAACGCTGCGAAAGGTAGATTCCGGTATCTTTTTTTCTGCCAGCACGATGTAACCGCCATCCGCAGTCTGATGGACGTCCACGGGATAAAAAGCGGCAGAGAATTCGTTGTTGTCGATAAACGTGGTTATTGTTTCAGCTGTGTATTCGTCCAAATCGTAATAACATCAAACGATGGCGAAAACGACAATAGCAGCGTATAATGGTTTCATGTCATTTTTTGTTATCAGTCGATCTGAAATTCTTGCCCAGGAAACGCAACGGAAATAGGGCACCCGCACTCACAGCTATGGTCGATAACTTCATGTCATCCAGAATATCGCCCACACCAGAAAGGCGATCGCTCGAATAACGATTCCCAGCTGAAGTGATGTTACCCATGCCGCGTTTATATTGGATGTCAAGATTGAGCCGAACGTTGCCGAGATTGTAAAACACACCTGCACCCGCTAACAAACCCCAATCCGATTTTGAAAACAGATCGGAGGCTCCAACAATGATGCGCTCGCTC
>CBHROW010000141.1:0-13381 GCA_966080355.1 uncultured Chryseosolibacter sp.
GCGATAACGAAGACTTCAAGCCTGTTGATCTGATCAACGCGCGTACATTGTCTTCTGTGATCAATTCGTTCTTCGGAACAAACCAGCTGTCACAGTTCATGGATCAAACCAACCCGCTGGCAGAGATCACCCACAAGCGCAGAATGTCTGCACTCGGTCCTGGTGGTCTTTCACGCGAGCGCGCAGGCTTCGAGGTTCGTGACGTACACTATACGCACTACGGTCGTCTGTGTACTATCGAAACTCCTGAAGGTCCGAACATCGGTTTGATCTCATCTCTTTGCGTTCACGCTAAAGTGAACAAGATGGGATTCATTGAAACGCCTTACCGCAAAATTGAAAACGGTAAAGTGAGAATGAAAGATCCGGTGATCTTCCTGACTGCGGAAGAAGAAGATACAAACTATATCGCGCAGGCGAATGCTCCTATCAAGCCGACTGGCGAATTCACTGTTGAAAAAGTGAAATCACGTTTCGAAGGTGACTTCCCTGTAGTGGAGCCGAAAGATCTGAAGTATATGGACATCGCTCCTAACCAGATCGTATCGGTGGCGGCTTCGCTCATTCCTTTCCTCGAGCACGATGACGCTAACCGTGCGTTGATGGGATCGAACATGCAACGTCAGGCAGTGCCTTTGATGAGACCTGAAGCTCCTATTGTAGGAACAGGCCTTGAAGGACAGGTTGCTCTTGACTCACGCGCGCTCATCCTTGCAGAAGGAGATGGTGTCGTGGAGTTTGTTGACGCCAAGAAAATTGTGATCAAATACGAAGTAACAGACGAACAACGCCTGGTGAACTTCGATGACGAATACAAGACGTACAGCCTGATCAAGTTCAGAAGAACCAACCAGGATACCTGTATCAACCTGACGCCTCTCGTGATGAAAGGCCAGAAGGTTGTAAAAGGTCAGCCGGTTTGCCAGGGTTATGCTACACAGAATGGTGAGCTTGCTCTCGGACGAAACCTCCTCGTGGCGTACATGCCATGGCAGGGTTACAACTTCGAGGATGCGATCGTAATCTCTGAGCGTGTTGTGCGTGATGATATTTACACTTCGATCCACATTGAAGAATTCGAACTCGAGGTTCGTGATACAAAACGTGGTGAAGAAGAATTGACCTCAGAAATTCCGAACGTCAGCGAAGAAGCGGTGAAACACCTCGATGAGAATGGTATCATCCGCATCGGTGCTGAAGTGAAAGAAGGCGATATCCTCATCGGTAAGATCACTCCTAAAGGTGAAACCGATCCTACTCCTGAAGAAAAACTCCTCAGAGCGATCTTCGGTGATAAGGCTGGAGATGTGAAGGATGCTTCTTTGAAGGCACCTCCATCACTGAAAGGTGTGGTTATCGATACTAAACTCTTCTCAAGACCTAAGCGCGACAAAGATGTGCGCAATAAATCGAAGAAAGAGCTTGATGCACTGAAAAACAAGTACAGCAAACAACTGTCCGAACTTCGTGATGAGATGATCAAGAAGCTGACCACCATATTGAATGGGAAGACCAGCAATGGTGTGAAGCACAAGTTTGGTGACGAGTTAGTGAGCAAGGGTGTGAAGTTCACTTCAAAGGTGATCGAGAACAACCTGTTCCCTGACAAGAACATCTACCGCGATGAAAGTAACTACAACGTTCCTGAGGAGGTGAACCTCATTGCTGACATCAGCCTTGAGAACTGGACACCGGATGATCATACCAATGATCTCGTTGGCCAGACCGTGAAGAACTACCTCATCAAACGCAATACTTACGCTGGTGAATTCAAGCGTGAAAGATTTACGCTCGAAGTTGGTGATGAACTTCCAACCGGTATCGTGCAGCTTGCAAAAGTTTATGTAGCTAAGAAACGTAAACTGAAAGTGGGTGATAAGATGGCGGGTCGTCACGGTAACAAAGGTGTTGTGGCAAGAATCGTTCAGGAGCAAGACATGCCATTCCTGGCTGACGGAACTCCTGTCGACATCTGTCTCAACCCGCTTGGTGTACCTTCACGTATGAACCTGGGTCAGATCTACGAGACCGTACTCGCATGGGCCGGACACAAGCTCGGAAAGAAATATGCAACTCCGATCTTTGACGGAGCATCCATGGAAGAAGTACAGACTGAATTGAAAGATGCTGGTCTCCCAGCTTTCGGAAGAACTTATCTCTACGATGGTTTGACCGGAGACAAATTCGATCAGCCAGTAACCGTTGGTATGGCATACATGCTGAAACTCGGTCACCTTGTTGATGATAAAATGCACGCACGTTCTATCGGACCTTACTCACTCATCACGCAGCAGCCGCTCGGTGGTAAGGCGCAGTTCGGTGGACAGCGCTTCGGAGAAATGGAAGTGTGGGCGATCGAAGCATTCGGTGCGTCTCATATCCTCCAGGAAATCCTGACCATCAAGTCTGACGATGTGATCGGCCGTGCAAAAGCATACGAAGCTATCGTGAAAGGCGAGAACATGCGCAAGCCGAATATACCTGAGTCATTTAACGTGCTTGTTCACGAACTCAGAGGTCTTGCTCTCGAGATCACGATGGACTAAATGATTTGACATTTGATATTTGAAATTTGACATTTTGGTGTCGCGAAAAATTTCAAATGTCAAATGTAAAATTTCAAATTTTTGATAAAGAACTGTTAACTGAAAACTTACAATATGTCTTTCAGAAAAAATAAAAAGATCAACAACGACTTCTCCAAGATCACCATCAGCCTGGCTTCTCCGGAATCAATCCTGGAAAGCTCACATGGTGAGGTGACTCAGCCGGAAACGATCAACTACAGAACATACAAGCCTGAAATGGGCGGTTTGTTCTGCGAGCGGATCTTCGGTCCGGTGAAAGACTGGGAATGTCATTGTGGTAAGTATAAAAGAATTCGTTACAAAGGCATCATCTGCGATCGTTGCGGTGTAGAGGTTACTGAGAAGAAGGTAAGACGCGAGCGCATGGGCCACATCGAACTCGTTGTACCGGTGGCACACATCTGGTATTTCCGTTCGCTGCCTAACAAGATCGGTTATCTCCTTGGTCTTCCTACCAAGAAGCTTGACCAGATCATCTACTACGAACGTTACGTGGTAATCCAGCCAGGTACGAAAGAAGAAGATGGTGTGAACCGCCTCGACTTCCTCACTGAAGAAGAATACCTCGACATCGTTGATAAACTTCCGCGCGAAAATCAACTCCTCGATGACAATGATCCTAAGAAGTTCATTGCCAAGATGGGTGCTGATGCGCTGGAAATGCTGTTGTCTAGAACTCAGCTCGACCAGTTGTCTTACGACCTGCGTCACCAGGCTGCGACTGACACGTCACAGCAACGTAAAGCAGAAGCATTGAAGCGTTTGAAAGTTGTTGAAGCTTTCCGCGATGCTAAAACGCGTATCGAAAACAAACCTGAGTGGATGGTGATCAAGATGGTCCCAGTTATTCCGCCAGAACTTCGTCCACTCGTTCCTTTGGATGGTGGTCGTTTCGCTACATCAGATTTGAATGATCTTTACAGACGTGTTATTATCCGTAACAACCGTCTGAAGAGATTGATCGATATCAAAGCTCCTGAAGTGATCCTTCGTAACGAGAAGCGTATGCTCCAGGAAGCTGTTGACTCATTGTTCGACAACTCGCGTAAAGTGAATGCTGTTCGTTCTGATGGAAACCGCGCCCTGAAATCTTTGAGCGATATGCTGAAGGGTAAACAAGGTCGTTTCCGTCAAAACCTCCTCGGTAAACGCGTTGACTACTCTGGTCGTTCGGTTATCGTGGTAGGTCCTGAATTGAAACTTCACGAGTGCGGTCTGCCGAAAGACATGGCGGCTGAATTGTTCAAGCCATTCATTATTCGCAAGCTCATTGAAAGAGGAATTGTGAAGACCGTGAAGTCAGCGAAGAAAATTGTTGACAGAAAAGATCCGGTGATCTGGGATATTTTGGAAAACGTATTGAAAGGACATCCTGTTCTTTTGAACCGTGCCCCAACTCTTCACAGACTCGGTATCCAGGCATTCCAGCCTAAGCTGATCGAAGGAAAAGCTATCCAGTTGCACCCACTCGTTTGTACTGCGTTCAACGCTGACTTTGACGGTGACCAGATGGCGGTTCACGTTCCCCTTGGACAGGAAGCGATCCTCGAAGCGTCTATGCTGATGCTTTCATCACACAACATTCTGAACCCTGCGAACGGTGCGCCTATCACGGTTCCTTCCCAGGACATGGTGTTGGGTCTCTACTATCTGACCAAAGGAAGAAAGAGCACGCCTGAAGTTCCTGTAAAAGGTGAAGGCAAGCGTTTCTATTCTGCCGAAGAAGTGATCGTAGCTTTCAACGAAGGAAAAGTGTCCAAGCATGCGATCATCAAGATCCGCGTGAAAGTGAGGGATAAGAAGACCGGACAACTCGATTATAAAGTGATTGAGACTGTAGTGGGTCGCGTGTTGTTCAACCAATACGTTCCTGAAGAAGTTGGTTTCGTAGATGAACTTCTCACGAAGAAGAAACTTCAAACGATCATCTCTGACGTATTCAAGCAGGCTGGTCTGTCTAAGACAGCGAAGTTTCTCGATGATATCAAGGAACTTGGATTCCAGATGGCATACAAAGGCGGACTTTCAATGGGTCTGAACGATGTTAAAGTGCCGGCTGAAAAAGAGAAACTCGTTGCTAACGCCCAGGAAGAAGTTGATTCTGTATGGAACAACTACATGATGGGTCTTATCACCGATAACGAACGCTACAACCAGGTAATCGATATCTGGACACGTACAAATACATTGCTCACCAACACGCTGATGAAGCAGTTGGAAGAGGACAATCAGGGCTTCAACTCGATCTACATGATGATGCACTCCGGTGCTCGTGGTTCGAGGGAGCAGATCCGTCAGTTAGGCGGTATGCGCGGTCTGATGGCGAAACCACAGAAGAACCTCGCGGGTTCAGTAGGTTCGATCATCGAGAACCCGATCCTATCGAACTTTAAAGAAGGTCTGGACGTGTTGGAGTACTTTATCTCTACACACGGTGCGCGTAAAGGTCTTGCCGATACCGCATTGAAGACTGCCGATGCTGGTTACCTGACACGTAGGTTGGTTGACGTTGCTCACGACCTTGTGATCACGGAAGAAGATTGCGGAACCATGCGCGGTCTGAAAGTAACAGCACTGAAAGACAACGAAGATATCGTTGAGCCTTTGTCAGAAAGAATCGTAGGTCGTGTAACGGTACATCCGGTTTACGATCCACTGAACGACAACCTCATCGTTGATGCTAACGAAGAGATCACAGATGAGATCGCGAAGAAGATCGAAGAAACTTCAATTGAAGAAGTGGAGATCCGCTCGCTGCTCACGTGTGAATCGAAGATCGGTGGTTGTGCGAAATGTTATGGAAGAAATCTCGCGACTGGTAAGATGGTTCAAACCGGAGAAGCTGTCGGTGTTATTGCAGCGCAGTCTATCGGTGAACCTGGTACGCAGCTTACACTCCGTACGTTCCACGTAGGTGGTACTGCATCTAACATCGCGGTTGAAGCTAATATCAGAGCGAAATTCCCAGGTATTGTTGAGTTTGAAGGTGTTCGTATCATCGAAACTACCGATAACGAAAACAATCCGGTTCGCGTGGTAATGGGGCGTACTGGTGAGATCAGAATTGTTGATAAAGAAAAGAACCGTGTGCTGATCACCAACAACGTTCCTTACGGTGCGTTTCTGAAAGTGAAAGACGGAGATAAAGTGGAGAAAGGCGATGAATTGTGTTTCTGGGATCCTTACAATGCGGTAATCCTTTCTGAGATCGATGGTGTTATCGAATACGAGTCGATCATTGAAGGTGTAACGTTCAAGGAAGAATCCGATGAACAGACTGGTCACCGTGAAAAAGTGATCACTGAAACAAGAGATAAAACCAAGAACCCGGCCGTTCTTGTAAAAGGCAAGACCGACCAAAAAGGATATAACGTTCCTGTTGGTGCTCACCTTGCTGTGGATGAAGGAGAGAAGATTAAATCGGGTCAGGTGCTCGCGAAGATCCCGCGTACGATGGGTAAATCACGAGACATCACAGGTGGTCTCCCTCGCGTGACGGAATTGTTCGAAGCTCGTAACCCTTCTAACCCAGCCGTTGTGAGTGAGATCGATGGTGTGGTAACATACGGTGGTATCAAACGTGGTAATCGTGAGATCTTCATCGAGTCACGCGATGGCGTTCAGAAGCGTTATCTCGTACCTCTCTCGAAACACATCCTTGTTCAGGATAATGACTTCGTAAAAGCAGGTCAGCCGTTGTCAGATGGTTCAATCACGCCTAGCGACATCCTGTTGATCAAAGGACCTACTGCGGTACAAGAGTACCTCGTGAATGAAATTCAGGAAGTTTACCGTCTGCAAGGGGTGAAGATCAACGACAAGCACATTGAAGCGATCGTAAGCCAGATGATGCAGAAAGTTGAGATCATCGATCCAGGTGATACAACATTCCTCCCTGGCGAATATGTAGACAAGTTTGCGTTCCGCGAAGAGAATGACTTGGTGATCGATAAGAAAGTTGTAGTGGATGCTGGCGATTCCCAGACCATGAAAGCCGGACAGATCATCACCGCGCGTGATTTCCGCGATGAAAACTCGAACCTGAGAAGAAAAGATCAAAAGCTGATCGAGGTTCGTGATGCGTTGGCTGCGGTTTCAAGACCGACATTGCAGGGTATCACCCAGGCATCGTTGAAAACTGAAAGCTGGTTATCAGCCGCATCCTTCCAGGAAACTACGAAGGTGTTGAGCGAAGCTGCGATCCGCGGTAAGACCGACTGGTTAATGGGTATGAAGGAGAATGTGATCGTTGGTCACCTGATCCCTGCCGGAACCGGTCAGCGTATCTTCAACGACTTGATCGTAACGCATAAGGACGAGTATAACGCTCTGACAGCTGCGGAAGCAAGGACAAGAGATCGCGAGAAGGAACTTGCGGAATAGTTGGCAATTGGCAGTAGGCAGTTGGCAATGTGCCAGCGGTTCAACGGCCAGTGCTTAGAATAGAATTGAGAGTCATTGGTTGGAGCAATTCGACCAATGACTTTTTCGCTTTTAAGAATTGGATTTTGCGTTCTGCATTTTCTAATGCCCAATGCCTAATTCCCAATTTCTCTCGGAAGAATCAATGCGTCATCCAATTTCAAATTTCCAATGACTAATGACTTTCTATATGGCCGAAGACAATAAAAATAAACCCCAGCCACAGGCTCAGCCTCAAAATCAGATCAACATCGAGTTGACCGAGGAGATTGCTGAAGGCATTTACTCCAACCTGGCGATGATCGCGCACTCCAACAGTGAGTTTGTGATCGACTTTATCCGGTTGATGCCAGGGGTTCCCAAAGCGAAAGTGAAGTCGAGAATCGTGATCACGCCTGAGCATGCAAAGAGATTCCTGGCCGCGTTGAAAGATAATATCGAGAAATACGAAGCGGCCTTTGGTCCAATCAAGCGGACTGACGATCTACCGAAGTTTCCTATGAATTTCGGTGGGGCGATGGGGGAAGCTTAAGATAGTTAAGGCAATTGGCTATAGCTATGGTGCTTCCCAGCATGTCTGCTTAGAATTTGACGTGCAAATCGAAGCGCAAGTGGTAGGGTTCCGATTAATTTGCCATAGCCATAGCCAAAAGCCATAGCAGTTAGGTGGGAAATTTTCCATAAACGAGAAATTTCGAACCCTGAAACCTCTCAAATTCATCCAAAACCCCCTCGAATTCTCCGAAAATTCTCAATTCACGCTTTGCGCATTCACCCGTCTTTGATACCTTTGCAGTCCTAATTTTTGAAGGTTTATAAATTAACAATATAAATGCCTACCATTCAGCAACTTGTAAGAAAAGGCCGCAAGAAATTGACCTTTAAGTCAAAGTCCCCAGCCTTGGATTCCTGCCCTCAGCGCAGGGGCGTATGTACACGCGTGTACACGACTACGCCTAAAAAACCGAACTCAGCGATGCGTAAAGTAGCTCGTGTTCGCCTTACCAATGGAAAAGAAGTTAACGCTTACATCCCAGGTGAGGGTCACAACCTTCAGGAACACTCAATTGTTCTCATCCGCGGAGGCAGGGTGAAGGATCTTCCGGGTGTTCGTTACCACATCATCCGTGGTGCTCTCGATACTGCTGGCGTGAATGGTCGCAAGCAGGGTCGTTCTAAATATGGTGCTAAACGTCCTAAGGCCGGTGCTGCAGCAGCTGCTCCTGCGAAAGGCGGAAAAAAATAATCTGATCACGTCATGAGAAAGACAAAACCTAAGAAGAGATATCTGCTTCCTGATCCGAAGTTCAATGATACACTTGTAACCAAGTTCGTGAATTACCTCATGGAACGTGGTAAGAAGAGTGTTGCTTACGACATCTTCTATGATGCAGTGGCTCAAGTTGAAAAGAAAACCAACGAAAGCGGTTTGGAAGTTTGGAAGCGTGCCATGAACAACCTCATGCCATCTGTGGAAGTAAAAAGCCGCAGGGTAGGTGGTGCAACGTTCCAGGTACCTGTCGAGATCAGACCTGAAAGAAGAATCAACCTTAGCATCAAATGGTTGATCGAATATTCAAGAGCCCGTGGCGAAAAGACCATGATGGATAAACTTGCCGCTGAGATCATTGCAGCGTCAAAGGGTGAAGGTGCAGCAATGAAGAAGAAAGACGACACCCACAGAATGGCCGAAGCAAACAAGGCTTTCTCACATTTCAGATTTTAATTAGGGAACGAAGTAATGGCAAGAGATCTTAAATTCACCAGAAACATTGGTATCGCAGCCCACATCGATGCCGGAAAGACCACGACTACAGAGCGTATTCTTTATTACTCTGGTGTAAATCATAAAATTGGTGAAGTGCACGAAGGTGCAGCAACCATGGATTGGATGGAGCAGGAGCAGGAAAGAGGTATCACCATTACTTCAGCTGCTACCACCGTTCCCTGGAAATACCGTGGCAACGACTACCACATCAACATCATCGATACTCCGGGTCACGTTGACTTTACTGTTGAAGTAAACCGCTCACTCCGCGTATTGGACGGACTCGTGTTCCTGTTCAGCTCGGTTGATGGCGTTGAACCTCAATCTGAAACCAACTGGCGTCTGGCCGACAACTATAAAGTTGCGCGTATCGGTTTCGTAAATAAAATGGACCGCGCTGGTGCAGACTTCCTCGATGTTTGCAAGCAGGTAAAAGAAAAACTCGGTAGCAAAGCCGTAGCGCTTCAATTGCCGATCGGTGCTGAAGATAACTTCAAAGGCGTTGTTGATCTTGTGAACAACCGGGGCATCATCTGGAATGAGCACGATAAGGGAATGACCTTCACCGAAGTTCCTATCCCTGCCGAAATGAAAGATGAGGTTTTGGAATACCGCGAGAAGCTTCTCGAAGCTGTAGCTGAGTATGACGAGACTCTCATGGAGAAGTTCTTCGAAGATCCGAACTCGATCTCCGAACGCGAAATTCTCACAGCACTTCGCAAAGCAACGATCGACATGAAGATCGTGCCGATGGTTTGCGGATCGTCTTTCAAGAACAAAGGTGTACAAACGATGCTCGACTATGTGATGGAACTTCTTCCTTCACCGCTCGACAAAGACAATATCATCGGAACAAATCCTGACACTGACGAAGAAATCGTGATCAGACCTGATGAGAAAGAGCCGTTCACTGCGCTTGCATTCAAGATCGCTACCGATCCGTTCGTTGGCCGTCTTTGCTTCATCCGCGCATACTCTGGCGTTCTCGAGTCGGGTTCTTATGTATACAACACACGTTCCGAAGCAAAAGAACGTATCTCCCGCGTATTTCAAATGCACGCGAACAAGCAGAACCAGATCGAAAGACTGGCTGCCGGTGACATCGGTGCGGTAGTAGGTTTCAAAGACATCAAGACCGGTGATACCCTCTGCGATGAAAAACGCAAAGTGGTTCTCGAGTCGATGATCTTCCCTGAACCTGTGATCGGGTACGCAATCGAGCCGAAGAAGCAAGCTGATGCTGATAAGCTCGGCATGGCGATTGGTAAATTGGTGGAGGAAGACCCTACCCTTCGTGTGAATACAGATCAGGAAACGGGTCAGACTATTCTCCGCGGTATGGGTGAATTGCACCTCGAGATCATTATTGATCGTTTGAGACGCGAATTCAAAGTTGAGATCAACCAGGGTGCTCCGCAAGTTGCTTACAAAGAAGCGCTCACTAAGACTGTTGAACACAAGGAAGTTTATAAGAAGCAGACAGGTGGTCGCGGTAAGTTTGCCGATATCGTATTCGAACTTTCTCCTCGTGAGAAGGCGGAAGGCGAGAAGGATGGACTCGAGTTTGTGAACGACATTGTTGGTGGTGTTATTCCCCGCGAATTCATTCCTGCTATCCAGAAAGGTTTTGAACAGGCGATGGTGAACGGTCCGTTGGCCGGCTATCCGATCGACAATATGAAAGTAAGACTGTTCCACGGTTCTTACCACGATGTTGACTCTGATGCATTGTCATTCGAATTGGCTGCGCGTCTTGGATTCAAAGAAGCTGCCCGCAAAGCTGCTCCTCAGTTGCTCGAGCCGATCATGTCAGTTGAGGTTATGTCGCCTGATGAATACACAGGTTCTGTAACCGGTGACTTGAATAGAAGAAGAGGCTCCTTGAAAGGTATGGACACCCGCGCTGGTGCTCAGATCATCAAGGCTGATGTACCTCTGGCAGAATTGTTCGGCTATGTAACCGACTTGCGTACGATCACTTCGGGCCGTGCATCGGCATCATTGACATTCTCTCACTATGCTCCGGTTCCTAAGAACCTGGCCGATAAAGTGATCGAAGAAGTGAAAGGTGCAGCAGTTGCTAAATAATGGTATTTGATTATTGATCATTGGAATTTATAAAGAGTAGGATTTAGACGATCTCCTAACAACGACAACATGAACCAGAAAATCAGAATTAAACTTAAGTCTTACGACCACAACCTGGTTGACAAATCTTCTGAGAAGATTGTAAGAGCGGTAAAAGCAACTGGCGCTGTAGTAAGCGGGCCAATTCCCCTTCCGACAGAGAAAGAGAAATTCACAGTACTTCGTTCACCTCACGTGAACAAGAAGT
Organism: uncultured Chryseosolibacter sp.; assembly: GCA_966080355.1. Lineage (GTDB taxonomy): Bacteria > Bacteroidota > Bacteroidia > Cytophagales > Cyclobacteriaceae > Chryseosolibacter. The sequence goes on from CBHROW010000141.1 coordinate 11,114, forward strand.
CGCGAGAGCAATTTCAGTTGTGCACTTACAAGCGTCTGGTGGATATCTACAGCAACAGCGCAAAAACTGTTGACGCGTTGATGAAGCTCGAGCTTCCAAGCGGTGTAGATGTAGAGATCAAGGTGTAGCTTTCAAAAGCGCAAGAAATACGAGAAGCCATTCCGAAAGAGTGGCTTTTTTGTTTGTCGAGTAATTATTCGCCCGCCTCGTAATTAGCCTCGATGAGATCGAGCGTGTCTGCCCGAAAAGTCAATCTCACGTAGCCGTAGTCGTCATCAAATCTGAAAACATTTGCATGAGCGATAGTGTCAGGCAAATTCATCGCAGCTAAAAAATTCAATTTTTCCATACCGATCTTAATGCCGTGAATAAGGGGCAGGCGCGATGTGGTGATTGTGGCGGAATGATTTCCATAGCTGTAAAAAGATATTTCTGTATCTCCGTCAGTGATTGAGTGATGTGAAAAGGCGTCATAGTGTCCATACTCATTCTCACCGCCTTCAAATTCCTCAGTTTTTACCTGTGCACCCTCTCCCAGCAATTCAACGATCGTGTCAATATTGAGTGCGAAGTCGAATGGATTCCACACGAAAGGCGCTTCGCGGAGAACTATTTCATCGGGTGACCACTGTTCAATGCTTGGCAATGGATCCAGATCCCGGATCGAAGTCACGTTATGTTCATAACTGTCTGCTACTGATAAAGTGTCGTTACTCGTTGTTTTCGCAACGTCAACAGGTTTAGGTTTGTTTTCCGCTTCCGTTTTTTCTTTCGAAGTGCAACAAAAGCAAAACAATGCAGTGATAAGTAATAGTCCTGATCGCATAATGATATTCTAAGCCGACATCGGAGTTGATTCGACTGAAAGTAAAATTACTGAGTCAGGTAGATATGGCGAGTGGGTTGGTCTCGATGAAATGGATTTGGTCTCGTGTAAACACGATTCCTTGTTGCTGCTATTCCGTTTTGATCGTATCAACAGGATTTCGACCTGCAGCTTTGATTGAAAGCCGAAGCGTGGTTACCACGACCAAACCGATGAGACATCCGGAAACTGCCAGGTATGAATCGACCCCAATGCCAATCCGGTATACATATCTATGCAGGAATGACTCCATTAGAAAGTACCCGAAAGGAAACGCAACGAGCAATGCGAAAATGACCGGTTTGAAAAGATCGCGAAGCACGAGCGTCACAATCTGTTTTACCGAAGCTCCCAAAATTTTCCGGATCCCGATCTCTTTAGTTTTTCTTTCAGTGTTGAACATGGTAAGGCCGAACAATCCTAAACAAGAAATGATGATCGCCACACCGGTTGCCCAGGTCGATAAATTGTTAAGCAGTCGCTCCTGGTAGAACTGGGCTTCAAATTCGTTGTCGAGGAAATTGTAGTTGACGGGAATGCCTGGCTGATATTTTTGAAAGACTGATTTTATATGTGCGATCGCTTCATTCGCCTGCCCTTCGCGATATCTGACGAACATGTTGAATAAATACTGGTCAGGGCCGAGCGTCAGGATCACCGGATCTGCCGGCAAATGAATATCCTCATTTTGAAAATCTTCGATCACACCAATGATCGTTCCTACCTGGTTGCCAAACATCTTGTATTCTATTGTCTGGCCGACAGGATTATCGAAACCAAGAAGTTTCGCGCCTTGTTGGGTGACGATGAAGTTGTTTTTGTCATTCATTTCCCTCGAAAAATTCCGGCCCTGAAGAAGTTTGATATTCAATGTCGGCAACATCTCGTAGTGCGCGGAAGCCCCGTTGATCATGAGCGGGCTGTTATTTGACCGACCCGGCCAAGTCACTTCAGCCGAGCCATTCACCTCCATGGGATTTGCACCAGCGAGTCCGGCAGAAATGATCGATGTATGATTAGCGATCTCGCTTCTTATTTGATCCAACGGGAAGGATTGACTGTCATCAAGCCAAATATCGATTACATTCTTCTTATCAAAACCGAGATTCATTTGCAAAAGGAAATCGGTTTGTTGCTTCAAAACGAGTGATGCGAAAATGAGAATGATCGACAACGAAAGCTGCAGCGTTACCAGAATTTTGCGAACACCGCCACCCCGTAGCGAATCTTTGGTATCGCCTTTCAGAACCCGCGCGGGCTTTAAAGATGACAATAAGAATGCCGGATAAGAACCCGCCAGCACACCAGTCATTAACACGATCGTCAACAGAGCAACAATAAGTGTTGGATCGAAGAGATCGAGGGAAAGCCGTGTGTTGGTGAGCGTGTTGAAAAACGGTAAC
>CBHROW010000142.1:0-13150 GCA_966080355.1 uncultured Chryseosolibacter sp.
TCTGCTTTGGGCATGGTTGCAACATTCCTGATCGTGAGTGATATGAAGCCTTATGGCAAGCCGCGTCAGTTCGATGTTCGCAGCACAGACGACAAGCATGTGATGGCGATCGACCTTGCCGTCAACTCAGGCAAGTCGAACGCGGATATCACCAAACTATTGAAGGATGCGGGTGCATCTGAAGTGAATGCTAAAACTTTCGAATAATCTGAATACGAATATGCGCTTACTAAAAAGCTTAACGATAGGATTTTCAGCAGCCATCATACTCGCAGGATGTGGTGCAGGTGGAAATAATCAGGGCAGGGAATATGCTCCGAATATGTACCACTCTGTTGCCTACGAGCCGTACACTCAGATTGATGACGAAGACGCTGGACGTTGGGTGACCTCGATCGATTATCAGCCTTTTGTTGAAGGTGGCGAAGGACATGCTGAGTATTATAATTCAAACCGCTACAATCCCCATCACATGAACATGCGCGAACCTGCTGCAAACACAGTGAGACGCAATGCCCAGGGATGGCTTCCATACCGATTGCCGAACGATTCAACGGGCTTGCGCATGGCGGATCGACTGAAGAATCCACTCGATTCAACCAAAGAGGTGATTGCCGCAGGAAAAGCTTTGTTTGAAATGTATTGCGATCATTGCCACGGTGCGAAAGGCGAGGGCGATGGCAAAGTTGCTCAGGGCGTGAAGATCGATGGCGTTCAAAAAGGAAACTACAACGGTGTTCCGAACTACAAGTCAGACGCATTGAAGAACATGACCGAAGGACATATTTTCCATGTGATCACTTATGGAAAGAACCTGATGTGGCCACACGGCTCTCAGATCAGCCCTGAAGACCGCTGGAAACTTGCCAAGTATGTGAAAACTTTGCAGAAGTAATTTGACATAACCCGACTACGAATAGGATAACGACAACAACAATGGCTCATCATTCAACAGTTGCAGACGAAACATACGTTTTCAGACCGGAGACACGGAACAAGATCTTCATGCTTCTCGGAGCTGGAGTTGTATTGTTTCTGCTGGGTCTTTTCCTCTCTATGCGCGGTGGCGAAGCCCCTGCGCATGAAGAAGGCGGACATGCTTCCGTAAAATCATCTGAGTTAGTCGCGAGTGCGAATCACAACGCAGTTGATCAGGAAGAGGCTCACGCTCAGGAAGGTCACGGGGCTGAACAGCACGCTGAAGGTGGCCATGAAGGAAAGACGTGGCTGAAAAGACTTTACACCACCCTTTGGATGAACAACATTTTCTTCACGGGGCTCGGGATCATAGGACTTTTCTTTGTGGCGATTCAATATGCAGCTCAGGCTGGATGGTCGGCTGGTATCATTCGCGTTCCACTGGCAATGGGTAACTGGATTCCCGTAGCAGGAATTTTAATGCTCGTGCTTTATTTCGTTTCTGGCCACACCATATTTCATTGGACACATACCGATCTTTACGCGCAGGGTACCGAGCACTACGATCCGATCATTGCAAAAAAAGCTCCGTTCTTTTTCTTCCCGCTTGCTGCCGGATCGTTCCCAGCATTCTTCATTATCCGCATGGTACTTTTCTTCGGCCTGTGGTACTATTTCTTTCTGGCTATCAGAAAGAATATGCTCTTGGAAGATAACGACCTCAACAATGCATATTGGTACAAGAATCGCGTGATCTCAACGTGGTTCCTTATCTTCTTTGCGGTGAGCTCTTCGATCGCTGCGTGGGATTGGGTAATGAGCATCGATACGCACTGGTTCAGCACCATGTTCGGCTGGTATGTTTTCGCAAGCTGGTGGGTGACCGGCCTCGCAATGATCTCGCTCATCGTGTCGTACCTCAAAGATGCCGGCTACTTGAAAGTTGTGAATTCAAATCACCTGCACGACCTCGGAAAATTTGTGTTTGCATTTTCCATCTTCTGGACATACATCTGGTTCGGTCAGTTCCTGTTGATCTACTATGCCAACATTCCCGAAGAATCGGTATACTTCGTTGAACGCATGAAGACTCCTCCTTACAGCTGGATCTTTTACGCAAATCTCATTCTGAACTTCGTATTGCCGTTCCTGTTGTTCATGACCCGCGATGCGAAACGTCAACTTTCAACTGTGAAGCTTGTCGCTCCGATCGTGATCATCGGTCACTGGTTCGACTTCTATAACATGGTTACTCCGGCCGTTATGCAGACGCAGGGAGGCATCGGCTTGCTGGAGATCGGCATGGCCTTCATCTTCCTCGCAGCTTACCTGCTGGTAGTTTTGGGAGCACTTGCGAAAGTGCCACTCATCGGAAAGAATCACCCGATGTTACAAGAAAGTCTTCATCACCACATTTAATCGGAATAAAGAGCTATGATGAGTTTGTTAATTACTTTGGGTGTCATACTGGTCCTGATCATCCTGTATTTGATCTTCAGGGTCGGCAACCTGGTGAGCATTGCGAAAGGAGAGAAGAACGAGCGGTATGATTCCAGCAATAGCCTGAATGCCGCGCTGTTCATTGTATTTATGGTGGTGTCGTTTGGGGTTTTCTTCTGGTATTCGTTCGCCTATTTCGAAGACTACACACTTCCTATCGCTTCGGTTCACGGTGCATGGACCGATAAATTGTTCTGGATCACGATGGGCGTAACGGTGATTGCCTTCAGCATCATCAGCGTGGTGATGTTCGTTTTCATCTATCAATACCGCTACAATCCTGAACGCAGAGCGAAATTCTATCCCGATAATCACTATCTCGAACTTGCGTGGACCATCATTCCGGCAATCGTGTTGGCATTGTTGATCTTCACCGGTCTTCGTGCATGGAACGACATCACCGGGCCTGCGAAAGAAGATGCCGAAGTGATCGAATTGATCGGACAGCAATTCAACTGGGGCGTTCGTTACCCTGGTGTGAAGGATGGCAAACTCGGTAAGCACAGCTTCAAGCTGATTGACGATACCAACCAGCTCGGCCTTGATCTAAGCGATAAGAATTCATTTGACGATTTCACCGCATTGCAACTCCACATTCCGAAAGGAAAAGAAGTACTGTTGAAGATCCGCGCGAAAGATGTTATTCACAGCGTCTATCTCCCTCACTTCCGTGTGAAGATGGATGCCGTTCCCGGTATGGTGACGCAATTCAAATTTGTAGCGACCAAAACTACCCAGGAGATGCGTGACGAATTGGGCAACCAGAATTTCAATTATGAACTGGCTTGCGCTGAGATCTGCGGTCGCGGACACTTCTCGATGAGATTACCTGTGGTGGTCGATTCGGAAGAAGAATACGAAGCCTGGAAAAAAGGCCAGGACTCATGGTTGAAGCAAAATCCTGATTACCTGAAGAAAGTTCCGGCTGCTCTTCAGGAAGCAGCGATGATCAAATCCGGGATGCAAAAAGATCCGGGAGCAAGTGTGGCGGGAGTAGAAGTTAAATAAGACAAAGAAATCAGAACATGGCAACTACAGATATTCACATCCAGCATGACGTTCATCACCACGATGATCACCATGATGAACATCACGAAGGTAATTTCTGGACAACCTATGTGTTCAGTCAGGACCACAAAACGATCGCGAAGCAATTCCTGATCACGGGTATCTTCTGGGCTTTGCTTGGTGGTACACTGTCTGTGATCTTTCGTCTGCAGCTCGGTTTCCCAGATGCAGATTTGTCGTGGTTGAAGCCGGTTCTCGGTCAATGGATTGTCATCGACCCCGCAACCAACATCGGTAAACTCGATCCTGAATTCTACCTCGCGTTGGTGACCATGCACGGAACCATCATGGTGTTCTTTGTATTGACGGCCGGCTTGAGCGGAACATTCTCGAACTTCCTGATTCCGTTACAGATCGGAGCACGCGATATGGCTTCCGGTTTCCTCAACATGCTTTCATATTGGTTCTTCTTCCTGTCGAGTGTGATCATGTTCACTTCGTTCTTCCTTGAAACGGGACCTGCTGCAGGCGGCTGGACTGTATATCCTCCACTAAGTGCACTTCCCCAGGCGATCAAAGGTTCGGGACTTGGAATGACCATGTGGCTCGTAGCCATGGCATTGTTCATTGTTAGCTCACTGCTTGGCGGTATTAACTATATCACAACCGTGATCAACATGAGAACGAATGGTATGTCGTTTACGCGCATGCCACTCACCATTTGGGCGTTCTTCTTCACTGCGATCATCGGTGTTCTCTCATTCCCTGTTTTATTTGCTGCAGCTTTGTTGCTGATCTTCGATCGAAGCTTCGGAACAAGCTTCTACTTGTCTGACATTTTCATCGGTGGCGAGGCACTGCCTCACTCGGGTGGTAGCCCGATCTTGTTCCAGCATTTGTTCTGGTTCTTGGGTCACCCTGAAGTATATATCGTGCTGTTGCCTGCTCTTGGTATTTCTTCCGAGATCATCGCGACAAACTCACGCAAGCCGATCTTCGGTTACAAGGCCATGATCGGATCGATGCTGTTCATCGCCATCCTTTCTTTCATCGTGTGGGCTCACCACATGTTCGTAACCGGTATGAATCCGTTCCTGGGTTCAATATTCATGCTGCTCACATTGATCATCGCGGTGCCATCTGCCGTGAAGATCTTTAACTATGTAACAACACTCTGGAAAGGAAACATCAGGTTCACCCCGGGCATGTTGTTCTCGATCGGTATGGTGTCGTTCTTCCTTACGGGAGGTATCACCGGTATCTTCCTCGGTAACTCAGCGATCGATATTCAACTTCACGACACATATTTTGTTGTTGCTCACTTCCACCTTGTGATGGGTAGTGCTTCGTTCTTTGGTATGCTCGCAGGTATTTACCATTGGTTCCCGAAGATGTTCGGACGCATGATGAACGACAAACTCGGATACATTCACTTCTGGTGTACATTCGTTGGCGTTTACCTTGTATTCTTCCCAATGCACTATATCGGCATTGCAGGCTTCCCAAGAAGATATTACACATGGACGAACTTTGAAACGTTCAATGGTTTTGCCGATCTGAACATGCTCGTAAGTATTGCGGCTATCGTAACATTGAGTGCACAGTTCATCTTTCTATTCAACTTCTTCTACAGCATCTTCCGTGGTCGCATGGCTCCGGCCAACCCTTGGAACTCGACCACGCTGGAGTGGACAACACCGCGCGTTCCTCAGCACGGCAACTGGCCGGGAGAGATCCCTTCTGTATATCGCTGGCCTTATGACTATAGTAAGCCTGGCGCGAAAGACGATTTCATTCCGCAGACTATTCCGTACTCTGAAACTCCCGAATCAAATCTTCCACATGAGAATGATCTGATCAAGCTGGAGACGTCAAGCGGTGCTGGAGCGATTATCGTAGAGGGGAAACACTAAGCGCTCCAAATAAAAAACGTTTTAGCGAATTGGCTTCAAGCCTCAAGCTACAAGCTTCAAGCGGTCGGGGTTAATCCGAAAAACTTGTGGCTTGTAGCTTGCAGCTTGTAGCCTTGCCTGAGCTATGATCAACACCGGTACTCATCCCGAAACGAAAAAACGAAGAGCATTCTTCAGACTCTGTCTGTCGACATTGATAGGTGTCTATTTCCTCATTCTTGTTGGCGGGGTAGTGAGAAGCACCGGCTCAGGGATGGGCTGCCCGGACTGGCCTAAATGTTTCGGAAGCTGGGTGCCGCCTTCATCGGTGAGTGAGTTGCCTTCAAACTATAAGGAGGTCTATTCTCAATATCGGGAGAAGAAGAATGTACGATTTGCAAAATACCTTCGTGCGATCGGTATGCGCGAAACCGCTGAGAAAATACTTGCCGATAAGTCGGTTCTGGTAGAGTCTGATTTTAACCCAACAAAGACGCGCATTGAATATCTGAACCGCCTGGTGGGAGTGGCCATTGGCTTTCTGATCTTTGCGGTGCTGGTGGCATCATGGAAATTTCGCAAGACCGATCGAAAGCTTACCGTGATCTCATTTATTGCATTCGTAATGGTCGGGTTTCAGGGATGGATCGGATCGTTTGTTGTCTCTACCAATCTGACACCCTGGACCATCACCCTGCACATGTTCCTGGCACTCGTAATAGTTGGCCTCCTGGTGTATTTGATCCAATCAACTTCAACGCAACAATCCAGCATTGAAAGCCCTGTCGGATTTTGGCTTCTTATAGCATGTATGGCGGTACTTTTCGTGCAGGTGGCTCTTGGCACTCAGGTCCGGGAAGCAATCGACAGAGTGGCTGCAATCGCGTCCAGAAGTGAATGGATAGGAAGCCTTCGGGGCGAGCTGTTCATTCACCGTTCATTCTCGTGGATCGTGCTGATCTTGCATGTAATTCTTGTGTGGAATTTGATCAAAACAACTGCTGCAAAAGCTTTCGCGATCGCACTAATCCTGCTAATTTTGACCACGATTTTGACAGGTGTTGGAATGGCTTACTTCAGCGTTCCGCCTTTCCTTCAGCCGCTCCACTTGCTGCTGGCAACTGTTACTTTCGGTGTGCAATTCATGCTTCTGTTGAGATTGAAGAGCACGGTAAAATCCCTGGCACCATCGAGATGATTGCAGAGCCTACACATTCGTTAACCGGATTTCCTTTCGCGATAGCAAAAGCAAAAGCGTATTTCGAGATCCTCAAATTCCGTCTCTCGTTCCTTGTTGCTTTTTCGTGCGCGTTCGGATACACCCTGGGCACACGTCAGTTCAGCTGGCTGACCCTGGCGATGCTTTTCATCGGAGGATTTTTACTTTCCGGTGCATCGGTGATCGTCAACCAGATCATTGAAAAAGATCTTGATAAAGTAATGACGCGCACCATGAACAGGCCGCTGCCTACGATGCGGTTGTCAGTTCAGGAAGCCTGGAGCTTTTGTGTGGTCTGTCTTCTTGCGGGTGTTATCGTATTATTGATCTATACGAACGTACTCACCACCGTGCTCTCTGTGGTGTCAATGATCCTGTACAGTTTCGTGTATACACCGCTCAAACGTGTCGGACCGATTGCAGTCTTTGTCGGAGCAATACCTGGCGCTCTTCCACCGCTCCTCGGTTGGACAGCGGCAACTGGAATTATTTCGCACGAAGCATTGATCATTTTCGGTATCCAGTTCATCTGGCAGTTTCCGCACTTCTGGGCCATCGCATGGGTTGCTGATGACGATTACAGGAAAGCGGGATTCAAGCTCCTTCCTTCGAGCGGGCAAAAGGATATCAATACCGCGATCCAGATCATGATCTATACGTTGTTCCTGATCCCACTCGGCCTTCTTCCCGCAACGTTTGGCATCACAGGACTCAGGTCAGCGATTGTAGTGACCGTGTGTGGCGCATTGTTTTTCGCACAAACATTTTCATTGATGAAGACAGGCGACCGAAGATCCGCGCTGAAGATCATGTTCGGTTCGTTCTTATATCTACCGATCGTACAGATCGCTTATTTGTTGGATAAAATTTAACGTGAAGTTGATATGGAAGCAGATATTAAAATAGTAGAAGAAGCGAAGAAACAGGCTGGGATGAACCCGCGGAAATTCGCGCTTTGGATCTTCATGGTCAGCGTGATCATGATCTTCGGAGCGTTCACCAGCGCATACATTGTGCGGCAGGCCGAAGGAAACTGGCTGGACTTCGAATTGCCGAGCATGTTTTGGATGACCACTGTTATAATCGCGATGAGCAGTGTTACGATGCATGTGGCATACCTGGCTGTGAAGCGCGGAAACATGGAAAGAGCAAAAGTCGCCATGTCGATCACATTTGTGTTTGGAATAGCCTTTCTCATCGGTCAGCTGATGGGTTGGAATCAGCTTGTCGACAACGGTATTTACTTTGTCGGTCGCGATGCGAGCGGAGTGTCTGGATCTTTTATTTATGTGATCTCCGGATTGCATGGACTTCACGTGGTTAGCGGTGTGATTGCGCTGGCCGCAGCCCTGTTGGCGTTGTTCGATGTCAACCTTGGTGTGATCAAGTTTAAACAGCCCAAAACGCTCGAAATGTGCGCAAGTTACTGGCATTTTTTGGGCGGACTTTGGCTATATTTGTTCGTCTTCCTATTATTGAACCGATAAATCGAAATTAACAATGGCAAGTACCTCAACAACAGTTACGGCTCCGGGTAAAAGTGTATGGGATGGTGGTGTATCACCAATGGGCGCCAGCTATGGCAAGCTCATGATGTGGTTTTTCCTCCTTTCCGATGCCTTCACTTTCTCGGCATTGCTGATCACCTATGGCCTGGTTCGCTCATCGCACCATGCCTATGAAGGCGCTATCAGTGCTTTCAAGTTTTCAGCTGACCACTGGCCAGTTCCTGAGAAAGTATTTGAAGCCATTCCTTTCTTTGAAGGGCTCGAGGCTCCTCTGGTATTTGTCGGTTTAATGACGTTCATCCTCATCATGAGTTCTGTAACTATGGTGCTTGCGGTGGAAGCTGGACACAGAATGGATCGCGCTGCAGTAGAGAAATGGATGCTCTGGACGATCCTCGGAGGTATTACCTTCCTGAGCTGTCAGGCGTGGGAATGGACTCACTTCATTCACGGAGCTCACCACGGCCCGTCTGTTGCAGAAGGAACTACCTACTTCGGTGCGAGCCTCATGCAGAATCAGTATGGTCCACCGGATTTTGCTGCGTTCTTTTTCTTCATCACCGGGTTTCACGGATTCCACGTGTTCTCGGGAGTATGTTTGAACTTCCTCATTTATTATAACACGGTCACAGGTGTGTATGATCGCAGAGGCCACTACGAAATGGTTGAGAAGGTCGGTTTGTACTGGCACTTTGTCGACCTCGTTTGGGTGTTCGTGTTCACATTCTTCTATCTGGTTTAAACGAAAATCGAAATACTATCATGGCGCATTCACATGACACAGCTCGTACGGTAACGGTACTTCCTCCTGACAAGGAAAAAATCAAGAAACTTTGGACAGTAGCCGGCATTCTGCTGTTGATCACGATCTGCGAGTTTGCTGTGGCATTCTTACTGCCACACGAATTCAAAGCATCGCGGGTTACCATCTTTATTTTGATGACGATCATTAAAGCAGCTTACATCGTTGGCGAATTCATGCACTTGCGTCACGAAGCGAAAGTTTTGATCTGGTCGATCCTTATTCCGATGACGTTCGTGATCTGGATGCTCGTAGCGTTTGTCTACGAAGGTATGGCCATCTTCAGTGTCCGCGTTTAATTAAAAAGGCAATACGGAAGAAGGCTTGGGGAAAACCTGAGCCTTTTTCATTTCATCACATTCATGCAAATCAGGAAAGGTATTTTTTTAGGTCTCGCATTGCTGCTGCCGATAGCGATCTTCATTTTTCTCAAACTTTTCGGAAAGAACGAATTCGATGTGGCGGCCTTTTATCAAGATGAAGTTCCGCCTCCTTCAGCCGATTGCAATGTGGTGTATAGTGCGCCCTACAGACTGCCCGACTCGGTGATGACATTGATCCGGACAGCGGGAGAAAGCAGACTATATCTTGTGAGTTTCACATCGGCACGCTTGCCTGAGCGCATCAGTGAAAAGATGACGGCAGGAGAACTAAGCTTTGTGGATTTTAAAACAAGAGACGAACGGGCAGCTCATCGGTTGAAGAAATGTGCGTTTATTCTGCGTTCAGAAAATAAAGATCTGGTGATGATCGATCATGATGGAAAGATTCGCGGATATTACAGCAGCAGCGATCGCGAAGATGTTGACCGGCTGCTGCTGGAATTGGACATTCTTTTAAAAAAATATTGAAACAATGGCAGAAAACGTTAATGTGCTTGAGAAGAGGGAGCCGTATCAGAAACTTATTGTTGCGCTATCCATCATTATCCCGCTGATCGTAGCGATTCTTTTTGGAATGCCGAAGGTAAAGGGCTATGACACTTCCTTTTTACCACCTATCTACGCCACCATCAATGGTCTTACAGCCTTTTTGCTTATTGTCGGATTTATTGCCATCAAAAGCAAAAAGCAAAGGTTGCATGAGCGGATCATGAAGACCTGTATTTTTCTGTCGTCTTCATTCCTGGTGATGTATGTGATCTATCACCTGACCAGCGAATCGACAAAGTTCGGTGGGGAAGGGACCATGCGGTACGTTTATTTTTTCGTGCTGATCACGCACATTTTGTTGTCGATTGGTGTTATCCCACTGGTACTTTTTACGTTTACGAGAGCATGGACCGGGAACTTTCAGAAGCATAGAAAACTCGCAAAGATCACATTTCCCATTTGGCTCTATGTGGCGGTTACAGGTGTTATTGTTTACTTAATGATCAGTCCGTATTATGCTTAAGCGCTTTGCAATTTCTATCACCTTGGCACTGGCTATTTTGACGCTCAGCGGGATTGATGCTGTTGCTCAATGTGCGATGTGTCGTTCGACCCTCGAGAATAACTTCAGCAATGGAAATCCAGGCATCGGTGCCGGCATAAACGCAGGCATTTTGTATTTGCTGATGCTGCCTTATCTGGCAATCATAGTGGTAGGATACTTCTGGTATAAATCAAGTCGAAATGTCCAAAAGTACGGTAGCGGCAATCCTTCAATGTAAGTGCCCGAAGTGCCACGTGGGCGATGTTTTTGCATATCGCGCGTACAATCTCACGAAATTCAACGTGATGAATGAGAAGTGCCCTCATTGTGAGGTACGTCTTGAACCGGAGCCTGGTTATTATCAGGGTGCGATGTATGTGAGCTATGGCTTTACCGTGATGTTCATGGTAGTGATCGGAATTCTGCTTTATTATCTCGCCAACGATCCCAACGAGTGGGTTTACATTGGCACTGTAACAGGTGTTATGGTTCTGATTGCTCCGTTGAATTATCGTTACTCGCGCGTCATTTACCTCTACGCGTTCGGAGGCCTGCGCTACGATCCTTCGCTGTCGAAGTAATTCGTTAACTTTATAGGTCACCCAAAACGTGATCCGTTGAAGAAAAATTTTTTCATCCTCGCTGCGATATTCATTGTATGCCTCCTCGCGGGAATCTCATCAGCCATTATTTCCTTTCACCAGGAATTTGAAATTGATGTAGCGCGTTACATCGCAAAAAATATTGAGCGCGAACTTTCCCGCGTTGATGAAGATATCACAATGATCGAAGCAGCGCTCGATTCGCCCGCACACAATATTCATCGTACAGCTTACCCTTATTTCATTTACCGGAATGACTCACTCTCGTTTTGGTCAGATCACCATTTTGTTCCTTCGGCACCGATTTCCACTGACAGTACGACTGTGAGGTTTCTTCGGGCTGGCGCTGACTCATACCTGATGCACAAAGTTCGGCTCCATGAGCAGGTTTATGTTGTATCACTCATCGGCCTTCAGAAGGACTACGTCATCCATAACGACTATCTCAATCTCGAATATAACAAGAGGGTACTCCCCGCTGCTTCTGTTGTTTTGCTCGATTTGCATGCTACCACAGGGTCACCGGTTTGCCCGAACGATAATTGTTTATTCCGCGTCAGACTTGGTCCGAACTACAATTCACACGCGGGCCTGAAGATCGTAGCCATGATATTGCTAGGCGGGGCGATAGTTGCTTTTATTCTACTGATTTACTCCGCGCTTCCGTTCGTCACGCGTAAATTCTCCGAGCTGGGTGCATTTTATCTGTATGGCGCATTTTTGCTGGTGCGCAGCGTGATGACCTTTTTTGATTTCCCGGCAAAGTATTACCCGGGAACACTCTTCGATCCAGTGTTATTCGCTTCTTCTTCGCTCAATGCGTCACTGGGTGACTTACTATTGAATTTGCTGACGCTGCTCGCGGTTTGCCAATTCATTTTTGCAAATTATCATACCTTCTATGTTGTACAGCTTGCCCGCAGGTCGCAGTGGAGATGGTTGATTGGAATAATTTCGGCTGCATGTGTACTCTTCGCTTCTCTGTTTCCATATGTTGTTATTCAGACCATCTATAACAACTCATCATTTGTTCTTGATATCGCGGAATCGCTAAAGTTTGACGGACTCAGGATCGTGGCGATGTTATCGGTGATCGTTTCGGGAGTTTGCTTCTTTCTTTTTTCACATCCTTTTGTGCGTCTGCTAGCGACCGACAAAAACAAGCTTCGGGTCTTAATCTGTTTCCTTTTTGCCCTTGCGATCTTCGCTTTTGTGAACGAAGCAACGGGGCAATTTTACTGGTCATCTTTGGTTGTCGCTCTTCTTTATTTCATCGCAGTGAAACTTTTCGATCTCACACGCAGCCTCAAGCGTTTGAGCTACTCAACCTTTTCATATTTATTTGTAGCTGCATTTTGCGCTTCATTGAATGGCGCATTTGCGATCTATCAATTCAGTCACAAGGAAAAGATCGACAGCCAGTTTCGTTTTGCCAGTAACTTTCTTATCGATCGCGATATCTTTGGCGAATATCTGCTGCATGAAGCTTCGTTGAAAATTGCGAATGATGCTTTTACACAGGCACGCATCGTAACGCCTTTCCTCGGCACCGAGGCAATCGGTCAAAAGATCAGGCAGGTTTTTCTTCCGAATTATTTTAACAAGTACGATGTAGAGATCTTTATTTTCAATGCGTCAGGCGATCCTGTCAATAATCCGGTGGCTCCGAAGTTTGCCGAACTGGTTAAGCGCTATGATGCGGACCCGTTTCGCACGTCATATGAGGGAATTTATTTCGTAAACAATCCCGAGTCTGACATCACGCAAAAATATCTCATTGTTGTTCCGATTTACCGTGCTGCAGCAGTGGCAGGCTATGTCGTTCTGGAGCTTTCGTTGAAGAAGATCATTCCAGAGAACGTTTATCCTGAGCTGTTGGTCGACTATCGTTTTCAGCAATTCTATCGAACGCAAGACATCAGCTACACGGTGTACACGAATGGCTCGTTTATTTTTACATCGGGCGAGTTCAACTTTCAAAAGTATTTTGGTCGATCACTTTTGGGTAATACAAAATTATACACCGTTGGGCTTAAGGCTTTCGGTTACGATCACATCGCCCAGGAAGATCAGAACGGAAGGGTGGCCATTGTCTCCACAAGAAGTTATCCGTTCTCGTACGCGATGGCGAACTTCTCCTTCTTATTCGTGCTTGGGCTGTTCATTATTCTTTTTCTTATCCTTGTTCAGGGCATTTTCAACTACTTTCGTGGGCGCAGGTTATTTTTTTCTGCACGGATTCAGCTCTATCTCAACCTGGCATTTTTTATTCCACTGATCATTGT
>CBHROW010000143.1:0-13114 GCA_966080355.1 uncultured Chryseosolibacter sp.
TTTCCATGAGAAACTTATATTTACTGGCATTGGCATTCTTCATATTGGGCTGCTGCCGGAAACCTGAGCGTACATCACATGCATTGACCGATGTTCAGCGAGACGCGGTAGTCTATAGTAATCATCAAGAGATCAAGTTTTCAATGCCAGGCGGAGATGAGATACATGCAATCGTATCGCGCACTGCAGAGATCAAGACTTATGATGTTGGAAAGCAATGTGCGGAGTGTTGTCACGAGCTTGCAACTTCAGATGTTGACATCATAACCTTCGCTACAACGAGTCCAGACATTGACCTCCCAATTATTCGGATTTTCCCTTACTCAATGGACAGTTCCGAGGGATCGTTGATATTCACGATCAACTCGGATGTTCTGCGCATTGGCGAACTTAGTTTTGTAAATGGTGGAGCGCTTACGTGTTTATATACGAGCGAATGTCTGGAGAACCTGGAGATCGCGGGACAAACGTATGATCACGTGTATACGATGATCTACACGAAAAATGACGATCTTGAAATAAAATACTACTTCACTACCAGTCGTGGTATTGTTAAGATCGAAAGAACAGCCTATCAGCCTGTGACGCACGGAGTCATGTCGAAAGATGAGTATTTCCTGATTTAATTACTGACAAAGATCTTTACGTGTAGATCCGGATGTTCGGTTCGGTGTCCGAATGTTGATTCTGCGCAACAATGATATTGGATTTGGATGCATAGTTATTGCGAGGGCAAAATGGTCGGCCCTAACTTTCGTTAAAATTGTGCTCTGATGAGTGTGAGAGATCATTACGAAACCCATCTCGCCAGGATCTATCCGTGGATGAGCGGAGATTTCGAGACCAGCGTGAGCGAACACTTAACCCTTTTCAATTCTATTGAGTTCGCGCGAAAGAAAAACGCCATTGACCTTGGTGCCGGTACAGGAATTCAATCCGTAGCGTTGGCGAAGTTGGGCTTTGATGTGATGGCGGTTGATTTCAGTTCGCAGTTGCTGCACGAGTTGCGTATGAATGCTGCACTCGCGCATCCCGGACGCATTACGCAGGTCGAGTCAGAGATCTACCAGTTTTTACAGCAGAACCAACAGCCGGCAGACGTCATTACGTGCATGGGAGACACGATCACCCACTTCGAAAACGCACAAAGGCTTCAAGAGGTTTTTAAGTCAATTCGTCAAAACTTAACATTCAATGGAAAATTGATCCTGTCGTTTCGAGATCTGACCGCAGAGTTGCAGGGCGTGAATAGATTTATCGATGTTAAAAGTGATGATGGCAGAACGCTAACATGCTTTCTCGAGTATTACCCAAATCATGTTATCGTTCACGATATCATCCATGAACGCATAAACGCTACGTGGTCAATGAAGGTGAGCTTGTATCAAAAACTCAGGCTGAATGAAACAAAGGTCTCTGAAATGCTTTCAAGCGCTGGCTTCCGTGTGACGTTTGCAAAATTGTGGAAGCGTATGCACATTGTGCTGGCTGAGATATAGGCGACTCTCCGAATGAAACAAGATCGGTTGTTCTGAACTGCGAGTTCAGTAAGTCATTCAAACGAACGCGTCTGTAGCGCGCTGTATCACCTTGCGGGCGATATGGAATATCATGGATGCGCAGGGTGAAAACCATTTGATCTCAAAAAATGTGAATTGAGACGGAGGTGCATCAAATCTCCAATCTTTTGCTACATCATGTTATGCGTGAAAACAAAACGCAAGCCTTAGATCGCGGGATTCTCCAGGTCATTATTGCATGCTAAAATTAATTCGGCAGCTGGCAGTTTCTTCAATTGTCTTATTGGGCCTACCAATCATCGCGCTATTACTTGCGATAGCGATCGCTTTTGATAAACGTTCTTCATTTGAGAAAATAAATAAGATTCTCAATGGAAAAAGATGAGGTTGCTTGGAATTTCTCTTCGGGGAATCGCGATCCTCAGAGGCTTTTTTTTGACATCCTCCAGAGATCATTTATCTGTGATCTTTCGAGATGTCGTTATAAGAAAGCGATCGAGGAAGTCGTATTGTGCGATGACAATGAAAACCCGAATGACAACTTTATGGACTTACTTTTTATTTTTATTGTACAAGTATATTTGAAGCGCTATCGAGAATTGAAGTTTGTCGTGCAAAGTCTCGGAAGGATCTCTGAATGTTGTATATGTAGCTAAGCCTTCGAGTGCCACATTTGCATTCATGAAATACGTTATTCCTGCTCCTCCCCAGACTGTTCGGCTTTTACTTTGAAATGAAATCTGGACCAGGCCATATGGGTTCTTCCAGGAGCTCCATTGTTTGGAGCAGCCAACTTCCGGGAAAATGGCATATTTGCCAAAAGGGAAATAATATCGCGCGACAGGACCTATTAAATAGGTGCTCCCTCGAACGCGAGATGTTCCGGTTGAGCTAACTACCTTGGTCTTCTCTTGGGTGAAAGTCGTTTGAAGGCCAAGCGCCAGGCGTTTAACTGGAAAATACATTGCGTTCGGACTTAGTTCCATCCTGCGCGAACGAAATCCTAAACCACCTGAAGAAGAGGCCTCCGTCTGGTTGCCCATCCATCCGGCATGACCGCCAATTAGAAAACTACCTTTGTCTGTCTGCCCGTGAGCGAATGACATACCTAATGCCATCGCGGCACAAAAAAGTATTTCTTTTTTCATAAACCTAAAAAAATGTATTTGTTTACCATTGTATCAGAAATGTGCAACTAGGGTCTCCCTTGATGCGACTGCCCGCTGACAGATCAAGCGTAACACTCATTTTGGTTGAATTCGCTGGCCTGAAATTTCTTACGATCTGAGTGATAAGGCCCTCATCGAATTTTGATGGATATGGATTGGTACATACCATAGCAGCGGATCTTGTCTTCGCGTCATATCGCTCCAATGAATAATTGCCGATGCCTTTCAGCTTGGCGCCAGTATTCGGATCAAACATGATTTTACCATCGATCCGGTGGTTCATATGATAGGCGGTGTCGAGCAACCGCAGACCTTCCTCCAAATCTTTGATAGGCGGAAATTTCGCGTGAGACATAACCGCTTTCCCGATCTGAAACAAATTCATTTCACCGGTTGTCAAAAGCAAATCCTTCAGAGCTTCCATGAGCGCACTTTGTGGATACCACTTTCCCGAAACCGGGCTGATGCCATGCTTTGTCAAGAGGGAGAGACGATGGTCTTTCCCTTCGGCCATCGAGTTAACAATTGACAGGATCGAATCTCCAAGAACTTCGATCCGATTATCACGATTCGTTTTATCGATTTTCATATTTCGCCAGGGTTGGTGATTTTCATCGACCTCTGTGTTTCCAGATACTGGAATTGTGAAACTTGGTCGCATTCAAAGATCGACTTCAACGAATAGCTCTTTTGATAATATTGTTGCGAACAACAATAGATTAGTATCCTCGAGAACCTTTCTGAAGCTTATCATGAATGAGCCCGATTTTTTTGATAATAATATTCTCCAGCGATCGCGCTGCGAAGTTTGTACGGCACGATCATCTTCGCGAATTACGTGTATCAAGTTCCTGGATAATTTGGTTGATTCACAAAATAAGAAGGGGAAATGCAAACAGCCGAAGTCCGTCTAACCTCGGCTGGTGCTGTTTCGGCATTTACATGTTGTTACCTCTGCCGATAATTAGGCGACTAACTATGCCCGAAGAAACGAGACAGGGAATTGCAATGGTTCAGTGATTACTCCTATTTTGCAATAGATGTTTGCCTAATTTGCCTTGGATTTTTTCAGCTTGCGGAAAATGATAATGCGATTTATGCTCCATTCAATGCAGCTCTGGGATTTTCACGGGTTGCGGAGAAAATGTGGTAGCTCACTGACAATGTTGTAAATACAAGACAGATGGCGAACCCTGCAAGGAAAGGCCATAATGTGATCTCTACCCGATAAGCAAACTTTGCGAGCCATGAATTGATGAGAAGATATCCTGCGGGTATCGCTGCTATGGTAGCGGTGACCAGCAGAATTAAGAAAACCCTGGACAAGAGTAAACAAATGGCTCCGGTCGTAGCCCCGTGAACCTTGCGAATTGCAATTTCTTTTCGCTTGATCTCGGTAGTATATGCAATCAGGCCAACGATACCCAGTGAAGAAATGAAAATTGCGATGAACGAAAAAGGAACAAGAAGCTCCTGAAAATTTTCTTCTTTTCTGTATTGCGCTGCTAAAGACTCATCCAGTAGATTGAGGTCGATCTCATGGTCTGGAAAATGAGCTTTCCACTGCATTTGAACAACCGGGAGAACATCTTTCAGCTTGCGCTGCGCAGCTCTTATATACAACTTTGATCCACCATTAGGTTGCAGAAAAATAACGAGAGGATTCACCTTTTTGTAGGAAACTCCAATATTAAAGTCCTTCACAACTCCAACCACGTCCATTTTTATAGTCTTACCATCATCCTCGGTGACATATTTTCCGGCCAAAGGATTTTTTTTTAGCCCGAAGGCCTTTGCCGCTGTCTCATTTATCAAGATTGAACGGTCGGCTTCCACCGTTGACCCATCGAGGAAATTTCGCCCTGAGATAATTTTCAAGTCAAGTGTCTTTACAAAATGATGGTCCACAGTTATAAGATCAGCCCCTCCTTGTGTCGTTGTGCCGGCCTCGTTGAGAAAGGTTGCTGTAAATTGATTTGCTTCTTCGTTCAAAGAATATCGGCTGCGCGTTACTCCGCTGACATCCGCATTTGTCTCCAGGATATCAACAAGGGGCTGTAAGTGCTTGGTAACGGCTGTGTCGAATGGAAGCGTAATCACAACTACATTGTCCTTATCGAATCCGGTGTCTTTTTGTTTGATAAACGCTGTCTGCTGAGCGACTACAATCATGCCTGCAATCAAAATGATCGCGATGAAATATTGAGTGGTCACCAACAGCTTTCTCATTGCTTCTCCCTTGTTACCCGCGGCAAATCCATGACGTAGAACTCCTAAAGGTGGAAGTGAAGAAATATAGAAAGCCGGGACAGCCCCCGCGAAGGTTCCTACCGAACCCGCCAAGATCAGAAGTGTTCCGATAGTCCACACAGAAAACAAGTCTGAAGGGCTCACCTGAAGATCTACTAACTGATTGAAATAGTGAAGTACGCAGAGCACCACAAGGAGCGCGATCACTCCGGCTACGGCTGCAAGCAGAATTGATTCAGTCAAAAATTGAATGGCAAGCATCTGGCGAGCGGACCCGAACACTTTGCGAACACCAACTTCCATGGCACGCTCCATAGAACGTGCTGACGCCAGGTTTATGAAATTTATACCAGCGAACAGAACTAACAATATACTCACCACTTCCAGCGCCTGAATATTAGTCTCGCTGCCATGCGCATACGGTTCCCAAACCAATTCTTCACTCAAATGAATTTTTTGCAAAGGCTGAAACTGAAGGGTGGCCTTCCCGTTCATTTCCTCGAAGGTCTCCTTCATATGCTTGTTAACAAAGGTGGGAATCTTTGTTTCAAGGCCAGGTAACGAAGCTGCGTTGTTTAGCAAAATATAGGTATAGGTGTGAGCACCGTACCACTGCGTCATCTCACCCGGAAAGGGTTCCGTTATCCATGAAACGAAAGCCTCGATCGGCAAATGTGTGTTAGCCTCATTATCTTTAATTATACCGGTGACATTGAGTTGCCGGTTATTGGCGAGCAGCATCTTCCCCAAAGCATCGGCTCCTCCAAAGATCTTCTTTGCCAGCGACTCGACCAGAACGATCGAGTTGGGTTCAACCAGAGCTTTATCCGGATCTCCGATGATGAATTCCCGCTCAAAGATTCGAAAGACACTCGAGTCAGCAAAAAAAATTTCCCGGGAAGTTACATGTGTGGTGCCGAACTGAAGGAGAGCAGTATGTGTGTGGAGACCTCCGAGTCCTCTCAGCCGGCAGAATTCTTCAACCTCGGGATAATCGGTTTTCAATGTTGGCCCGATTGGACGAGGTGCGTTGCTGTACACATCCCGTTTCCCATTCATATTGAAATCGGCATTGACTCTGTAGATCCGGTCAGCGTTTTTATAGTGTTGATCGTATGATCGTTGGTCTCTGATATAAAGCAGAAGCAATATTGTAAAGGAAAATCCTGAAGCTAGTCCTATCACATTCAAAAGCGCATAGAATTTTCTTTTGTTCAAAGAACGAACAGCGATGATGATGAAATGCCTGAACATTGGGAGTGGATCTCAATTAATTGTTTGCACCGCGCCAGATCGTTGCTCTCTCGTAAAAAAGCGGATTCTGTGGCGCATCGTATCTACGATAGTTGACGAACACGAACGTTCCCAGATTGATGTCTGCAAGTGAGTGTGCCAGTGTTGTCGCGGAAAAATCTATTCGGGCGCAATAATCTTCGGAAGAATTGAACGACCGGTTGTCAAACGCATTGACACGGTTCATACAGAACGATGGTACACCGGGTTCGCTCGTGCATTCTCGAATTTCAAGTACGGCAACAGACATTTCTCCGCGATCGACTGCCTCTTTATCGGCAAAGAAATATTCAACCTTATATCCCTCGGCAACATCAATTCGAGCATACAGTTTGCAGCGATTCTCGTCATTGGGCAAGTAGATTTTTAAAGCGTTATCATCAGATTCAAATACCTCGAAGCCATCGAGTGAGACGGGAATGAATTCAAACGGCAATTGGGGATTGGCTGCCAACTGGTTTTTCATAAAATGTTGCTCGTGCGAGATGTAGCCGTCCATAGAGGCAATAAAACTGTAATGGGTGAACCGGGCAGGAATTCTGATTTTCGCTGGGCCAGAGATTGGAAACGTCTTGGTCCATTTCGCTTCACCCAGAGGTTCGTCCTTCGCTATGATCGAGAGTGATCCGGTGGCCGGTGAACCCGTATTGTCTGCAACGGTGTAAATGGTTTCAAGGTCCAGCGTCTCTCTAACGTCAAATGAAAAAGCAACATAGCCGAAGTCTCCGGCAGAATGTCCTTCCACGGCAACCACTTGCGGAATGATGTGGGATGTCGCTTCCGAGGTAACATTCACCGGGATAGGCAGTGGCACATCAACAAGGTCGGCCATTTCACTGCCGAGTGTGGGCGCAGCGAATAAGACTTTATTATCGCTGTCCAACACAAGAAACTGAACAAGCGCGTAGATCCCGACTTCAAATTCGATGGGATCTGTAATAAAGTCATTTCCCAGCACATACAATTCCTTCTTCCGCGAGACGATTGTTCCGTCATTCTTCTGCAAAGAAAATTCTATTGTATTCGCTGAAGATGTATCCTTTGACCTTCCTCCTGGATGAGACTCTCCGGCTGGAGCAAAGGAAAAAACCACTCTCCCGGACAATTTTTCGGTGAAGATCGGTGGAGAAATTAATTCACGATCATCTTTACAAGACATCACGATCGTGAGCAACAAAAGAACTTTTAAAAATTTGAGATAACGTGACATAACGAATTTTATAGCGTCAGATTATTGAAGTGTTAAAATTAGGCGCTGATATCGGAGCGATCGTATACATCGTTGTTGCCTCCTGGAGTAATATTGTTGCAGCGCAAAAGTTAATGTTTGGTTACACTCGTCACTTGCTGTTTTCGGATGGAACACGTCAAGCCCTTGCCGACAGTGCGACAACGAGATTATCGGTGAATGCCTGAATAGTCTGATGTTATTAGAAACACATCGTTGCACATTTGTGCTCTTAACATCTAGGTTGGGTGCGGCCATTGAAGAAGACGTCTTCAATGGCCGACTTTTTTATCAGTGGTGGAGGCGCAGCACTGTCAATTGTCGAGCCATTCTTTAAACTCTGTCGCCTTGTGCTTGCTGATGATGAGATCAATTGGTGAAGGAGGGCTTGCAATAATTTTTAGCTGGTTATTGCCATAGCGATGAACCTTATGTATGGCTGACATCGAAATGATGAATTGCCTGTTTGCTCTGAAAAACCGCGCAGGGTCGAGAGTCTTGGAAATTTCATCTAAACTCACATTTGTGTTATGACAGTTGCCGTTCGTGCAGTGAACGTACGTCAAGTTGTTATGACTGTAAAAGAATGCAACCTCTTGCAATGACAGAGAAATTAATTCATCACGCCAATAGATCAAAAATCTTTGCCTCACGCGCTCGGTGTATTTGCGTTCGCTTGCGACTATTTGCTCGTTCCCGTTCTGTGCATACGGCAGGTTGGTGTGGGAAGTTGATTCGCGCTTTGCCTCAGACGTGACGCCATGCAAACTTGCCACACCATCAACAGCTATCTGACTTTTACTTTCTGTTGCTTTCATGAATTGTTTGTCTATCCGCTTTACGGCTGTGTACATCAAAAGCATGAAAAAAAGCGCGGCCAGAACATCGATCAAAATTATCTTCGCTGCCAGCGGATTAGTTTTGCGCTGAGGGGATGGGATATTCATACGCACGGCAACTACCCAATCCGTGCCACGCACGGGTTGCAGAGAGACCACGTCCGATTCGCGTTCTGCAACCGTGCGCGCTACATCTGATCTGTTCGCGTCTTTTGAAATCGGAATGAAATTTTCTGCCTCGAGATCAACAGGCTCTTGTACTAAGTTTGAAGAGACTACCTCACGTCCAATGTAAAATTCAACCGGGTGACACAAGGCGTTGCCAGACTTGTCATGCACGTGGATGGCCCCATTGTTCAAGTCTAGATTTTCGATACTTCTTTGAAAGCTTTCTGCCACACGGCTTTTGGTCATGCCGAAACTTAACTGTGTTTCGAGCGTCCGAGCTATTCGAGCAGCCTCGCGGTCGTTCATCTCATGTTGCACTTTCCATATTTCTTCGTTCGTGGTGTCTACAATTAGTTTACTCGAAAGAAATATCGCTAAGGCCGCAATAGTTGAGATGGCGATCACTGTCGCGGTGCGTGCATTACTGGTCAGGCGGTGCATCATGATTGTTACCGATAAACTTGTTGCATGACAGATGTATTTCAAAATCAGTCATGCGTCACCCATTACGCAGCGATCAGGCGTTTGGTTCCATCTGCAAGCACTTGAACTATTTTGGTTCCACAGCAAGTGCTCGAACTATAGTTCTTCAATAAGTGTAAATCATCAGCATTTGTGACCATTATTAATTCAAACGTGATAAAATCAGGAGTGAGTGTCTTTTTCATACAACCACATTATCGTCATTTACATGAATCCTTTTGTTTTCAGGCGCAGCACTTGGAGTACTTTGATGCGGTGAAAAAAAGTTTTCACTCATCCGAGGAATTATTTTGATTGTGTAAAGTGGATTTGTTGCACTTGTTTTCTGCTATTCTCGTGACCAAATGAGGATCAGTATTCAAATCACTGTACCGAAACTCCCTCTCGCGTGTGTTTTTTGCCCCTTCAAAACGATTTCAGATAACAATAGTCTGGCGTCTGACGTTGTTTGCAGTGCTAAAAGTTTTAAATACCATTAATCAAAATGAAAAACAGAATGTTAAGTCTCATTTGGCTCGTTGCGGCCTTGAGCGTATCAATTGTTGGTTGTAAAGATGATGAGCCAACATTACCTTCCGTATCTCTTAAAGACGATCCCATCCTCGGCAAGATTTTGGTCGACCGGAAAGGGAAGGCGTTGTATTATTTCTCCAAAGACACGTATGGCGTTTCTAACTGTACAGGAAATTGTCTTGCTTCGTGGCCAATCTTTTATGAAGAACATTTGACGGTTTCCACTGATCTTAATATGGATGATTTCGCGACAATCAACACATCGGCCGGAGAGCAAATAACTTATAAGGGACTACCACTATATTATTACGTAGGAGATACACATGAGGGTGATGTCAAAGGCGAAGCAGCAGACCAGGTATGGTATGTTGCTAAGCCAGACTATTCACTGTTTTACCAATACCTGCAGCTCAAGGGCCACGATGAAAAGTCATATTTAGCTAATTATACGCTTGCACCGTATGTTGAAGGACAAGGGCTGACGTTCTTCCTCACAGATGGGGCAGGTCGAACGTTATACACTTTCAAAAACGATCGTAACGGTGTCAATAATTTCGGTGGCAATACTTCGGTATGGCCGGCATTTTATGCTGATCCAAACACACTGGTTTTACCGAGTATCTTTTCACGGTCGAACTTCGGTGAGATCACAAAAAATGGCGTTAAGCAATTGACGTTTAAGGGCTGGCCGCTGTATTACTTTGGTGGAAACGCCAATGCGACTCCACCTGTTGCCGGAGACGTGTACAACGGAGAAACGCGTGGAGTAAGCTTCCCGACACCAGGGACATTCCCCATTGCAAATGCGCTGACAACAACAGCACCTAACTAATATGTCTGAAGAGGCTCGGTCGCGGTTGTCATGTGACGTACCAAGTTGACACCACTGACCGGGCTATTTTTTTTTTTAGCCTTCATAGCACGGGACTGAATGACTACTGCTGATGCATGCAAGATGTCTCAGTGCTTGCATTCGATCGGGGTTTTAATCCCGCTATATTCACTTTCGCGGGCCTGAATTGGTAATATGTCTGATTTTTTTGACAGCAAGATCAAAGCCTAAACACTTAGCGTTTAATGCAATAACGCAAGCCAAGCGACAGGCGCTGAAATCCGTACGAATAGTCAAAATAGGAGTGCATCACAGCGCGTTGAGTGGTGACGGTTCTGTAGTATTCAGTCTCAAACTCCACGCGGCCAACCCTGTAGCAA
This sequence comes from uncultured Chryseosolibacter sp., assembly GCA_966080355.1. Taxonomy (GTDB): domain Bacteria; phylum Bacteroidota; class Bacteroidia; order Cytophagales; family Cyclobacteriaceae; genus Chryseosolibacter. The sequence goes on from CBHROW010000143.1 coordinate 10,676, forward strand.
ATTCCACCGAGGATACCGATGTCAACCCGCGAAAAATTCATGCGATGAAGTTGCTGATCAGCATTTAGCTGTTTAACTGCGTGGCTGGTGAAGGTGTATTCGAAACCCGCGAATGGTTTAAATTTGTTAAAGGTCCCGACTATTTTTACGGGAATTGATAGCTGATGGTGGGTGAGTGAAAAATAGTCATTGAGCGCTTTGGCTTCAAGGTCGAGGTCACTGGCAGGGCGATGTGGACGCCCGTGTGGAAATGCATAGCTCGTCACCTCATAACTTTTCGCGCTTTGCAGGTTTGAATAAGTGAGGCCTAAGCCAAGTGAAATTCTGCTATAGAGAATCGTCTCAGAAAACCCACCGACACGGAACGCTGGAGACACAGGACTGTTAATGTGATCTTGGTTATCTCTGACATTCCATATAACGGCACCGACTGATAGGCCAGCATTTGTTTGCGCCAGAATTGAATGTTGAAATGCGAGGAACACGATGCTTAGGAGCGTTACTTTTTTTAAGGCGATCATATTGTTTTCGGTTTTTGATCTAATGATGTCGCTTTTGAAAAAGGTTGCGGTATTATTATCGAAAAAAAATTGAGTGAGCTTGCTATCGGGTGTCCGGTCTTTCCAAACAGCGGATTGAAAGCTGTCGTTCACGTAAATAGTGTCAAGGACCACCACTGTATCATAGATGACCACCGTGGTTGTATTCGGCCAATTGTCTGCTGTTTTTATTGTCCAGCGGCCAGGTTCGTGCATAGCAAAATAACAATGAGCGTAGACTTGATCATTGCATGTTCTTGTCAATAAATATGGTATCGTGAATGATGATCTGCTTTCGGACGATGACGCGCTTATTTTGTATGGAGTCGTTCATGTTAGAGTTGGGTGATGACGTTCGCGCCTGTTGATGCCATATTACCGGGATAGAATCAATTGATCCCGGTGAAGGAACCTGTGTTGTGGATGGCATGGTAATCGAATCCATGACTGGAGTCGCGATGTATTTTCTTGACTGCTTCACTGCTACGAGGAGCGCAGAGAACAAAGCTGCGAAACCAACAACCGATGCCAGGATCACATTAGCCTGGACTGCCGCAATCTTATTTTTTGTGAAGGAAAGTTGTGCAATTCTGTTTTCCAATGGCACTGACATTGTTCCGGTACTGTCAAGGGCATTCGCAAATACTTTTTTGAAGAATGCATCGATAAAACCGGTATATATCATCGCTATAATTGCTGCACTCGCTTGTTGATCGGTTTTTCTGCCGGTGTCATCAACTCTTTCAAAAAGCATTTCGGCAATCTTTTTTCGGGCACGTGCCAAAGTTGATTTGGAAGTACCGACTTTGATATTCAGGAACGATGCGATCTCCGAATGCGTGTACTCTTCAAGTACATAAAGATTAAACACGGATCGATATTGTTCCGGGAGTTTTGCGAGCACAGTTATCAGGTCGTCATGCGAGAATCCTTTATTAGCCACCAACTGCATGGTCGTTGTGTAGCCTGCATCGAAGCCCATTGCGAGCGGTTCTTCGGAGATTGAATCATCGATTTGAACAAAGTCAAGTTTTCGGTTATTTCTGATGTGTAGCAGCAACTTGTTCACAACAATTTTCCTGAGCCATGCATCGAATGGTCCTCTGCCGGAATAGGTTTCATATTTGTCTATAGCCGTTATGAAACTGTCATGAACCAGATCTTTGGCCAGCTCGCGGTCGTTAACATACCGCATGCACAATGAGGTTAGGCGAGGTGCGCAGCGTTCATAGACTTCTCTCCAGAATGTCTGAAAATTATCCATATCCTTGTTTAATGTCAATTGGCGAAAAGGGTGCAGGGTTTCTCCCTGAATTGCAAAATATCCGCTGTCAAAACTGCATTGAATGGTTTGTTGGAATGCCAAGATGCAGTGAATCCGTTGTGGACACAATTAACACCTGGTTCTACATTGTCAAAATCTATAAACCCGTAAAGGCTTCGCGATATTATCGATATTGTTTATTTACAGACGCATGGGAAGACTTCCGTCTATTGCGAAGTTGTAAACGAATATCATGGTATCTCGCAGGGTTCACGATGACGAACCAATCCGCGATCAACGATCGGATTGGCAGCGATGTGTGCATATCCTTCAAGAGCTCTTCGATATGGTGAACGGAATATGGCGGTGTGCTCATTCCTCGTGACAGCTCCCGAAAAGATTGCTTCCATTGCACGAATTCTTTCGCGTGAACGAGCATCTCGGAATCATCGGGGACGCGTACATTTTCTGCGAGGTACTCACATAGCCACAACGCAGCAATCTCGGAAGTCAACGATGAAAATAGGTGAGAATTGTATCCAACAAAGGCCAGCGCGGGACCATAGGGTGGCATTATATGCGTGTATAAAAGATAGTTGCCATAGAGGTCGGTGAACCGGGCGATCAAGCGGGAAG
>CBHROW010000144.1:0-13107 GCA_966080355.1 uncultured Chryseosolibacter sp.
CCGTCCGCCTTGGCGGATATGAATCCTGCGCTCTCACCAACTGAGCTACCTCGCCTTATTCTACTTTCAAAAAACTCTCCTCCCACTTGAACTCCCGTCCGCCTTGGCGGATATGAATCCTGCGCTCTCACCAACTGAGCTACCTCGCCAGATAATCTCTTTTCAATTTGGGAGCGCAAACTTAACAGTAAGATTGAATTTTCCCAAATATGTATCGAATTCGGTCAAAAATTCGAGAGCTGATCGCTTCATTTTTGAACACCTTTAATAATCAACAGATTGCTTTTGGTTAATGACAAAAATGGCATATATTCATTCACTCGTCTTTGAATATGGCAACTGCACAAATGGCGAAAAAGAAATTGTTTACAGAAGATTTCGAAGTTCATGCTTCGATCAAAATGCTGTATCCATATATACAGACAGCCAGCGGTTTAGCTGAATGGTTTGCCGATGACGTGAAGATCAACAACCAAAGCAAAATCTATACTTTCATCTGGGACAACGAAGAACATAAAGCCAGACAAGCTGCCCATCGCACCAATCACTTTGCCCGATTCGAATTTTTATCCGACAGCGGCATGGAGGAGAGCGACCCCTCTTATTTTGAACTCCGACTTGAATTCAATGAACTCACTCAATCCGTGTTTCTAAAAGTCTTTGACTATTCGGACTTCGAAGACCACAAAGAACTTGGTGACTTATGGCATGGGCTCGTTGATCACCTGAGAAAAACAGTGGGCGGCTAATGCCGTTGCTTGTCAAATGACATCGGCCTCCGCACAGGTGAGAACTCGCGCGCACATCTGATACTCACACCTCAACTTCACCACCACACCTTAATTCACTCTACTTCAATCAAATAAAAATCCGCTCTTGCAGGTTCGCGGCAGTATTCTATTTTTGCCTGCTTATTTTTTTATGGAACAGGAGAATTTAACACGCTGGATCGATCAGATTTCCAAAGAGCTTTCGCTTCCCCTCAAGAATGTAAAGGCAGTAGCCGAACTGCTGGCCGAGGGAGCAACGATACCTTTTATTTCGCGCTACCGGAAAGAACTTACCGGCAGCATGGACGAAGTGATGGTAGCAAACGTACGCGATCGCATTGAACAACTTCGGGAACTCGACAAACGAAGAGAGGCTATCATCAGCTCGATTGAAAAACAAGGCAAGCTTACGCCTGAACTGATGTCGGCCATTGTAGTCGCATCTACACTTGCCGAACTCGAGGATATTTATCTTCCTTATAAGCCGAAACGAAAGACACGCGCTACTGCAGCTAAAGAAAAAGGACTCGAGCCACTTGCTCAGAAAATTTTCGACCAGGAGAAATTCAACGTTGACGATCTTGCTCAAACATTCATCGATGCAGAGAAAGGCGTTGCCTCATCGCAGGAGGCCCTTGAAGGAGCGCGTGACATCATTGCAGAATGGATCAGCGAGAATCAGGATACCCGCAAGAACGTGCGCGAGTTGTTCTGGAAGCAAGGTGTTGTGGAATCCAAAGTAATGAAAGGCAAAGAGGGCGATGGTCAGAAATACAAGGACTACTTTGAATGGAGCGAGCCTGTCGCCAAAACTCCCTCACATCGATTACTCGCTTTGAGGCGTGGAGAGAAAGAAGGAATTCTCGCGCTCGATATTTTTCCGCCTGAAGAAGAAGTTATCTACAGCTTAGAACGGCAGTACGTTAAAAATGAAAACGCATCAGCAGCTGAACAAGTGAAGCTTGCCGTGAAAGATTCGTATAAACGTTTGCTCCGCCCTTCTCTGGAAACGGAGATCAGGATGGAAACAAAAATGAAGGCCGATGAAGAAGCGATCAAAGTTTTCGCGGCAAACCTAAAAGAGCTTTTGTTGTCGGCACCGCTTGGTCAGAAGAATGTGCTTGCGCTTGATCCGGGTTTCCGCACGGGCTGCAAAGTTGTTTGTCTGGATCGTCAGGGTAAACTCCTGCATTACGAAGCGATCTATCCCAACGAACCTCAGCGCGACACAGCAAAATCAGCGGCCATTATTAAAGGACTGGTTCAAAAGCACGACATCGAAGCCATCGCCATTGGCAACGGTACCGCTAGCCGCGAAACAGAAAGTTTTGTGAAGTCGATTGGATTACCACACAACATACTTGTGGTGATGGTTAACGAATGTGGTGCGTCCGTTTATTCTGCATCCGAAGTAGCTCGTGAAGAGTTCCCGGACAAAGATGTTACAGTAAGAGGTGCCGTTTCCATTGGAAGACGGTTGATGGATCCGCTGGCTGAGTTGGTGAAGATCGATCCAAAGTCGATCGGTGTTGGACAGTACCAGCACGATGTCGACCAGGTAAAATTGAAACAAGGTCTGGATGATGTGGTGATGAGCTGCGTGAACTCTGTTGGCGTTGAAGTGAACACTGCGAGCAAGGAACTCCTCTCCTACGTGTCCGGCTTAAGTCCTGCATTGGCAAAAAACATTATCGAGTTCAGGAATCAAAACGGGCCGTTCAAAGAGCGCCAGGATCTAATGCAGGTGCCACGTCTCGGAGAAAAAGTCTTTGAGCAGGCTGCTGGATTCCTGCGCATCCACAACGCATCAAATCCACTTGATTCAAGCGCGGTTCATCCGGAGAGTTACGAAGTAGTCAACAAAATGGCAACTGATCTCGGCTGCACCGTGAAAGATCTCATGAACAGCGCTGACCTGCGTAAACAACTCGATCTCAATAAATATGTTTCGGAAAAATTCGGTTTACCCACGCTCACCGACATTCTCAAAGAATTAGAGAAGCCCGGACGCGACCCCCGCGAAGTATTTGAAGTTTTCAGCTTTACCGAAGGTGTCCACTCGATCGGTGACCTGAAGATCGGAATGAAGCTTCCGGGCATTGTGACGAACGTGACTAACTTCGGAGCGTTCGTTGACATCGGTGTTCACCAGGATGGACTCGTTCACATCAGCCACCTCTCCGATCGTTTTGTAAAAGATCCGAAGGAAGCCGTAACGGTTCAGCAGAAAGTTCAGGTAACTGTTGTTGAAGTTGATGTGCCGCGAAAGCGCATCGGCCTCTCCATGAAGAGCGATCCGTTTGCTCAACCTGGCGAAGTTCAGCAAAAAGGTAATCGGCCGAAGCAAAGCAAGCCAAAGGAAAAAGAACAATCCATGGAAGAGAAACTGGCTATGCTGGTGAACAAGTTCAAAAAATAATTTATCAGAAAAGGTTATCTTCAACCTCTTCAAAAAACGATCGTACTCAAACTATGCTTCCTACTCAGAATCCAACCGAGACCGCTGCGTGGCGTAATCTCGAAATGATCTTTCTTACCCTTCAGGCAACGCACATGCGTGAACAGTTCGCAGAAGATCCTGATCGCTTCAAAAAATTCAATGTTCACTTCGAAGACATCCTGGTCGACTATTCGAAAAATATTGTCAATGAAGAGTCGATGAAGCTATTGTTCAAGCTGGCGGAGGAATGCGAACTGCAACAGGCGATCGAAGCTATGTTTACTGGTGAGCGGATCAATCGCACCGAGGAACGTTCAGTCCTTCATATCGCGCTACGGAATCGCTCCCATAAACCTGTGATGGCAGACGGAAAAGATGTGATGCCCGAAGTGAACAAGGTACTTGACCAGATGAAGAAATTTTGCGAGCGTGTGATCTCGGGAAATTGGAAAGGCTACACCGGAAAATCAATTAAGAATATTGTCAACATCGGCATCGGAGGATCTGACCTGGGTCCGTACATGGTGACTGAAGCGCTTAAACCCTATTGGACTTCCATCACACCCCACTTCGTATCAAACGTAGATGGCACACATATTTCCGAAACCGTAAAAAAGCTCGATCCGGAAACTACACTTTTTATTATCGCCTCAAAAACTTTCACCACACAGGAGACGATGACAAATGCAGAATCAGCAAGAAGCTGTTTCCTTGAAAAGACTGGCGGGAAAGGTGACGTTGCTAAACACTTCGTTGCAGTTTCTACCAATCAAAAAGAAGTGACGAAGTTCGGAATCGCTCCCGAGAATATGTTTGTGTTTTGGGATTGGGTTGGTGGTCGTTACTCACTTTGGTCATCGATCGGCCTTTCGATCGCCTGTACGATAGGTTTCGATAACTTCGTTCAACTTCTCGAAGGCGCTCATGCCATGGACAACCATTTCAGAAACGAGCCTTTTGAAAAGAATATCCCCGTCATTCTCGCGATGCTTGGCGTTTGGTACAACAATTTTTTCAATGCAGCATCGGAAGCTATTCTTCCTTACGATCAATATCTCCATCGATTTGCGGCATACTTCCAGCAAGGCAATATGGAAAGCAATGGCAAGTCGGTAGACAGGGAAGGCAATCCGGTGGTGTATCAAACGGGCCCAGTCATCTGGGGCGAGCCAGGAACCAACGGGCAACATGCATTTTACCAGCTGATCCACCAGGGAACAAAAATGATCCCTTGTGATTTCATTGCACCGGCAATCAGTCAAAATCCGATCGGTGACCATCATCAGAAATTGATGTCGAACTTCTTCGCGCAAACAGAAGCGCTCATGAATGGCAAGACATTCGATGAGGTGACCGAAGAACTTTCGAAAGCCGGAATGCACGAAGAAGAAATCGAGTTTCAGGCGCCATACCGTGTATTCGATGGAAACCGTCCGAGCAATAGCATCCTGTTCAAAAAGCTAACGCCACGTACGCTCGGTTCCCTGATTGCGATGTATGAGCACAAGATCTTTGCCCAGGGTGTGATTTGGAACATTTACAGTTTCGACCAGTGGGGTGTTGAGCTTGGAAAAGTGCTTGCGAAAAAGATCCTCCCCGAGCTTTCTTCAAACGATGAAATTACCGCGCACGACAGCTCAACAAATGGCTTAATTAACTATTTCAAACGTTTGAAGCACAGTTGATTAAATAACTGATTGTAAAGTGGGACTCATCCCTTATTTTTGATGGATTTTTTAGTCTGATGGACAATAATATTCGGAAGATCGGAGTGTTTACATCGGGTGGCGATGCTCCGGGAATGAATGCAGCTATCCGTGCCGTTGTTCGCGCCTGCACCTATTACAAGAAAGAAGCTTTCGGAATTATGCGTGGCTATGAGGGGATGATCGAAGGCGATTTTGTGAAGCTTGGTGCGCGGTCAGTAGGCAACATCATTCAACGTGGCGGAACGATCCTCAAGTCCGCGAGAAGTAAAGAGTTCAGAACTCCGGAGGGAAGAAAAAAAGCATATGACAATATCGCGGAGCAGGGAATTGAGGCTCTTGTTGCTATTGGTGGCGATGGAACGTTTACGGGTCTTCACAAGTTTTATGAGGAGTATAAGATTCCTGCGATCTGTATCCCGGGAACCATCGATAACGATCTACCAGGAACTGACTACACCATCGGTTACGATACCGCCACGAACACTGCGGTGGAAGCAATCGACAGAATTCGCGATACAGCCTTGTCACATAACCGGCTGTTTTTTATTGAGGTGATGGGAAGGAACTCAGGCTACATTGCGATCAATAGTGGAATTGCCGGAGGTGCGACAGGCATAGTGATCCCCGAGGAGAACATGACGTTCGATCAGCTTTATAATTTGCTTGGCGCTGAAAAAGACACGAGCAAAAAATCAAACCTGATTGTTGTAGCCGAAGGTTCTAAAATTGGAGACGCAAACGCGCTCGCAAAGAAAGTAGCGGAACGTTCATCATACTTCGACATCAAGGTGACGATACTCGGGCACCTTCAGCGTGGAGGCTCTCCTACTTACTTCGACCGCGTATTGGCCAGCAGGATGGGAATCGCGGCAGTAGAAGGCCTGATGAATGGAGAAAAGGATGTGATGGTTGGAATTAAAGACAACAAGATGGTGTATAATGATTTCACTACGATCATGACCAATAAACACGAGATCGACAGCGAGTCATTACGAATAGCGAAAATCCTATCTATCTAATATTATCACACGGCATGAAGGAATTAACCATTGGCATCGATATCGGGGGAACGAACACAAAGTATGGCATCGTAGACAAAGCCGGGCAGGTTGTGTTCCAGGGAAGTATCTCCACCACGGAGTTCGAAGAATTCAAAGACTATCTGAAAGCTTTGGCCGCAGCTATTCGCGAAGGGATTGCAACCTTGAAAGGAGACTTCAAGATCCTCGGCATCGGTGTTGGTGCAGCTAATGGAAATTATTACAAAGGAACGATAGAGCGCGCAACGAACCTAAAATGGAAAGGTATTATTCCCTTGGCGGATATGCTGAAGGACGAGTTCGACATGCCGGCTATTGTTACCAACGATGCGAATGCGGCAGCGGTTGGTGAGATGGTATATGGAGCCGCTAAAGGCATGAAGGATTTTATTGTCATCACACTCGGCACTGGGCTCGGTTCGGGGTTTGTTGCCAACGGAATGTTGCTGAATGGAAAACACGGCATTGCCGGTGAAGTCGGACATACGTCCGTCAACCCTGCAGGTCGTTACTGTAATTGCGGAAAACGCGGATGTCTTGAAACTTATGTCTCCGCGACAGGAATCAAACGCACTGTTTATAAACTTCTGGCTGACCACCTTGAGCCCAGTGAACTTCGTGGTATCAGCTTCGATAATCTCAATACGAAAATGATCACTGAAGCGGCAGTTCGTGGTGATATCGTTGCGCTTGCCGCTTTCGAATACACCGGTCGTATTCTCGGCATGAAACTCGCGGAAACAGTTGTTCATACAGACCCGGAAGCGATCTTTTTGTTCGGAGGCTTATCGCTCGCAGGTGATCTGATCTTCAAGCCGACAATCCGCCACATGGAAGCTAACCTGATGCCGCTCTTCCGTGGTAAAGTAAAGGTACTTCCTTCCGGACTTCAGAATCAGGCCGCTCCGATACTTGGCGCAAGCAGCCTCGTATGGAATTACCTCGACAACGCTCAACGACATCAGGAAAAGGTCATCGCCTAGTTCATTCATTCGCCTTTGAACCTCGGGCGAAAACTGCTGCTGGCATATGATTAGTACGGACGCCATGGATCTTGAAAACCCATGCGAACCGGTATTCTTCTGTTTTTTACTTTTTTGACTGTCAGTTTTGCGGAAGCTCAAAAAGATCGTCCACGGATTGAGGGTCAGCACCCGGTCTCAACAGATGAAGACCAACCTGTAACGATCGAAATGACTGATCTTATAGTAAGAGACCGCGACAATTGGTTTTATCCAATCGGGTTTACGATGACATTGTATCCCGGAGAAAACTATTCGATCAATGGCCACATCGTGACTCCTGCAACAAATTTCAATGGCGTTCTACGCGTTCCTGTTACAGTAAACGATGGCCATACAGACAGCAAGCCGTACGAATTGCAAGTAGAGGTGCGTCCTGTTAACGATATCCCTGTGATCACCGGGCAAAGCCCAATTTCTACGAATGAAAACCAGGCCTTTACAATCGGTACTTCCGACCTCATCATTAACGATCCCGATGACAATTCCTTCACCATGATCGTGTCGTCCGGATCTAATTATACCGCTAACGGAAATACGATCACGCCCTCTCCCGGCTTTGAAGGAATCCTGTCGGTTCCTGTTCAGGTAAATGACGGACACGATTCGAGCACACCCTTCCCTATTGAGATTACAGTTATCCCGACCAATAGTCCGCCCGTTATCACAGGACAAAAATCTCTCGCATACAATGAGGATCAATCATTCGCCATCAATCTCACCGATCTTGTTGTCTCCGACAGCGACAATCAGTATCCTGATGATTTTACTTTAAAGATCCTTCCGGGCAATGATTACACTTTCAACCAGAACGTCATTACACCACGGGCAGATTTTTCAGGCACGCTCACGGTTTCGCTGCTGGTCAATGATGGCAGATCTGACAGTCAGCCTTATGGTGCAAAAGTATCGATCATCAATATCAACGATCCACCGAAGTTGATCAATCTCGAGGCGGATGCGATCAACTATGCACCGGGCGGCACGGCTATATCCGTAACGAATAACTTAGAGGCGACCGACCCCGACAACGATTCTTTAGCCAGCGCTGAAATCGGAGTAGTTGCCCAAACTCGTGTTCTTGGTTATGACCAATTGAAACTCGAAGGAACGTTCCCATCAATCACAGGCAGCTTCGATCAGTCTGCGGGCATATTGAAACTGACCGGCAAGGCATCCAAGTCCGAGTACACGAAAGCATTGAGATCAATACGCTATAACTTTGTCTCGGATGGAGAATCGTTTGCGGAGGGGAAGAAAATCTATTTCAAAATATCAGATGGCAAGCTGGAAAGTGAATTGGTGGAGCGGGAGATCCGAACAAGAGAGATCGATATTGATCTCGATATTCCTTCAGCGTTTACTCCGAATGGAGATCACGCGAATGACACATGGGTGATCAGGCCGATCAAACAGACGGAAGAGCTTTCGAATGCGATCGTTCGGGTTTATCATAAGTCGGGAGCGTTATTATTTGAAACAGCAGGTTTTGAGAAGTCGTGGGATGGTCGTTCAAACGGAGAGCTGATGCCCGCGGACTCGTACTTCTTCACCATCGACTTCGGAGACGCATTCAGGAAGTCTGCCATCAAGGGAGTTGTCACGCTTTTGCGATAGGACTACGAAATACCAAATACATATCAACGCAAAGGATATTTTAAAATGCACGTGCCACTGACAATGCAGCGCCACGGGTACATCCTGCATCAAGCTATTTCCGCGCGTTGGTAGCCACAAAGGCACAAAGACACGAAGATGATAAGTACACAGTCGCCAATCTAATGCCTGATCCCCAATGCCTAATGCCCAATCCCCAATGCCTAATAACAGCTTTCCTACTCATGCCGCAGAGAATCCACCGGGTTAGCACGCGCAGCTTTGATAGCCTGAAATCCGACCGTGAGCCACGCAATAGCGATGGCCGATACACCGGCAACCACAAAGATAAATAAGTTGATGTCTACACGATAAGCGAACCCACTCAACCACCGGGTTGATGCCCACCAACCTATCGCGCCCGCAGGTACAAAGGCGATGAGAACCAGTACTATAAATTCTTTCGTCAGCATTGTTGAAATGGAGCGCACCGATGCACCCAATACTTTACGAATGCCAATTTCTTTGGTACGTTGTTCAGCGGTGAATGCGGCTAAAGCAAAGAGACCCAGGCAAGCAATGAAAATGGCTAAGGCAGAAAACAAGCTGAACAGTTGCCCGATCTTCTCCTCAGAACGGTATAGCCTGTCAAAACTTTCATCCATAAAAGTGTATTCGAGAGGGTCGGAACTGGAATACTGCTTCCAGAGCTTTGCGGTATTGTCAATCAGTGTTTTGACATTACCCTCGTAGCGTACAAGCAAGTTACCGCCTGAGCCGCGGTTTAGAAAAATGGCCATTGGCCGAACTTTATCACGATAGCTTTCAAAATTAAAATCTTTCATTATGCCGATCACATGGTAGCGAAGAAAGATAAAAGCATTGCGGCTATGCAAAATCTCTTCTCCTTCTGGCTTATCAAATCCAAATTCCCTTGCAGCCGTTTCATTGACAACCACAGCATTTGAGTCTGATGGAAAATCCTCCGAAAAATACCGACCGTTCTTCATCTCAAGTTTCAGCAGATCTTTAAAGTCATAATCAGCAGTGAATGCTGCCACGGAATGCTCAACCTCCGATCCCACGGGCCGCATGGCAAAGGAGTTGTTCAATGCGGGAAGGTTATTAGAAGTAAAGCTGACGTTTGAAACACCCGTCTGCCGAGCAAGTGCATCACGAAAGGCCATTTGCTTGTTTTCACCAAGTCGGTACGAATTTTCAATCACAAACACATTTTCCCTGTCCATGCCCATTTGTTGTTCCTGCATGAATTTGATTTGTGTATAAACAACGGAAGTCACGATAACCAGGAACATTGAAATGGCAAATTGAAACACCACAAGCGTGCTGCGGATGCCTTTGCTCTTAAGCCCTGGCGTGACTTTCCCCTTCAAGACCTCGATTGGCCTGAAAGACGTAAGATAAAATGCCGGGTAACTTCCTGCCAGCAATCCAACAATCAACAACATCAGCACAATTACCAAAATGAATTTGACATCAAGTAAATTCATTAATGACAATTCCTTTCCTGACAGCATTTTGAAAACAGGCAACAACAAATAGCAAAGCACCCCGGCCAAGACAACGGCTACCAAACTGTAGAGCATAGACTCGGCAAGAAATTGCCAGATCATCTGGCTCCGAAGGGAGCCTAATGTTTTACGCAAGCCCACCTCTTTTGCTCGTCCGGCAGATTGTGCCGTAGATATGTTCATGAAATTGATGCAAGCGATAGCCAGGATAAAAATGCCGATGCCTCCAAAGGCAACCATATACATGGTGCTTCCGCCTGGCTCGATGTCGTCTTTCGAAGTCGACTTTAAATGAATGTCTGTGATTTTTGTTGTGTAGTGTCTGTAAACTCCTCCCGCCTTGCGAAAGTGTTCATAGTTGTTGGCTAAGAAATTTTTCAATTCCGGGGCTACGTACTTCGACACCAGGTGTTCGAGCTTCTTCTCCACTACAAAAGCGGAGGTGTTTGGCCGCAACAAAAAATAAGTAGACACACCACCGTTCAGCCACGCATTGTATTTGAAGTAATCATCCTTACCAGCCGAGAGCAATACATTAAACCGAAAATGTGAGTTGCCGGGGCAATCGGCTGCAACACCCGTAACTTTATATGCCTCCTTCCCCGCGCCATCATCAAGGGTGATCAATTTCTCAAGCGGATTTTCCTCACCGAATAATTTACGCGCTGTCCTTTCTGTGAGTACCACGGTATTCGGTTCCTTCAGAGCGGTTTTGGGATTGCCCGAAATAAGCTTGAAGGAAAAGAAGTCAAAGAAGTTCCTTTCCGTAAAAAAGACTTTGTCTTCGGTAAACACTTTGTCCTCATACCGGATCAATGGTTTTCCCCCGGTTCTCAACCTGAGCGCAGACTCCACTTCAGGGATCTCCGACATCATCGCATCAGCTAAAGGCGGGCAAGTGAAGGCGCTACGTTCATCTTGCGTTCCAATTTTTTTGTGTAGTCCCACCTGGTAAATACGCGCTGCATTGGCGTGGAAACGATCGTAACTTAATTCATCAATAATATACAGGGCGATGAACAAACAAGCTGTAACGCCTATCGTCATGCCCAATATGTTGATGCCAGCAAAACATTTTCTCTTACGTATGTTGCGAATAGCAATAGTGAAGTAGTTTTTAAACACGGTGGATGCTTTTTGATTGTCAGGTCTAAATAAAGCTACAAGTCTTTAATTCCAGCCCGGTAAATCGCAAAAAGAATGTAAACGAAGTGTAAATTCTGTTGGCCGGTGCCCCTTAACGGAATACAAAATGCATTTTTACCGCAAAGGATATTTTAAATGCACGTGCGGCACATCGGATGTTCGCCACGGGCACATGCTGCATCAAACTCTTCTAGCATCTGTTCCGCAAAGTACGCTAAGTGTGGTGCTCAGCTAGCCCAGTCGCGCTTACGCTTAGAATTGAAGCGCAGGGCTTAACGAAATTCAAATGCATTCCTCTGCGACCCTCTGCGCTTTTCTGCGGTTAAACTGCATTCCCTTGCGCAACCTTGGTCCTTTGCGTCCTTGTGGTGAAATGGATAACCGCGAGCTTCAGGCCTCAATCAGTAGATAAGCAATCCTGCGAGAGATACTGACCAGGCTCTTTGATCGAGCGCGGATAAACCTACACACTCACAACCGCCAGCATAACCACTATCAAAACCAACCCTCCACAGACAACGCAAACAGCAATAGTCGATACTTCTTCATTATCTGAAATACCAACTATCATTCCCACAAAGTCTTTGACAATCCTCGTCATCGCTAAAGTACAGTCTGCTTTGCGTGCTTTCTTCTTCTCCGCTCCTCTTCCAGGTCAGTATAAACCTTCAAGGCCTGTTTCATAATTGAATCGTTGTCTGCATCGATCTTCATGGCGCGTTTGTCCATGATGCCGTTGTAGAAGGCGAAGGTTTCGTCTGTGCCATCGTTGAGGCCGGTGTATTTCAGGATGAGCCTGTCGAGGTTTGGACGGAGATAGATATCATCGAGGCCAACGGAGTGAAGGCCGAAAAAGAACCGCCTGGATTTTAGCTCTTCTTTGATGAGGAAGAGTACGTCTTCAATGTCTGATGGTACTTTAATCAACGGGATGTGTGTGGCCATGGCATTGGGAATTAGGGATTAGGAATTGGGCTTTGGGCAATAGTGAAGTCACTGGTCATTAGTTCGAACTTCTGTGAACCGAACACCGTGAACGTTTAAGCTGCAAGAAATTCAAAACGCCTTTCTGCTCGTTGATATTTTTAGTAGTTTAACACCACAAAAAACTAACACCGAACAAAACCCGACATATGGAACTCACCGATAAGATAGTTGGCAGAAATCTCCAGAAGTTCAGAATGCTGCGCGATGTGAAAGCTTCTGACCTGGCGGAAAGGATCGGCATGAAGGAAGCTGCCTACACCAAGTATGAACGCGGTGAAACCAAAATGACAATTGAACTCGTACAGAAAGTTGCTAGTGCGTTGAATGTAGATCCGATTTCGATTCTGACTGCGGCTCCGGATAATTTTATTGAAACGATTTCGAATAACACGATCGCCTCTGGCGTACTTATGGGCAATGGCGATCTTGAAGTCAAAGGTGATTACAACGCGGTTGATAAACAACAGCAAGAGTTGATGGTGAAGCTGATGGAGAAATTGATTGAGTTGCTTGGAAAGCGGTAGTACAGCATCATCTGCCCATGGCTAGTATAAAAAATAACTTAATTCATCGCGTGCTAGAGGTTCTTGCTACGGGGGATCAATACAACTACGATGATGAAGGCATTGCGACAAAATTGAATGAAAACAGAAAATGGTATGAAAAAATCAGAGGCAAGGTGTATTCGGTACATCAAGCGAATTATGCCATACATGTTTTATATAGCGACTTAGGTAATCAATCTCTTATCAATACCTCATCCAAGGATGGCGAGAGCTGGATGATAAACGGCAATGAGGGAATAAAAAGATTGAGAGGTTGCTCTGCTAGTGGTGAGTATAAAGAAGCGTTGAAATGGTGGGTC
>CBHROW010000145.1:0-13103 GCA_966080355.1 uncultured Chryseosolibacter sp.
TCGCCTTTGTGATCGCGTGGAACGAGGTCGGCCGTCACGCCGTAGCTCGCGAGCTCCGCGATCGGAACTTTGCGGTTCAGGGTTTTCACCTGATCTTTTTGCCCGAATACGTAATGCGCTACGGACTCGATCACCCGGACTTATCGCTCGAGGCGCTGAACGAAATCACAAAATTGGCAAGCGCTGAATTTGCAATCCGCCCTTTTCTGATCCGATACCCCGAACTGACGATGAAACGCATGCTCGAATGGTCTTTCGATACGGATGAAAATGTTCGAAGGCTAAGTTCGGAAGGATGCAGGCCGAGATTGCCGTGGGCTATGGGCGTACCTTCTTTGAAGAAAGACCCATCTCCTATCTTACAAATTCTCGAAAATCTGAAAAATGATCCGGCATTGTATGTTCGGAAAAGTGTTGCCAACAACATCAACGACATTGCAAAGGATCATCCGCAAAAAATCAAAAAACTTGCCAGGGCATGGAAAGGAAAAAGCGCGGAGACCGATTGGATATTGAAGCACGGATGCCGCACGCTCTTGAAGAAAGGTGATAAAGATGTGCTCCATCTTCACGGCTTCGATCCATCCGGGCGGGCAGCATTAAGTGCTTTCAATATGTCGCGCCAACGAATCAGGATTGGTGAACGCGTTGACCTCGACATTCATATTGCCAGCCGCGAAAAGATCGACAAGAAATTCCGCATCGAGTACGCAATTGATTTCCTTACATCGACCGGTAAGCGTTCGAGAAAGGTGTTTCAGGTTGCCGAACGGAAACTTGCTCCGGGCGAAGGAATAAACCTAAAGCGCACGCAATCTTTTAAAGACCTCACTACACGAAAACATTTCAAAGGAAAGCATGAGATCAGCATTCTGGTGAATGGCAAAAAGCTGGGCTCGAGAGAATTTTTGCTCTGTTGAAATCGTTACATTTCAGTTCAAATTATGACGCGCAGAACAGCAGATCTTCCATTGCATTATGGCCGTGTTCCGATATGGCTTGCTGAACGCATGAAGCTGCTCGGTGGCGCCATTACCGAATCGATCATCGTTGAGTTTGGCAAGCCCGAAGTATTGAAACGCCTGAGCGACCCACTTTGGTTTCAGGCGTTCGGTTGCGTGCTCGGTATGGACTGGCATTCGTCAGGAATCACAACATCGGTGATGGGTGCGCTGAAACGGGCGATCAATCCTCGCGCAAAAGAATTTGGCATTTTTATATGCGGAGGACGCGGTCGTCATTCGCGTCAAACACCGGACGAACTCCTCCAAATAGCATCGAGAACAGGACTCGATGGAAATAAGCTTGTGCGTTCAAGCAAACTCGCAGCGAAGGTAGACAATACCGCCATTCAGGACGGGTTTCAACTTTACCTTCACAATTTCATTCTAACGGAGGAAGGCGAATGGGCGATTGTGCAGCAGGGAATGAACGATGCTACCGGAATGGCGAGGCGATACCACTGGCATTCGGCTCAGTTCCAATCCTACCTCGACTCGCCACATTCGGGAATTACAGGGGAAAACCAGGGCCTGATCATGAACCTTGCTGACAAGGCTGCAGGCCCAACGCGTCAATCGATATTGAAGATCGCAGAAGAGCCGCCCTAAAAAATGATGAAGGAGATTCGTTCGATCACCTTGCCAAGGAATCACGAAGTACTGGAAAGCGATGTAAACATGAAACGCCTCGGAGCTGTGTTGACGCTGGCGCATGAACATGAAGTGAAGAACTTCGAGTCACTTTTGTTGCTGGAAGGTGTTGGCCCTAGAACGGTTCAATCACTTACGCTGGTGAGTGAGGTGATCTACGGAACACCTTCACGATTTACTGATCCCGCGCGATTCTCGTTTGCGCATGGAGGCAAAGATGGTCATCCATTTCCTGTGCCGTTGAAAGTTTATGATGAAACTATTCAAACGCTCAAATCATCGGTCGAAAAAGCGAAGATCGGTAACACGGACAAGATGAAAGCGATCCAGCAACTTTCGGAGATGGCGAAAGACATTGAAAAGAATTTCGAACCCCGACCATTTTTCGATGAGGTTGTTCAACGCGAGAGAGACGAATCTTACCAACACGGGGGAATGACAGTTTTTGGAAAAGCTGAGCCACCCGCACAAAAACCTCCGAAGCCAAAGCAACTTCGCTTATTTTGACTCGAATACCTTTACAGCTCCCTGGTCGAGGAGGATGAACGTTTCGGCATGCACATTGTACTTTAAAAGTGCAGCGGTGAGATCTGCTTTGGGTTCATTCTCTCCCTCGTCAGCAAGAGGGAACGTTCCAAAATGAATTCCCACACTTTGCTTTGCTTTCAGATCGAGATGTGCTTTCACTGCGTCTTCCGGAGAAGTATGAATCGGTGACATGAACCACAACGGTTTGTATGCGCCAACCGGAATCAGCGCAATGGCTATCGGTCCGCTGCGCTCACCGATCGACCTGAACATTTCCTTGCCGTAACCCGTGTCTCCACTGAAATAAATGTTTCCCTTCGAAGTCTTGATCACGTAACCGCACCAAAGTGTTGCATTGCGATCAAAAAATCCCCGCCCGGAAAAATGCTGAGCGGGTACAGCCTGAATGGATACCGAGTCGCTAATGCGAACTTCATTCCACCAATCGAGATCTGTAGAACCCGAGATCATTTCCGAATCGAGAAATGCTTTGACTCCAAGCGGTGTAAAAATTTTCGGATGGTGAGCGCCAAACACCATTCGCAAAGAAGGCACATCGAGATGGTCGTAGTGATTATGACTCAGCAACACAACATCGATTTTCGGAACATTCTCGAATTTTATACCGGGCTTTTTCATGCGTTTGGGCCCGGCCCATTGAAAAGGACTTGCACGCATACTCCAGATCGGATCGGTGAGAATATTCAAACCGTCTACCTGAATAAGGAATGTGGAATGATTGATGAATGTAATGCGAACATGTTCCCGCTCAACAGCGATCGGATGTTTGGAGTCAGGTTCGCGCAGATCCTCTTTCCACTCACCGCGTTGTCGATTTGTCATCCACTTCATCACCTCTTTAAAACCAGCGGGTGTTATACCTTCGTTGTAGAATACTTTGCCATTGAAGTGATCTGTCGCTGCACCAGTGTATCTTGGAGCCGAAATGGAAAAGCCGACAATAAAAGTCACGGCAACCCCCGCCAGCAGAATAATGAGAATTCCAATCATGATCTTTTTGAACATCGTGAAAAATAAAAAAAGGAGCCTGAACGAGACTCCTTCATATTTCTAAAATAACTAAAAATCTCTATTGCACCATCTTGATGATGTCCTGAACGGGAATGGTGTTTGCAAACTTCAGCACATCTGCTTCCGTGCTGTTGGGTACTGAGAGTGTGAGTAACGAAGAATTCATTGGAATTTGAAGTGTAAAATCAGTCTTGTTCGTTTCGGTATCAACCGATTTTTGAAGCATGCCTTTGTAGCCCTGTACCTTCACCACTTTTTGACTTCCATCGCCTGAGTTGCCGAGGAACGGAACCGCAAGCATGGCGTTGAGTGATGCCACCAGCGGAGAATTTCCCATGATCTCTATGTTGCAAGTCTTTTCACCGGTTCCATAGTCGCGATGAATGAGCACGCCAGCGAGGCCGGTATTTGCGGTAACATTATCACTTTTTGTATTTGCGGCCATCACATCCATCTTTGCGGGAAGCATTTTTAAAACTTCCTTGCCGATCATGATGTCGAGGTCGTTGATCATTTGCTGCATCGCGAATCGCGCGTTCTCAAGATCGCCCGAACCGTAAGATGATTTTGCGCTAGCCAGGTTCTTGCTGAAGTCCTGGGCATTCAGCGTGAGCGCCAGGGCAAACAGGAAACCAAGTGTAAATATTTTTTTCATAGTTGAATTCGTTTTAGGATGATTATTTCTCGCCCAGCATTTTCTTGATTCCGTCAATGTCGAAAGTATTTGCCGCGCTCATCATTTCGGCCTCAGTCGCATAGTTGATACCTTCCCACACGATCATGGAAGTCTGGCCAAGCGGAACGCTCAACTTATAGCCTGAGTTTTCATCGTATTCGATGATCGCCTTGTTGCCTTTCACTTTGGTTTGTTTCCAGTTTTGCTGGCCACCCGTGCTCTGCGAATATCCTCCATTGGCGAGATACATATTCACGGCCGACATCCACGCAGCGTTGTTCGCGATGGTAGTTTTCAGTTCTTTGTCGTCAGTGCGATACACGCGAACTATCGTGAGACCAACCCAACCGTAGCCCGTGCTTGTTACCTGATCTTCCTCAGTAAGGAATGGAAGGCCGCTCACTTTTTCTGGAAGTGATTTCAATACTTTCTGCCCGATTTCCATCTCTACACCAAGCATTGCCTGTTGCACCGCGTATCGCGCTTCGCCATAGCTGCCAGATTTGAATGAAGTTTCCGCGTCAGCGAGATTTTGATTTACATCCGGAGGAGCTGATACGAGTCCGCCACCGCCTTTGTTGGTAGGACGACCTGAGCCTGAAGAACTGGAATTGTTTCCGTTGTCCTGGGTGTTGGTGTTCGAGGTACCGTTACCATTACCGTTGTTGTTTACGCCTGCTTTTTGTTCAGCTTTCTTTTCCAGGGCTTTTTCCGCGGCATCGGCAGCTTTTTGTTTTAGCTTGCCAACCAGCCCCTGGCCGCTTGCTCCAAAAGCAATCAACGTGAGGCACACGACTAGTGATTTGGCTTTCATAAAATCTTTGGTTGAATGGATAACAAAGGTAGCGATTTCGCTCCAAGGGCCGGTTGGTGTATTTCCTTTCTTCGGCCTTTTTTAATAATCAACTTCATAAATGTGAAATGGAAAAAATAAAATAACTTTTGATGTTCGTTTGAGATGGAAAAAAATAAAATACCATTCGATTTTATTATCGAGAACCTGAGCTCGAAAAAGCTTCGCATCAGGCCGATGTTCGGATGTCATGCGATCTACATAGGAGAAAAGATCTATGTAATGCTGAGAAAAAAATCATCTGCAAAGAAAGACAACGGAATATGGTTTGCCACAGATGTTGAGCATCACGCAACGCTCAAGAAGATCTTGCCTTCCATGCGATCCATTTCGGTACTTGGAAAGACAGGGAAAACTTCGTGGCAGATCGTTCCGGAAGACAGCGATGATTTTGAATCGGAAGGCAATGCTTTATGCGAGCTTATCCTCAGCAATGATGTGCGTGTCGGGAAAGTGCCAAAGGCCAGGAAGAAGAAAAAATCAGTTTGAAGCGCTCAGCGTAACGTTCACTTTGGTATAATAAAGTGTGGTTACTCCTTCAAAACCTGAGTCTGTTCCCACAATCAGCCACAGCTCTCCTTTGTAGTTGCTTTTCACTTTCAGGGGAGAATCTACATACGCAGAATTACTGCGAGACACGAGAGCGAAGCCTGATGATGAGGTTGTCGAGATGTCGCCAACGGTGATCATATCATTTCCGCTTTCGGCCTGAACACCTTTGTCGATGTTCATCACATACATGCTGTTGTCGATGACCGTCTTCGGTTCTGAGGAGGTTGCGCCAACTTTGAAATACACACTTTCACCGGGTGAGCCACCAGCGCCAATGCTATTTACCGTTGCGTCCGATAAAAAATTGACATTGAAGGTGATGGTATACTCGGTGTTTGGGTTCAGACCATCCAGCTTCTTTTTGATGTACATGAACAGATCATCGCTGTGGTTGTAGCCTGAGATCATCAGGGCCTTTGTTGAGCCGGTCGGGTCAGCGGTGTATTCGAATTTCAATTCGTAAAAAGCAGAATCGTTTGGTCCGGCCGGGTATTCCGCAAACCCATGCTGCCAGCCATAACGGTCTTGAGAAAAGTCAAAACTTTGGGTAAAAATATCTAGCCCCGGGCTATCAGCATCGGCCATGCAGCCTCCCAACACCAATGATAGCACTGAAAAAAAGAACAATCGACACTTCAAATCCATAAATCAATCTGTCAATGCATAGACACAAAACTACGGTAAATGGTTGTGCTTTGGATAGTCAAAATTGACTAATTGTGCGAAAAAGCACACTTAACCGAGTATTAAGGTACGCAAACGGTTTCCTAGGGTTCCGGATGCTGATCCGGATCAGGTGAAATTTCAGCAACCACGCTCGCACTCCCGTTTTCTGCGCTTTTCAGGAACGGTGATGCCTGTTGATGTAATCGTATTGCCTTGCGTGAGAGCACCAGCCCAATGATGAGCGATGCAATTGCCCCCGTCCAAATGCCCGTCCACACACCCGTAGCGTTAGCGATGAACCAGAAGTAGTCGTACAAACCGTGAAGGAAAGTTGCGGACCCAAGTGCGAGGAGGCTGAACATAAGCTCGCGGTGGCGCTTGAATTTTCCAATGCCGAGAAAGTATCCCATCATCACCGCAAATGTTGCGTGTGCAGGTACTGCGGTGAACATACGGAGGATCCCCGTTTCCACACCATAGCTGTAAACGTACATCACGTTTTCGAGCGTGGCGAAACCCATGCTCACCATTACCGCGTAAACTATTCCGTCAAAAGGTTCATTGAAATTCTTGTTCGGGTAAAGCACAAACCTCACGAAAAGAAATTTGCTGAACTCTTCCACCAGTGCCACTTTGAAAAATGCATCGTAAAATTCATGAACAACATCACCTTTTTTCAAGCTCACCAGAAATTCGATCGGAAAGCTGATGGCTAACGTGATGAGCGTGCTGAATCCACCATAGAGAAAGCTCAACAGCAGCAGTGACAGAGGCTCGCGTTCATGCTTGTCTTTTAGATAGATGTAAAGCATGATGGCAATGCCGGGGGCCAGCGAAATGGATAAAAGCTCGATCAAGACAATGACATATTAAAACTTTGTTCTACTCGATTTTTTCCTCTACAGCATCCATTTTGTCCTGCGAATATTTGCCCGAAGTTGCGTAAACGATTTTTCCCTCAGGGTCGAGAACAAAAAAGTAAGGTATATCACGCTTTTCAAAGTCGAGTGATTCTTTGTATGGCTTGAGCTCGCCCCTGTAAAAAAGAATGTATGGCAGAAGCTGTGGATCGATGTTCTTCATCGCCTTCTTCTTGGCAGTTCCGGTAGCTGCTGCATTTACACCAGTGAACATCGGCACGAAATAAACATTGACATCGTAAGAAAAGCCAGCGAGCAGGCCTTTCGATTTCTGAATGAATTTTTCGAATACGGGTTGGAACCAGGAATTCAATTCGTCTTCCGATTTTTTTGAATAAGCCATTCCGATAAGAGTATATTTTCCGGCAACGTCACCAGGGAGACTTACTTTTTTGTCTTCAACAGTTTCGGCTTGTAAGGCAGGAAAAGCCTTTCCGACAACCTGTGCCCGCGATACCAGTGCGGAGCAAACCAATGCAACAACGATCAAACGCTTCATACGGTGGATTTAAGATTAAGTTACTGATAAATAGCCACAAAAAATGCTTGTAAAAGCTATGGCCCGTGGCTATGGCTATAGCATTGCGTGCAGACACTGTAAAGTGACGCACTGAAATTTAGCGCCTTTAGAAAAGTACCTTATAAGCCAATCGGTGAATGGCCATAGCCATAGCCAAAAGCCCTCTCATTCGCGTACCCACTTGCTTACTTCTTCTACAGATTTGCGCTTGCCTGGCTTCGGCCATTCTTTAGGAACACCGATGTGAAGGAAGCCGATTAGTTTATCGTCAGCGTCAAGGCCAAAGATCTTTTTCGATTCTTCAAAGTAAGTGATACCACCCGTGCTCAGGTAGCATCCGATGTTGTAGGCCGCAGCGGTCAGATACATATTTTCAATCGCACAAAACACCGCACCGACCTCTTCGATCTCTGGAACGGATCTTTTCGGATCGCGACTCATACACACCACAACGATGTGCGATGAAAGCAATGGCTTAGTTAACAAGCTTTGGAATTTATCCTCCTTGAATGATCCATCTTTCGAAGTAACATCTTTATAAATTTCCGCCTGGGTCTCAGCGAGATCTTTCAACCCTTCTCCCGTG
This sequence comes from uncultured Chryseosolibacter sp., assembly GCA_966080355.1. Lineage (GTDB taxonomy): Bacteria > Bacteroidota > Bacteroidia > Cytophagales > Cyclobacteriaceae > Chryseosolibacter. The sequence goes on from CBHROW010000145.1 coordinate 7,986, forward strand.
AAAACGATAAAACGCCAGGGCTGGGTCATCTTGTGTGTAGGGGCGAGGGTTGCATTCGCTATCATCTGGCTCACGATCGCATCGCTTACTTTTTCTCCGGTATATGATTGTTGAAATATACTTCTGCGTTTGAGCATCAATGCATCGAGTTCTGAAGGATTCATGAATTCATATTTTCCGTAAATTTACCTCAAACTGTTTCGTATGAAAAAAATTCTGTTTCTCGCACTTATCGCAACTTCGTGTGCTCCCGTTTACATTCCGAACGCACGAAATTCTCCAGCGTTTACGAAGAAAGGTGAATTTCAAGCCAGCGCCCAGGTGGGTAATGGCATCAATGGTCAGGTTGCTTTTGCCCCCACGTCAAATTTTGGCATCATCGGAAATTACTCGTACCTCAAGCGCAGCGATTACGATAACCATCCCGAAGATTACAGCAAACACACTTTTGCAGAATTCGGTCTGGGTTACTTCAAGAATTCGAAGAGCATGTTCTTTGAAGTGTTCGCAGGGTACGGAGAAGGCACGGGTACGAGTTACGATACCTACACTTTCATCAGTACTTCGAGCGTCTCAGCTTCGGGCAGTTATAAGCGATACTTTATTCAGCCGGCATTTGGTATGAATAAAAAGACAGTGCATGTTTCTTTCGTACCGAGATTTTCAATTGTCGACTTTACGGAGTTCTCCAACGGAGGCGTTCGTTACACCGTGGATGAAGACCCCGTGGTGTACTTCGAGCCAGCCGTTGTATCGAAAGTACATTTTCACGACAATGTGTATTTTACGTTCCAGGGAGGATTCTCCGTTCCGCTTGCAGGCGATACCTTTTACGACTACCGTGTTTTCCAATTTTCGACAGGGCTCGGCTTGCGCTTCGGTGCCGTCAAGAAAGCAGAGTAACTATTTTGGAAACTGCGATGCGTCAATGTTAGGAATTACTTGGAGCGCGTTCTTGTAGTAGATCTTTTTTAGGATCTCATCGGGGAGATCCAAGCCGTACATCCGCCAGAAAGCATGGTAGCGCTTGTGGTATGGAAAATATTCATCCGCAGTTTCAAGCACGCGGAAATAGGTCTCATACTCCTCGGGCACCCAGCTGTCTTTGCCGAACATCACGCGGTCCTGATATTTTGTGAGAAACTCTTTCGCGGCCCGTGGCTGACGTCCAAGCTCAGCGATGACTGCGCCTATTTCAGTATACATGTTTGGAAGGGCGTCCATCAGCTCGCCTAGTTTTTTCAGATCGCTTCCATACCAGCCCAGGTGTGCGTTGATGAATTTGGTTTTCGGATGAGCCTTGAACATGCGATGCTGCTCTTCGATGATCGTCTCCCACTTCACAGGATCGGTGTCATGACGCCTGCCTGGATGAGTTTTCAGCTCGAGCCAACGTTCATTGTTCTTGTCGATCGGCTCCCAGAATTGTTTCGGGTCGGCCGAGTGAATGAGAACCGGTATGCCGAGCTCTCCACATTTCTCCCAGACGGGACCGATGCGTGGATCATCGATCCTGATCCGGTTTCCTTTGCTGTCGTTGGTGAACATGCCGAGGTTCTTGTAGATCTTCAGGCCATTCGCACCTTTTTTCACATCATCTTCCAACTGCTTTACCATCCGCCCCTGCCATTCCGGATCATCAATAGCTGCAAAATCCATATTGGTGAAAACAATGAATCTTTTGGGTGAAGTCCGATGCACATTGGCCAGCGATTTTTCAAGGTGCTCGGTGCTCCCGCGACCTCTCCCGCTCAGGTTCACCATCACTTTCATGTTCAGATCGTCCATTTCTTTAAGCAGCGCGTTGAGGTCCTGAGCGGGCATGCTGAACTGATGATTATGCACATCGATAAAAGGGAACTTCGCTCGCTTTACATGATGTTCGGGTACAACCAGTGATGACGGAGGATCATATTCTTCGAAATCCATTTTCATGTCAAGGGGTTGCTCCTGACCGCGGGCGATTCCAGACATTGCGAGCAGTCCAACTATCACGTATCTCGTCATCATATAATTTTTTTGTTAAGATACAGGTTAACATCTCAGTTCGTTAAGAATTCTGTCAGGCGGATAAAACCGTGTGTCGGTGTTTTTGGCGGAACGGTGCCATTGATTCAGCTTGGATATTTACCGGCACACCTGTTATGACGGGCCAAGGATTTATCCACCATGCAGCGGTAGCTGACGTTTTGGATGCCGAATAATTTATAAATTTGAAGAGATACCATCTATGAAGAAAATTCAACTTCTGCTTTCGCTTTGTCTGTTTTCCATGAGTCTTTTTGCGCAAGACGTTCTGGAGCCTGCGAAGAGAAAGATCCAGTCTGGCGACTTTAAGGGGGCCAAATCAGACCTGACAAAGATCCTGGAATCAAATTTCAAAAATAAGCTCGCATGGAACCTGCGTGGAGAGGCGCGCGTTGGGCTTGATGATTTGTACGGAGCGATCGGAGATTTCTCAAGCGCCTTGGACCTTGACACCACTTTTGCCGAAGCATGGAACAACCGCGGTGAAGCCAAGATGAACCTGGGTGACGATGATGCTGCGATCCTCGATTTCGACAAAGCGATAAAATTCAATCCGAAGTTTGCGGATGCCTATACCAACCGCGGCCTCGCAAAATATAACATCGAAGACCTCCAGGGAGCGTATTTTGATTTTTCAAAAGCACTCGAACTCGGACCTGCCGATGCAGACAAATATTTCAACCGCGGAGTTGCTAAAGCCGAGCTCGGTGAATTCATCAGCGCGATCGATGACTACACGAAGGCCATTGAACTCGACAAAACGGACGGCAACTTGTTCAACTATCGCGGAGTTGCGCAATACAATGCCGGAAATTTCGATCAGGCGATAGCCGACTACGATCAGGCCATCAAGCTCGATGCGAAAGATGCGCTGAAATTCGAAAATCGTGCATTAGCGAAAAGTGCCAAAGAAGATTTTAAAGGTGCGCTTGAAGATTACAACAAAGCGATAGAGCTCAACGCAGAAGAACCCGAGACCTACAACTTGCGCGGTGTTGTCAAATACAGTTTGCAAGATTATGATGGCGCAATCGCAGACTACACAAAGGCAATCGGCATTGACGATACCAATCCCGTATACTTTGATAATCGCGCATTGAGCAAAACAGAAAAAGAAGATTTTGCCGGAGCAGTAGAAGACTACACCGCCTCGATCGAACTCTATCCCAGTGACCCCGAAACTTTCCTTCAGCGCGGGCTCGTCAAGCTCAGCATGAACAACCAATATGATGCCTGCCTCGATTTCAAACGGGCAGAAGAAATGGGATCAGCAGACGCAAAGACCGTGATCAAGAAAAACTGCAAATAACAGGTGATGGAGCGGGGGAAGAAGCGGGTTGTTGTTGTTCTCAATGGAATTTCGCTGAACAAGAAAATTTTCTATCGCAAGATTTTGCCCGCTCTCGCGGAGGTAGCCGAAGTTGAGGTTCACGAAACACTTTCCAGAAACGATGCCGTCTCGCAAGCCTCAAAGGCATGTGATCAATTTGCTGACGCGATCTTTGCAGCAGGCGGGGATGGAACGTTACACCAGGTGTTGAATGGTGTGTTCAAGGGACGCGAGACATTTTCCAAACTTCCATCGGTCGGTGTGATCCCGCTTGGCACGGGGAATGATTTTGCGCGAACAACAAATATCACTTCGAAGCCAGCCCAACTCGCCAAACTCGTTTCAGATTTCAAACCTAAAAAGGTCGACATCGGACGCATCGACTACACGCTTGACTCTGGCGAAAGATCGTTTGCCTATTTCGTCAATGTAGCAGACCTCGGTATGGGGCCGGAGGTTGTAAAAAAAGTGATGAACAGAGGGCGAGTTTTCGGACGCGCCCTGGCTTACTACAGAAGTATACTTTCAACTTTTATTTCTTACCGGCCTGTGAATGTAAGTGCGTCAACTGCCGAATGGACCTGGAACGGGAGATTACGAACACTCGGAATTTGCAATGGCAAGTGTTACGGCCACGGCCTCTATATTGCTCCCGATGCCATCCTGGATGATCGTCTGTTCAATGTTTTTATTTGTGGGAATGTTTCAGTGCTCGACTTCATTCGGTTCACTTTACATCTTCGGAAGGCCCGGCATATTGGTCTTTCTGAAGTTCATTATAAATCAACAACTGAAATTTCACTGTTAAGTGAGCAGCCATGTTTGATCGAAGGTGATGGTGAATTGCTGGGTTATTTGCCTGCAACGGTCAGGCTTTGTGATCGTCAGCTCGACTTCCTGGTATGAAAAAAGCCGGACGTGGTTGCCCGGCTTGAGATCTTAAAGATCAAAAGTTTCTATTTCTTCACTACTAATGTTGAGGCGATCAGATCGTGCAGCGCCTGGCGCTTTTCCGTGAAAGCCGCGATCAGGTAGCCAATGTACAAGATCATCGAAGAGATGATTTTTCCGATGCTGCGGAGAAGTGCCTTCCCAAAAGTCAGCCGATTTCCTTCCATGTCTGTAACTTTGATTCCAAGCGCCATTTTGCCCAGGGACGCCTGTGACTTCGAAGATTCCATGATTGCGAAATAGAGAAGCGTGAGAACCGATACAATGATCATCGCGGTTCCTGCAGCTGCGAAAATGGTTCCGAGCATGCCGAATACTTGTTCTTCGCTGACTTCGCCATCTGAACTGCTCACTTGTGCGGCAATTCCAAGGCCCATGAATGTCATGATCGGAGCAATAACAATAGCTTGCAAACACCAAATGATTATTGAGTCGATAAGGAATGCAAGGAAACGTGCGCCAAAACTGGCGTAGGTTGCTGCTGTTTGAGCGGTAGCTGTGGGGGTAGCGGTCGTACTCATAAGTAAAGGTTTAGGTTTTAAAACTTTATGTAATTTAATCAACTCCCGCGATATTGTAATTCGCGCATGATGAATTCGAAAATTCAAAGACAATTCGATCGCCTGGAACAACAGCGGCTCGCTTTGTTGGATCGCCTTTCCCGTATGGATTTGCATGCTTATACATATTCGCCTGACGGAAAATGGTGCGTGGGGCAAATTCTTACCCACCTCATCACAAGCGAAAGGCTTGCTTTGAGTTACATGAAAAAGAAGTCGTTTGGATCAGCAAATCTTAAGGACTCGGGA
>CBHROW010000146.1:0-13048 GCA_966080355.1 uncultured Chryseosolibacter sp.
GAGAGTTATCTCCATATGAAAGCGGGTGGAAGCCGTAAACCAGCGACAGCTGAAACGGTTGCCGCGCGACAGCACTTCGTTTACCAGGAAGGATCGGCTGTATTCAAGTTCGCGGTAACGAATATGGCGGATGTCTCCGCCCAGATTGCCGAGCGAAATAATCTCGATGCAAATTCACTCACTTGGTTGGTCCCGCATCAGGCCAATAAGCGGATCATAGACGCCACTGCGAATCGCGTTGGTATCACAGAGAACAAAGTGATGATGAACATCGAGCGTTATGGCAACACAACTGCAGGTACTATTCCACTTTTGCTTTGGGATTACGAAAAGCAACTGAAGAAAGGTGACAATCTGATCCTTGCAGCATTCGGTGGCGGATTCACGTGGGGAGCGATCTATGTGAAGTGGGCCTATGATGGAAGTTCACGATAAAAGTTCACGGCAGACGGTTCATGGTTCACAGTCTTTCATCAACGCTGACCATGATCCACTCGCACAAGATGCTGTGAACGGTGAACGGTGAACTGCGAACCTTGTATTTAAACTATTCATTTGTAACTTAAAGTCGTTTTATTTTATGGCAACTGTATCGGATCTCAGCAAAGGAAATTACATGCGCTACAATGGCGAAGTGGTGCAGGTGGAGGAACTCATCCACAGAACACCTGGAAACCTGCGCGCATTCTATCAGATCAAAATGCGCAACGTTCGCAACGGGAAGGTTGCAGAGAACCGATTCCGCCCTGGCGATGATGTCGAGATCCTTCGTGTCGAAACAAAAGAATATCAATATCTCTATGCCGATGGCGATAGCCTGGTGTGCATGGACAACGAGACGTTCGATCAAATTTATCTCGATAAGGCGTTGCTGGGCGAAGCCGTGAATTTCGTCAAAGAAGGTGTGACATTGCTCATCGCTTTCGAGAACGGCACCAACCCCATCACCGCGGAAGCTCCTGCGCATGTAGTGATGGAGGTTCAATACACTGAACCTGGATTGGCAGGTGATACCGCAACACGCACATTGAAACCAGCTACGCTGGAGAACGGTGCTGAAGTTCGCGTTCCGCTTTTTGTCAACACCGGAGAAAAAATCAAAATTGATACCCGCACGGGGGATTACATCGAACGTGTAAAATAAATCGTATGAGCAAAGCCCGCGCATCCAAACCCAGTGCGAAGGAAAAAGTTGCAAAAACATTTTCCGACAGCACATCCTCTAACCAAGCCGAAATGAAAACATCTGAAATCAGAGATCTTATCGATTTCATCTCGAAGACCGGACTCAACGAGGTAAACATCGAAACTCAACAACTCAAGCTTCACGTGAAGCGCGAGCCAGATCAAAAAGTCTTCAAATCAACTCCGGTAGTTGCTCCGATGGCAGCTGCTCCCATGCAACAACAAGCGGCTCCTGTGGCGACATCTGCTCCTGCAGCTACAGCACCGAAAGCTGAAAAGTCAAGTGAGTCATCAGGGAAAAAGACCACAGATATCAAATCACCAATGATCGGAACGTTCTATCGTTCATCCGGTCCTGAATCTGCGCCATTCGTGTCCGTGGGCGACAAAGTGAGCAAAGGCCAGACGGTTTGCATCATCGAGGCCATGAAGCTTTTCAATGAGATCGAATCCGAAGTTTCGGGAACGATCGTGAAAGTGATGGTTGAGAACGCTTCGCCTGTAGAATACGACCAGGTACTTTTTGTTGTAGAACCAGACTAAATCAGTTTATAATTTCTGATTTCTGATTCCTGATTCTAAAGCCAAAATCAGAAATCAGAAATCGAAAATCAGAAATCGAACTCATGTTCAAAAAAATATTAATTGCCAATCGTGGTGAAATTGCGTTGCGAATCATTCGCACCTGCCGCGAGATGGATATCAAGACAGTCGCAGTTTACTCTACCGCAGATCGCGAGAGCCTTCACGTTCGTTTTGCAGACGAAGCTGTGTGTATCGGTGATGCGCCAAGCAAGGATTCATACCTGAACATCCCTCGAATCATTTCTGCAGCGGAGATCACCAACGCGGATGCCATTCATCCCGGTTACGGATTTCTTTCGGAGCGCGCGGAATTTTCTGCTATCTGTCATGAATATGGCATCAAGTTCATCGGCCCCACCCCTGCTATGATCCAGTCGATGGGCGATAAGTCGACCGCAAAAGACACGATGAAGAAAGCAGGAGTTCCAACAATTCCTGGTTCGGACGGATTGCTTTCCTCCATTGAAGAAGGCCAAAAGCTCGCGCGCGAAGTTGGTTATCCGGTGATCGTAAAAGCTACTGCAGGGGGTGGCGGAAAAGGCATGCGCATCATCAATAACGATGGTGAATTCAAAAAAGCATGGGATGACGCCAAGCGCGAAGCGGGTGCAGCCTTCGGAAACGATGGTCTTTACCTTGAAAAATTTGTTGAAGAACCGCGTCACATCGAGATCCAGGTCGTAGGCGATCAATACGGAAAGGTATGTCACTTATCGGAACGCGATTGTTCTGTTCAGCGCAGACACCAAAAACTTGTTGAAGAAACCCCGTCACCTATTGTGAGCCAGGAGCTTCGCGAAAAAATGGGCGAAGCTGCAATCAAAGGCGCAAAAGCGATAAACTATGAAGGCGCTGGAACGATCGAGTTCCTGGTCGATAAGCATGGTGATTTTTACTTCATGGAAATGAATACGAGGATCCAGGTAGAACATCCGATCACAGAGGAAGTTACCGACTACGATCTGATTAAAGAGCAGATCAAAGTTGCCGCAGGCGTGCCTATTTCAGGAACGAACTACTTCCCAAATCTTTTTGCCATGGAGTGCCGTATCAATGCCGAAGATCCGGCCAACGGTTTCCGCCCTTCACCGGGAAAGATCACCAACCTGCATATGCCCGGTGGTCACGGTGTTCGCATCGATAGTCACGTGTATGCAGGCTATACCATTCCACCGAATTATGATTCGATGATTGCGAAGTTGATCGTAAGCGGCCAGTCGCGCGAGGAAGTCATCACGAGAATGAAAAGAGCTTTGCAGGAGTTTGTGATCGAAGGAATCAAGACTACGATTCCGTTCCACATCGCGTTGATGGATAACGTCACATTCCGCTCCGGAAAATTCACAACGAAGTTCCTGGAGACTTCATTTGATTTCTCAACACTGCCGAAGTAAGAGCGTATTTACAATCTTGAAAAAGGGATTCCGGAAGGATTCCCTTTTTTGTTTGAAGAAGAAAACGTGTTACAACTCGTTCGCAGGCTAGCTTGTTCTAATCAGCGACCACTCAAATAATCTAATAGCAAAGAATCCTATTTTTCTAGTCGGTTTTTGGTTTTTCGATATATTGAGTCAAAGGTCCGGCAACAAGGCCAGACACTTAAACCTGAAAACCTTGAAGCGAAGAGATTTTGTTTCCCTTACCGGGCTCGGCATTGGCGGAATGCTTTTGCCTCTGCCCGCCTTCAGTAAAGCCATACCGGTTGAGGCTGTCCTCGAGTCTCCGATTGACATTGCTCAAAAAAAGGCGCTCGCTGATATCGCGCTCAACACAGCAAAATCGCTGGGCGCCAGCTATACAGACGTCCGTATCGGCCGGTATCTCAATCAATTCCTGACAACACGCGAGAATAAAGTTCAGAACATTGTTAATACAGAGTCGTTCGGACTCGGTGTTCGCGTGATCGCCAATGGCACCTGGGGATTTGCAGCAACAAACGAAGTAACCGAAACGGGAATTAAGAAAGCTGCCGAACGCGCTGTTGCGATCGCGAAAGCAAATTCAAAATTTCAGAAGGAACCTGTGAAGCTCGCGCCTCAAAAAGGTCAGGGCGAGATCAACTGGAAAACTCCCATTCAAAAAAATGCATTTGAAGTTCCCGTCTCGGAAAAAGTAGACCTCTTGCTCGCGGCAAACGCTGCAGCGCTTCAAAACGGGGCAAGTTTCGTAAACTCGAACCTGTTCATGGTGAATGAGCAGAAATATTTTGCCTCGAGCGAAGGTTCGTATATCGATCAGGACATTCACCGCATCTGGCCGACATTCAACGTGAATGCTGTTGACAAAGCTGCCGGGAAGTTCAAGTCACGCCAGGCCTTGAGCGCTCCGATGGGGATGGGTTATGAATACCTGATACCGAAAGCCGAAGACAAAGTGAAAGGGCCGAACGGTCTCATCCTTTATAAAAATACTTACGACATAGTTGAGGATGCCAGGATCGCTGCGCAAAACGCGAAAGACATGCTCAGCGCAAAATCGGTTGAACCGGGTAAATACGACCTTGTGCTCGAACCGAATCACCTCGGCCTCACAATACACGAATCGGTCGGACACCCGCTGGAGCTCGATCGCGTGCTCGGCTATGAAGCAAACTACGCTGGCACGAGCTTCGCAACACTGGATAAATGGAAATCCGGAACGTTCAACTATGGCAGCAAGCATGTAAATATTTTTGCCGATAAAGTTCAGGCTGGCTCTCTCGGAGCTGTTGGCTTCGATGATGAAGGCGTTCCTTGCAAACGCTGGGATCTCATTAAAGACGGCATCCTCGTCAACTACCAGGCTATACGCGATCAGGTGCATATTCTCGGCCAAAACGAATCACATGGATGTTGCTATGCGCAAAGCTGGAGTGACGTTCAGTTCCAACGTATGCCAAATGTGTCGCTCGCTCCCGGAAAAGAAAAATACAGCATTGACCATATGATCAAAGATGTGGAGAAAGGGATCTACATCGCGGGACGAGGTTCATACTCCATCGATCAGCAACGTTACAATTTCCAATTCGGAGGAACCGTTTTCTACGAGATCAAGAACGGACAGATCGCAGGCATGCTCAACGATGTAGCATACCAGTCGAACACACAGGAGTTCTGGAACAGCTGCGCAAAAATCTGCGATGAAAGCGATTATCGTTTGTTCGGATCTTTTTTCGATGGGAAAGGACAGCCGTCACAGGTGAGTGCCGTATCGCACGGAAGTGCAACCTCGCGCTTCAACGGCATCAATGTGATCAATACAGGAAGAACCATTTAGCACTAACCCAATCATATGAAACGAAGGGACTTTATTCAAATAGCCGGGATGGGCGCTGGAGCCATGATGCTCCCTCTTCCCTCTTTTGCAAAGGCTGTTGATCCGGCTCGCATGCTCGATCAGGTCCTGGATGTCGCACAGAAAAAGCAACTTGCTAATGTCGCGCTCAACGTTGCGAAATCTGCAGGTGCCACCTATTCGGACATTCGGATCGGCCGTTACTTAAATCAATTTGTCGTTACGCGTGAAGACAAAGTTCAAAACGTTGTAAATACCGAATCTTTCGGATGCGGTGTTCGCGTGATCGCAGACGGCACGTGGGGATTCGCTTCCACCAACGATGTAACTCCAGATGGAATTTCGAAAGCTGCCAAGAAAGCAGTTGCTATCGCGAAAGCGAATGCGAAAGTTCAGAAGGAACCGGTAAAACTTGTTCCCCTGCAGGGTTATGGCGACCAGAGCTACAAAACTCCGATCGTGAAAAATGCTTTTGAGGTTCCCATCAAAGACAAAGCTGAACTTCTTTTAAAAGCGAATGCCAAAGCGATCGAGAAAGGAGCCAACTACATCAACAATATCCTGTTCCTGGTTAACGAGCAAAAATATTTTGCATCGAGCGAAGGTTCATACATCGATCAGGATATTCATCGCACGTGGCCGTTCTTTACCGTTACCGTTGTCGATAAGACTTCCGGCCAATTCAAACAACGCGCGTCATTCAGCGCTCCTGTCGGAATGGGCTATGAGTATCTCGATGGTCGTGCGGAAGATAAGATCCAGGCACCGGGCGACATCATGCTTTACAACAAGTCTTATGATGTTGTCGAAGATGCCGCGATGGCTGCTGAACAAGCAAAACAAATTCTTGCAGCAAAATCTGTAGAACCAGGCAAATACGATCTCGTGCTCGAGCCTTCGCACTTATGGCTCACCATTCACGAATCAGTAGGCCATCCGTTGGAACTCGACCGTGTGCTTGGCTACGAAGCGAATTTCGCGGGAACAAGCTTCGCCACGCTCGACAAATGGCAAAGCAAAAAATTCAATTACGGCAGCAAGCAGGTCACGTTGTTTGCCGACAAAATTCAACAAGGATCGCTTGGCGCAGTCGGTTATGATGATGAAGGTGTGAAAACAAAGCGCTGGGATCTGGTGAAAGACGGAATCCTCGTCAACTACCAGGCTATACGCGATCAAGCTCACATCATCGGAGAAAAAGAATCTCACGGTTGTTGTTATGCAGACGATTGGGCTTCGGTTCAATTCCAGCGTATGCCAAACGTGTCTCTCGCGCCAGGTAAAGATCAGCTCACACCTCAGCAAATGATCGCCAACGTTGAAAAGGGCATATATATCGTGAAAGACGGCTCTTATTCCATCGATCAGCAGCGTTACAACTTCCAGTTCGGAGGCGTGTTGTTCTTCGAGATCAAGAATGGAAAAATCGCAGGCATGCTGAAAGACGTTGCTTACCAATCGAACACCCAGGAATTCTGGAACTCATGTGTGCAGGTTTGTGACGAGCGCGACTTCCGTTTGAACGGCTCGTTCTTCGATGGCAAAGGCCAGCCTTCACAATCGAGTGCCGTATCGCATGGATCGGCAACCGCGCGATTCAATGGCGTGAACGTTATCAATACAGCAAGAACCATTTAACTTAAACCGTAAACACATATTCTATGGCTATATTTTCAAAAGAGGAAGCTAAACGAATACTTGAAAAAGTAGTCGGCTTCTCTAAGGCCGATGGCTGCGAAGCCAACCTCAACGGTTCCAATGGCGGAAACATTCGCTACGCCCGGAACACCGTTTCAACTTCAGGCGAAGACAGCAACGTGACGCTTGCCGTTCAATCTTATTTCGGAAAGAAGGCAGGCACAGCCACCATCAATGAATTCGATGATGCTTCGCTCGAGAAGGTGGTGCGCAGGGCTGAAGAGCTGGCCCGATTGTCTCCTGAAAACCCTGAGTTCATGGAGCCGCTCACGCAACAACAATACGGTGAGTCAAAAACATTTTCAGAAGCCACCGCGAAGATCACGCCCGAGTATCGCGCGCAGGCTGCAGCCAACAGCATCAACCCTGCTGCAGCAAAAGACGTAACTGCTGCGGGATTTCTCGATGACAATCACAGCTTCGCATCGATGATGAACAGCAAAGGACTGTTTGCCTACAACCAGGGCACAAACGTAAACTTCACTGTGACCATGCGCACAAACGATGGCACAGGTTCAGGCTGGGTGACCCGCGACTTCAATGATGTTTCAAAACTTGATACAGCAGAGGCTTCGAAAGTTGCTATCGACAAAGCCGTGATGTCGCGTGAGGCGAAAGCTATCGAACCTGGAAAATACACGGTGATCCTCGAGCCCGCTGCCACAGCGGAGCTTCTCGGCAATATGTTCTTCAATATGGGCGCCCGTCAGGCAGATGAAGGAAGAAGCTTTCTCGCGAAAAAAGGCGGTGGAACAAAACTCGGTGAAAAGATCCTCGATGAGCGCGTAAATATTTACACCGATCCGTTCAATGCAGAAGCTCCTGCGTCTCCGTGGACTGGCGATGGACAAGCGCGCAAAAAAATGGATATCATTTCGGGTGGCGTGGTGAAAAATCTTTTCTACGATCGTTATTGGGCATCGCAGAAAAATGTAGCACCTGTTCCTTTCCCTGGAAACATCATCATGGAAGGCGGAAATACTTCTCTTGAGGACATGATCAAAGACACGAAGAAAGGGGTTCTCGTGACACGCTTCTGGTACATTCGAAGTGTAGATCCGCAAACCTTGCTGTACACGGGTTTGACCCGCGATGGAACTTTCTATATCGAGAACGGCAAGATCAAACACCCGGTCAAGAATTTCCGTTTCAACGAAAGCCCGGTGATCATGCTGAACAACCTCGAAACCCTCGGCAAGCAAGTCCGTGTAGATGGTGACCTCATCCCTTACATGAAGGTGAGAGACTTTACATTCACCAGCTTGTCTGATGCTGTTTAATTTCTAATTTATGATTTCTGATTTCTGATTTCTGATGAGCGTAAGCTTCGAGCAACCGTCAATCAGAAATCAGAAATTGCAAATCAGAAACTTAAGTCTCCTGCCACGCTTGGGACTTTTCTATTCCTAAGACAACTAACTCAAAACGTTGCTTGTTCCACTCGTATAATTCATCTTACACGCCTTCAAATAATTACAGAACTTTAACTCATGTCTGCGGATAACCGATTCTTTTTTACCCGGCTTCAATATGAGTCGGGCGATTGGGATGTGGATCAGCGGATGCCTTCGAATCTTCTCAACTCCCTGGTAGAATACACCACGTTGAAAGTGGATACGCAGGAGAACGTAGTTTCACTCGGGAGCAGCGAGATCTTTCGATGTCCTTTCTGTTATCTCAGCGGCCACAAGCTGGTGGAGTTCACCGCACAGGAGCGCGAGAACTTCGAGCAGTATGTAAGCAATGGCGGCTTTGTATTTGTAGATGACTGCAACCATGATATCGATGGGCTATTTGCCAAATCGTTCGAGTCGCAGATGGAACGTATCTTTGGAGCAGGAGCCTTGAAGAAAATACCGAACAACCACATGCTGTATTCGATGTTCTTCAAGTTCGATGGGCCACCAACAACTTCGCAAGAATTGAATGGCTGGGGTGATGATATTGTGCACGACTACCTGAAGGCAATAGAGATCGATGGCAAGATAGGTGTATTGTACAGCAACAAAGATTATGGCTGTGAGTGGGACTACGATTTCAGAAATAAACGTTTTTACAGAATTGACAATACGCGATTCAGTGTGAACATTGTGATGTATGCATTGACGCGATAGACCGTATGACACAAAATCTACAAGTTGCCGAGCAGACCGTTCAGGAGCTTATTGAAAAACTTCAGCTGCTGAAAAAGGAAATTCAAAAAGTGATCGTGGGTCAGGAAGAGACAATCGATCAACTGCTCATTGCATTCATGGCCGGTGGACACGCGCTGCTCGAAGGCGTTCCTGGATTGGCGAAGACCTTGATGATCCGAACGCTCTCGGAAGCCATTGATCTGAAGTTCAGAAGAATTCAATTCACGCCAGATCTCATGCCCTCCGACATTATCGGAACGGAAATTCTCGAAGAAGATCACGCTACTGGAAAAAGATTTTTTAAATTCAACAAGGGCCCGATCTTCGCCAACATCATCCTCGCTGACGAGATCAACAGAACATCACCTAAAACGCAGTCGGCTTTACTTGAAGCCATGCAGGAATTTGAAGTGACATATGGAGGTGTCACCTATCCACTAGAGCGTCCGTTCTTTATACTGGCAACTCAAAATCCGATCGAACAAGCCGGAACATTTCCGCTCCCCGAAGCACAACTCGATCGGTTCCTTTTGTATGTCAGGATTTCTTACCCAACCCTGGAAGAAGAGCGTGCTATTCTTGAAAGCACAACCGGAAAAAAATCCGTGGTCATCAACAAAGTCATCAATGGACAAAAGATAATTGATGCCCAAAAACTTGTGCGCGAAGTTCATATCAACAACGACCTCATTGCATTTGTCAGTGAGCTGGTCAGAGCAACGCGTCCGAACCAAACTCATGTGAAGATGGTGAAAGACTGGGTGCGTTGGGGAGCCGGACCACGCGCTGGCCAGGCGATGATCCTCACGGCAAAAGCGAGCGCCTTGCTTAAGGGTCGATTCGCAGTCACGCTCGATGACATCAAACAGGTTGCGCTTCCCGTGTTGCGACACCGTATTCTCATGAACTTCAAAGCAGAAGCTGAAAATATTTCCGCAGACCAGGTCACACTTCATCTCATTGACGAAATCTCCGCATCACATAAACCGAAACTGTAATGGACGCCCGGCTCAAAGAATTGCTCAAACCGGAAGTACTCAACTCCGTAAATGGGCTTGAGCTCATCGCAAGAATTATTGTTGAAGGATTTATGAGTGGAAGTAACCGGAGTCAGGCAATCGGTGTTGGGCAGGAATTCAGTCAATACCGGAATTACGAGCCGGGCGATGACCTTCGCCAACTCGACTGGAAAATGTATGCACGATCAGAACGCTACTTTATCAAACAAGCCGAGATCGAAACGAACATCACGGTGAAGTTCATGATCGATGCGAGCAAGTCGATGAGCTACCAGGAAGACAGCATCAGCAAATTGCAATTCGCGCGTGTCATTTCCGCAGCGTTAGCGTACCTCGCCCGCAAGCAAGGCGATACTTTTGGTTTGTATGTTGTCAACAACGAGAATGTTTCAATCGTACATCCACGCTTTGAGCAACAACAATTCATGCGCTTCCTCCACGAGCTTGCTCACGTGAAGGCAGAAAGCACCTGGAAAAAAAACGGTATCGACCAATTGTTCGATCACCACGGAAAAGAGCTCATTATTTTCATTACCGATCTTTACGATGAAGAAGGTGATCTGTTTTCATTCATCTCCCGATTGAAAACTTCTCGAAACGAAGTGATCATTTTTCATATCACAGGTCAACACGAACTCGAACTTGATCATGGAGGCTCGTTCACATTTAAAGATCTCGAGACAGGCGCAACCGTTAAAGTCGATACCTTTGCTCAACAAAGACAATACGTGCAGCATGTGAAGGATTGGATCACAAAAGTGAAGAACTCATTGCTTGAAAAAAGTGTATCGTACCATCCGGTCACCATGGGCGATTATCCTGACCAGGTGCTCCGAGATTTCTTAAAAACAAGAAAGCAGCTGATGCAATGATCACGTTCACGAATCCGATGTGGTTGTGGGGATTGTTGGGATTGCTTATCCCGATCGGCATCCACTTGTTGAGCAGAAAGCAAGGAAAGGTCATCTACATTGGGAGCGTTCGTCATTTGAAAGATTCCAACACCGCGCAATTCAGCAGCATCCGGTTAAATGAAATGCTTCTGCTCGTTGTTCGATTGATGTTGTTCACGATGCTTGTATTCTTGCTCGCAGATATGCGTTGGGCATTCGCGAAAAAACAAAGGGCAAAATGGCTGGTACTCGAGCGTGGAACCGAACTCACTACCGAGGGAAAAGCTCTTTCACAACGGGCTCAAGCTGAGAGCTTCGAAATCCGAACACTCGAACCAGGCTTCCCTGAAACTTCGGACAGAACACCGTTAACCCGTCCCATCAACTACTATGCACTCGTAACCGAACTTCAGAATAAAAACCTGGATTCCGCGGTGGTGGTTTCTTTTAATAAGGCAAAGAACTTTGCCGGTGAAAAAGTAGCTTTATCGGGTGTGAATTGGATCACCGTTGAGTCGAAAGCACAACGTTTCCCAATCGATGCTGCGCTCATTGCGAAAGATACGCTTTCCATCAGGATTGAAAATACATCCCCGAATGAGACTGAATTCAACACCGCGCATTTTCACAAAACATCTTCGGAAAAATTTTTTCGCCTTACCGGATCACCAGACAGTGTCAAAATTCTTACTACCGACACATTGTTCATTGGTATTATTTCTGAACCGGAATTCGCTTACGATGTCAGAATTCTCAAAGCCGCATTGATGTCGATTGATGAGCAGATTCCCGAAAGAATCATCTTTCACGAAGCGTCACCGGGTCCACAACGGCCAGCATACACATTTGTATTTTCGTCTAAGGTTTCAACGCAAGCCGGAAAAACCATTGGATACGTGCCCTGTTCGTTTTCCAATGTTCCACTCATTGCGGAAAAGGAAATTGCGAACAACTATTGTTCAGGTGCCGGACAACTCGATTGGGCCATTACAAAACGCTTGAATGAAGGCGTGGCCCTCGAAGAAAACCTGGCGATGTGTTTGTTCAAAATATTACAAGAGGATCTGAGGCCATTCAAAACCGATAAAGACATTCACATTTTACCCAATGAGCAGGCGTGGTCAAAAAATGTTGCTGGGTCGGTAACGATGAAAGGCGAATCACGCTCCGTGACTACGACCTTGGCAATAATTCTCCTTTGTTTGTTGATCATCGAGCGCGTCCTATCAGCAAAGAAAAATCAATGAGCGCAGGCGAGGCACCATATTATCTGCGAAAGCTTTGCACGAGATACCTGCTCGTGCGGGGAACCGAGGCACTTCTCATTGCGATGGCCATAGGTCTCATCATACTTGGGGCAACAAGATGGCTTCAGCTCAGCCCTTGGATTGCCGTTGTGGGATTTCTCGTTTGCCTTGTGATCACACTGGTTGGAATGAAATTGCCTGGCATGTCAACCGTGAACATCATTGCCTATCTCAACACAAACTATCCATCACTCCAGGCCAGTGTTGATCTGCTGACGTGCAATGCGGAGGATCTTACCCTCCTGGAAAAAATCCAGCAACAGCGAACATTGCGCGAGTTTGAAAAACTTTATCCAAACATGCAACTGCCTCATCGTATGGGACGTGCTGCTATCCTCTTTTTTGTCGCAGTCGGTTGTGCCGCTGTGTTGATGTCGCTCACTCCGATCGCCAAAAACCAACCCGGGCTATCGCGCGGAGACGCTGCCTCCCAAAATTCATTAACGAAAGCAGAAGTTCCGGGATCGATCAAGACCTTTTCCATTGCAGTTCAACCACCGGCCTACACACAGCTGAAGAAATTTGCAGTTAACAACTTTCACCTGCGAGTTCCGGAAGGATCCCTGGTAACCTGGCGCATCGAATTCACTCAGGGTGTAGAAAATCCATCACTCGTATTTTCAGGAAAGGATTCATTGAAAATTGACGGTGAAAAAAAATCGACAGCTCCGCGCAAATTTGCCTCTTCCAGTCTGTATCATATTTCATGGAAGAATCGAGGTCAAGCTGTCACGTCCGACTATTATAAAATTGAAGTGGTGGCAGATGCCAGTCCCGAAATTGCTTTCATGGAACTCAGGCAATCCACAGAATTATCAGTCGGTGACAATTTGCAAATACCCGTCAAAGCATCCATATCGGACGACTACAATCTGACAGATGCGTACATCATTGCCACGGTTGCAAAAGGAAGCGGTGAGTCGGTAAAGTTTCGAGAAGAAAAACTGTTGTTC
>CBHROW010000147.1:0-13021 GCA_966080355.1 uncultured Chryseosolibacter sp.
CTCGGGCATCATACTTCGGGCGTGAGACGGGAATGGTATAGAGGCGAAGATCTCGATGCCCACAAGAAACTCGATCCGCTGTTGAAGCTTCGGGCCTATTTGAATGATTTCGATGATCTGGCAGATGATGTGAAGAACGCAGAAACACGCGCGATTGAAAATGTACGAAACGATTATGAACGTGCGTTGAATGCTGCTGATCCGGATACGCATGCATTTGATACGCATGAGTTTGCAGAAACTTTCGTGAAGCAAGAGCAGGGGAGCCGGCATCCGGTGAAGGCCGAGAAAGTAAATATGGTGGACGCTGCGCTTCACGCTGTAGACGAGATCTTGCGCAAACATCCGGAAGCTTTATTTTACGGACAGGATGTAGGGAGACGTCTCGGTGGTGTGTTTCGTGAGGCCGCTACACTCGCACAAAAATATGGTGATGAACGCGTGTTCAACACACCGATCCAGGAAGCTTACATAGTGGGATCAACTGCGGGTATGGCTGCGGTTGGCGCGAAACCGATTGTTGAAATTCAATTTGCGGACTATATCTGGCCAGGCATCAATCAGCTTGTAGAAGAGCTGTCGAAAAGTTGCTATTTGTCGAACGGACAATTTCCTATTCAATCGTTGATCCGCGTTCCGATCGGTGCTTATGGAGGTGGCGGTCCGTATCACTCGGGAAGTGTTGAATCCGCATTGCTCACCATCCGTGGGATCAAAGTCGTTTACCCTTCGAATGCAGCCGATATGAAGGGACTTTTAAAAGGCTCATTCTACGATCCCAATCCCGTAGTTCTCCTTGAGCACAAGGGCTTGTATTGGTCAAAAGTTCCGGGCACACTTGATGCAAAAATGCCGGAGCCCGATGAAGACTATATCATTCCGCTTGGAGAGGCTAACATTGTGCAGCATGCTGAGGAAGAAAAAATTGCCGAGGGAGCAACTGCTGTGATCATTACCTATGGCATGGGCGTATATTGGGCGAAAGAAGCTTCAAAGGAATTTTCCGGCCGGGTGGAGATCATCGACTTGCGTACATTGAATCCACTCGACTGGAATTGTATTGTCTCTTCAGTAAAAAAACATGGACGCGCATTTGTTCTCACCGAAGAGCCATTGTTGAATTCATTTGCCGAGTCGCTTGCGGGAAGGATCTCAAAAGAATGTTTCACTTCACTCGATGCTCCCGTGTGGACACTCGGTGCTGCAAATCTTCCTGCAGTTCCGCTGAACGTTGATCTTGAAAAGATGATGTTGCCGAATGCTGATAAGGTGCGTTCTGAAATTGAGCGGCTCCTTTCGTTCTAGCATGGGTTTCAAGTTTGCGATTTCTGATCTGGTTTCGATAATCAGAAATCAGAAATTCTAAATCCGAAATCTCAAAAAGGATATCCGATACCCACATTGTAAATCACCGGCTCTTTGTAATTCTTATATGCAGTGGTGCCGTCTGCTGTGGTGTAAGGTGTAGCGTAAGGTTTGAAGAATCTAACATTGTCGAGTACAAATCTGTCGTTGGGGACCCGCTGCGGGTCATAGACCTTAATACCAACATCGAAACATAGAATGAGGAAAGTGAAATCGAAACGCAAACCGAAGCCGGTACCCACGCCAAGTTCCTTCATAAATGATTTCGCCCGAAACTGCGAATTGCCCTGCCGAAGGCCTGTGGTCTCATCGATGGGTGCGCGCTGATTGAAGCTCCACACATTACCCGCATCGACAAACACGGCCCCGTCAATGAAGCCAACCAGTTTACTCCTTAATTCCACACTTCCCTCCAAAAGGATCTCTCCCGGTTTTTCAAATTGATAGCTGTACAAACCGTCTTTCGTGGGTTCAGTAGAACGCTCACGCGGAGTGGATCCGGGGCCTAATCGTCTTGGACTCCACGCGCGTACGCTTCGGCTTCCACCGACAAAATAAAATTTTTCGTATGGCAAGCTCTTGTCACTGTTGTAGGAGTAGGCCATTCCTGAGTTAATGCGGTATGCAAGACTTGCCCACTTGTTGAGTATTCGTATCCTGCGGAAGTCGACATTCAAACGAATGTATTTGAAATACCGCAAACCCTGGTCGGTAATTATTGTCGGATCGATAAAATTCAGTGTGGTGCCCCCAGTCTCGAGTTGCCCGCGAACGAAAACCGAATTTTTGTCAACGCTGCCGTAGTTGTGATTCCACGTCATACCGAATATCATGCTGCTCACGAACGAAGGTTTGAAGGAATTCACCAGGCTATAG
This sequence comes from uncultured Chryseosolibacter sp., assembly GCA_966080355.1. Classification (GTDB taxonomy): domain Bacteria; phylum Bacteroidota; class Bacteroidia; order Cytophagales; family Cyclobacteriaceae; genus Chryseosolibacter. Next base: position 2,242 of record CBHROW010000147.1, read on the forward strand.
TTTCCTAATGAGTCGAGGCGCTGAAGCAGGGAATCGAATTTGGGTGACTTGATCTTGGAATTGATCAAACTCACGTTGGTGAGCGCCAGTGAGTATTGCGTTCTCCGCTTGTTCTGCCACACGTAGGTGTTAGACAACGTAGTGGCTATACGATTGTATTCCGGACGATCAGTGTATGTGTAACCCAGCGAAAGCCTAGTCTTGGGGTTGTATCGGGCGAGTTTGAACTGTACCGGCTGCCGAAACGGCCAAATGAATTGCGGAAAGATCAGCGAAGCGTTTGCACCACCTTCTATGCTCTTGTACACATTCACCTCGTTGGCAGCAGAGGCAACACCCTCGATGCCGATCCTTCCATTGAGCTCGAAATTTTCAAGGCCCCGGAAAATGTTGCGCTTCTTGAAATTGATGTTGTAGAATGGACCCGGATAACCCTGCGTTACGTTAACACCGGCTTCGTTTGACCATTCGTAACGATCGAGCGGACTGGTAAAAATATTTGCGATGAATTTACCTCCCGAAGTATCGTAAACGATGTTTTCGAATTTGAACGCATCGAGGTTAGCGAGTTGTCGCTGAGATTCGAATGTTTTCGTGCGGTTGTACAAATTACCCGAGCGTAGAAACACGCGTTGACTGAGGATCTTCAGGCTATAGTAATTTTCAAAATAACTGTATTGAATTCCGCTATAAGACTCTCGTTGTCGTATTCGCCCCGGTCTGATCACTCCGGCATCGGTTGTGAATCGAACTGAATCGAGCACAAATCTTTTATGATAGCCCCGTTTGGCCGGATCAAGTATCTCGATCATGATCGCTATCTGGCGATTGCCGAGCATGGCGGTATCCATCGGAAAGTCAATGTATTGCCTGCTGAAGTCATAGTACCCGTTGTCTTTCAACAGCAGATCGATCCGTTCGCGCTCCTTGGTAATGTTATCAGCGCGATATCGCTCTCCGGTTTGGATATAACTTTCTGAACGCGTTTTTTTCACGAGGTTGTAAACCGCGGTATCATTGATCCTGTAATATATCGTGTCAAGAATGTATGGTGCTGAAGTCTCCACGCGGTAGCTCACTGTCGTGAACTTACCCAGCGTGGTCGTCTTGGTCGTTACTGAATTCTGAAAATATCCTTCTGAGGCCAGGTATTTTCTAAAGCGGCTTACAGTGATGTCGACAAGCCCGGTGTCAAACACGGCAACGCGCTCTCCCCACTGCATACGTTGATTGCCGAGTTCAATGAAAGAATTGAGGCGCGCAACCTTTTGTTGCTTTTTGAACGTGTAACTGTTGATCTTTTTCTGAGATGAAGTGCGTGCGATCTTGGCATCGTATTTCTTTTCGATCCGTTCTTTTTTGTCGATGTATTTCTGGCGATCGTAATGTTTCTCACCCCAGTAGTAAATAGCAACAAGATGATAAATGGGTAATCCGAGCAATCTCCGGTTTGGCTTTTGTGCGTAGAGCTCACGGAGCGCATCTTCGGAAATATAGGATGGAGCTTTGACCGATTGTTGAATGAGACGTTTCTCGTTTTCCTTCAAGTGCTGCGTGCCAAGACAGCCAGTGAGCAGTACCGGCAGCAGAATCAGAAGAAAATATCTATTTTTCGAGGTAATCAATCGTCCAAAATGCTTTCGAAAGCTGACATTAAATTCATCAAATCCCTGCAAGTAAAGAAATACCGAAAACACGAGCAATGTTTTGTGGTGGAAGGAGCGAAAAGCGTGCAGGAATTATTCAGTTCGGATTTTGACCCGCTGATGGTGTTGGGAACTCCGGAGTTTCTCCAGGCCATTACACCTCGGCAGGGATGCAGGGTGGAGGTGGTAGGGGAAAAGGATCTGGAAGGTCTTGGAGAATTTCAGTCGAACAATGCAGCGCTCGCGGTGGCCAGAATACGCGAAAATGTCCAGCCTGTAATTCCCCCTCACGAACCCGTGCTTGCGTTGGACGATATTCGAGACCCGGGCAATCTCGGCACCATCATCCGCACTGCCGACTGGTATGGTGTCCGTTACATCATAGCATCTCCCGAAACCGCTGACTTTTACAGCCCGAAGGTCATTCAATCTACCATGGGGTCGTTTACACGTGTGAGTTTTTGGTACGATGACCTGCCAATATTTTTAAGCCAGGCTGGAGATCGTGCTGTCTATGGAGCATTCCTGGATGGCGAGAATGTACACCAAACAAGATTTGCAGAGGGTGGTGTGATTGTGATTGGCAACGAATCGCGCGGAATTTCGGCCGAGGCTTCCACTAAAGTCACTCATCGTATCACAATTCCTCGCATCGGAGGTGCCGAATCATTGAATGCAGCTACAGCCACTGCAATCATACTCGACAACTTCCGCAGAATGCGTTAAAAAAATCCTGCACTCCGATCGGCAGCTTCCTTAGACATCACATCTGCATTTTCTTTTCCGAGGTAGTTGTCGATGATCGAATGTCCAACGTAGATCAACGGAGTGAGAACCAAAGCCACCACAAATTTGTAAATGTAGTTGGTGATGCCGATGGCCATGATCTGCGAATTTGAAAATACTCCATAGAACGCAATAAAGAGCACTACGAAACTGTCAACGAGCTGCGAGACGAGCGTTGAGCCAGTGGCCCGCAACCATAGCCATTTGCTACCGGTAATTTTCCGCAGTTTTTGAAAGACAAACACATCGACAAGCTGGCCGAGCATGAATGCGCTTAATGAGCCGATGATGATACGTTGACCTTGCCCCAGTATCTTATTGAACGCGATGTCCATATTCACGTCATTTCCGCTGGAGTCTTTGCCGATCACCCACCATTCTGCCGGAGGAAGCTGCATCGAAAGAAAAATAATAACGAAGGCATAAAGTATCAGTCCTGCGGTGAGATAACTGATGCGCTTGACGCCCGGCTTGCCGAAATATTCATTGATCAGATCGGTTGTAATGAAGACAACAGGCCAGATCAGTGCACCCGCGGTAAGGTTGAAATCCATTTGAAAGCCCAGGATGTTCAGGTGGGCAGGGTGAAGCCCGACCGTAGCCTCGGCTGAAAAGATCTTGACGCCAATGATCTCGGCAAGGAGCGCGTTGGTGATGAATATGCCGGATAGTATAATAAAAAGTCGATGGTGCTTGTCGGATTGTGAAGTCATCGGGCCAAGATACGCTTCCCTCGATTTCTTTTCAACGCTGTATCGCAATTTCTGCAGAATAAGCTTAATACCTTATAACGGCCATTTATAAGCTATTAAACTTATAAAATACATTTATAAGTTTTTAAACTTATATTTTATATTTATAAGCTAATTCACTTATATATGAAAAGCGGGATAATCTCAGCGGATATCGTGGGTTCCACAAGTGTGGATGCCAAAGCCAAGCTCAAATTACTGGACGCGCTCAAACTTTCGTTATTTCCAAGGATGCGAAAACGGTTTGATACCTTTCACCGGGTAACCAAAGGTGACACCATTGAGGTTTATGTGCCCAAGCCTGCGGATACACTCCGGGCGGCTTTGATACTCAAAACGTTTATAAAAGGCCAGGCGCACGCAAAAGCCATTGTCGCAAAGCTGAATAAAAAGTCAACCATTCGCAGTCAATACTTTAAAGCTTATGGCATCCGCATGGCCGTTGTAGTCGATGAAATGACACTTGTTGACAAAAAAAATAACGTACTTGAAGGAGAAGCCATTTACAAAGCTGGCCGAACACTTGCCGACCACCACACCTATGATAAGGAAAGGATCGTGATAAAGAATTCGATTTTTTTTCATTCGGGCACCCTTGCGTGGGAAGGAGAGTTTCAGGTTGTTCTGGGACTAATAGATACGTTGTTGCTGAAGACCACTGCGCGTCAATGCGAGATGCTGTGCGAAAGGTTTTTCGGAGTTCAAGAGCAGGCGATTGCAGATAAGTTTCAGATATCGCAGTCGGCAGTAAACCAGGGATTGAAGTCGAGCGGGTGGTCTGCAATGGAAAAAGCGGTGCTTCGCTTCGAGCAGGTTGTGAACGTAGTCAGTAAAAAATGAGTATACCTTTCATCCAAATTCTTTTAACACAATTAGTAGCCTATTGTCTTGCCAACTTCATCATTGTTCCGAGTTACTACCTCACTCACAACAAGCGATATTTGAAGCCCAAATTGCTGTGGCCTTTCGTCAAAGGCGGGGTATTTTTCTTCTTTTCATATTTGCTTACCTGGCGGGAATCATTTCTCATTGGATCGATCATTCTTTCTGTCGTTGTAACAGTAAGCTCAATGATCTTTGACCGGAAAGCGTGCTCAAACACAAGTTTTCTGACAGGGCAATCTATGCAACTGATGGCCATGCTGATCGTCATTCCAGCCTTCGCAGGTTGGACGACCTATTCAACTGTTTTAACTTCACTCTCGATTTGGTCTGGCAATGTGGAAATACTTTGGGTTGCGCTCGCATTTCTCCTGTGCCTCGGGCCAGCAAATGTCGCCATACGATTTATTCTCAATAGTTACGATCTTATTCCCAACAGCGACAAGGGCGAATCGTTGGTTCGTGCAGGAAGATTCATCGGCAACGTTGAACGCGTGATCACATTAACGCTCGTACTCAGCAACCAATTTGCCGCCATCGGTTTGTTCATGGCCGCTAAATCTGTATTGAGGTTGAAAGAGAATGATTTTCGGACAAGCGAGTATGTTCTCGTGGGAACGCTGTTGAGTTTCGGCATCGCCATCGTATTGGGCATCTTCTCGGTTCGCGTAATTTCCCATTTTTAATTTCTAATTCCGATTCACTCTGCGATCGATATACTCTCACCCTCTATGGCGAGTGAGGTATTATTGAAAATCGCTTTCGCTTCCTCCAGCACGGGTTCGAGATCACGATACCGGGCAGAAAAGTGTCCGATCACAAGTCGTGAGACCTCCGCCTGAAGCGCCACGCGAGCTGCCTGTTCCGCGGTGCTGTGAAGCGTTTCTTTTGCTTTCGCTTCTTCATCGCGGGTAAAGGTGGCCTCGTGGAAAAGTACATCTACATTTTTCACTTGCTCGATCACGCGTTTATCATAGGCTGTGTCTGAACAATAGGCATAGCTTCTCGATTTGCGCGGATCGAGCGTGAGCTCTTCATTTTTAAAAAGAACGTTACCATGCTCATCTTCAACATCAAGGCCCTTTTTCAAACCTGCAACCTGGCGGATGAGTAAACCTTGCGGTAACTTCTCTTTATCGACACGCCTTGGCTTCGGTTTCTCGCGGAATAGAAACCCCGAACAAATCAACTTATGTCTCAAGGGAATGGTCTCTACTGTCAGCGCATCATCTTCGAAAATGACCTCGCGCGTGTCTTTCTTCAGCAAATGAAAAATGATCCTGAAGTTCGGCACTGAACGCGAGTGCTTGAACTGAAGTGTCATGATCTCGTCCAAACCGGCATGACTATAGATGTGGAGGTCGTTGGTTCTTCGTAAGAGATGCATGGTGAAGATCAGTCCCATGAGGCCCAGGTAATGATCGCCATGCAGATGACTGATCATAATGTGCCCGATGCGATGGAAGTTAGTTTGATAGCGCATCAGCTGCATTTGCGCACCTTCACCGCAATCGACCAAAAAGTAGCGATTTTGAATTTCAACCAACTGGCACGATGGATATCTTCCGAAAGCCGGGAGCGCTCCGCTTGAACCAAGTATTGTTATGTTGAAACTCATGCTAAAAAAGAATGACCAAAACATTCGCTTTGGTCATTCAGGAAATTTAGGTTTTAGGTACTAAAGGTCAATTCGCATCACTGTCTTTCAGATCTTTTTCAATCTCGTGCATGAACACTGCGTCAATTGCCTCTTCCACCTTTGGCAGAATGTTGAGCACGCTGTCTAGCTGGGAGATCTTGATCAGTTTGGACGTATGATCTGACAGACTCGAAAGCACAAAAATACCCCCATCTTCCTGAACGATACGGTTTCCAACCAGCAACGCGCTAAGGCCGGAAGAGTCCGTATATTTTACTTCAGAAAGGTCGAGGATAATATTCTTGACGCCTTCCGCATGAAGCGTGATCAATTCTGACTTCAGGTTGGGGGCAACGCTTGAATCGAGCTTTTCTTCATGCAGGCGCAGGAGGCTGTATTTTTCCTGCTTATCGATCGTGTATTTCATTGTATCAAATATCCAATTTAGTGGCCGAACCGAAGCGCTCATGGCTTTCGGAACTGCAATATATAGCAAATCTCTAATTTTTTAAGCAGTTGTTACTTAAGGGATTCGATAGACTGGCGGATGTGCTGCTCGATCCGGGGAAGAATTGCGTTATAATCGACTGCAGGCAACGATTCACCGCGAACCTGTTGATAAAGTTCTTTGTAACGCGCTGATATTGAGCCTACAATGTCGTCAGTCATAGGGGGTACTGTTTGGCCGTCTTTGCCCTGAAAGCCGTTTTCAATCAGCCACTGCCGAACAAATTCTTTGGACAGCTGCTTCTGTGCTTCGCCTGCACGCTGACGTTCTTCATAGCCCTCTGAGTAAAAGTACCGTGACGAATCTGGCGTGTGAACTTCATCGATCAGGTAGATCTTCCCGTTGTGCTTACCAAACTCATACTTGGTATCAACCAGGATGAGCTTGCGTTTAGCGGCCAGCTCACACCCGCGTTGATAAAGTTTCAGTGTATAATCTTCAAGCGTTTTATAATCCGACTCGCTCACCAGACCACGCTTCAGGATCTCATCTCTCGAGATATCTTCATCGTGCCCTACTTTGGCTTTAGTCGTTGGTGTGATGATGGGAGAGGGGAGCTTGTCATTTTCTTTAAGTCCTTCAGGAAGTGGCACACCACATAAAGTTCTTTTACCAGCTTTGTATTCACGGGCAGCATGACCTGCAAGATAACCCCGCACGACCATCTCAACCGGAAATGGCTCGCACTTGAATCCGATAGTTACGTTTGGGTCGGGAGTCGAAATCACCCAGTTAGGAACAATGTCTTTGGTGGAGGAAAGATTGAACGCAGCGATCTGATTCAACACGCGTCCTTTATCAGGTATCGCTTTCGGAAGGATGACATCGAATGCGGAAATGCGATCGCTGGCAACCATCGCCATATAATCTCCGAAATAGTAAACGTCCCGAACTTTTCCGCTATAGAAACCAGTTTGACCTGGAAATTTGAAGTTTGTTTCCTTGATGGCTTGCATTACTTTTTGTCCGGAGTTTGAACCAGGATTCCGGCCTTAAAAATAAGCGTTCTCTTTAAATTTCCCTGCTCGTCAAATTCTTTCCACTCCTTATGCTTTTTGTCGGCAATGAATTCGCCCTGCTCTTTCACCTTTCCATTCGGATAATATGCGGTGAACAAACCGTGCTTGCGATTTGACCGGTTTTCGCCCGCTGACTCCAAAGCACCGTCTTCATAATATGTTTTGAACGGCCCGGCCAGCAGATTGAACTTCATCATTTCTTCCTTAGCCAGCTTTCCATTTTTGAAATACGAGTAACGGTTGCCGTTCAACTTTCCTGCTTCATAAGTTTCTTTGAGCTTTTCGGTCTTTGAGCCCTCCCAATAGTAAGTCCATACACCGTGGGGCTTATCTCCTTTGAATTTTTTCTCTGACACAGGGAAACCCTGGTTATCAAATGTTTCTTCGGTGAGTTCCACACCGTTCGAAGAAGCGACTTCACGTCTCTTCACTTTGCCATTGGGATGGTATTCATAATTCGTTCCTGATTTCTTTCCAGCGGCATATGTATAGCGATGCTGCACCGTGCCATCTGCGAAATAGGCAACATTGTTTCCGTGAAGTTTGCCTTCCAGAAAACTTCCCTCCAGGATCAAATGTCCATCGCGATCATAATTTTTGTATTGACCATTCTTCGATCCTTCTGCCATGGTTGAAACCGTTTCGAGCTGACCGTTGGAATAGTACGTCTTATAAAATCCTTTGAGAATTCCGTTTTCGTAATTGGCTTCCGTTTCAATTTTTCCATCAGGATAGAAAGTACGGGTGATGCCATTTGGCTTTCCTTTCTTGTATTGGATTTCCTTTTTGATCTTGCCATCCGGATAAAATTCTTTTACTAATCCTTCCGGCTTTCCTTTCACAAAAAAACTTTTTCCGCGAACGATGCCATTATCGAAATACAGCTGAATGCTGTCGGTGAGTTTGTCATTCTGGTAATATGCTTTTTGAATGGGCTTGCCATCCTCATTAAAAACCTGTACAACACCATGTCGCATGCCATTCACATACGTGATCTTTCTGGCTGGTGTGCCATTCTCGTGAAATTCTGTGAACAACCCTGATTTCTCACCATCGTCAAAGCTTCCCTCAACCATCAGGTTTCCATTCTCATAATAGCGCTTATACGGACCAACAAGCACTTCTTCGTTGCTGGCCATAACGAAATAATCCTCTTTGATCTTTTTCTTTTCAGGATCGTGAAAATGTTTGATTTCTTTTTGGGCAACAGCCTGAATGGAAATGGAAACCAGCAGGAGGGAGAGAAATCGCATGGATGGGCTTGGTATTTTGTGTTTAAAATTCCGGAAAAGTCTCAGCATTGGCAATAGCCATCAATGTCACATCAACGTGGAGTATCTTAAATTATTACTCGCCAGGTTCAGATCTACACGCAATCGGAATTCTTGAAACACTGAACACAGAATATCGAAACCGGCCAAACTTTGACATTCCGATATCTGCGTTCGATATTCGATATTTTTTAAATTTTTTCGACCACCATCGCAGACGCCCCTCCGCCACCGTTACAAATACCGGCAACGCCAATAGAGCTGTTGTTTTGATTGAGCACATGAAGCAACGTAGTGACTATGCGTGCTCCTGACGCTCCGAGCGGATGCCCGAGCGATACCGCACCACCGTTGATATTCGCTTTCGCGGGATCGATGCCCAGCTTCATGTTGTTTGCAATGGCAACTGCGGAGAAGGCTTCGTTGATCTCGTAAAATCCGACATCTTTTGAACTGACACCGGCCATTTTCATTGCTTTGGGGATTGCGATTGAAGGGGTTGTAGTGAACCACATGGGATCTTGCGCAGCATCGGCAAAACCGCGGATCTTTGCGAGCGGCTTCAGACCCAGCTCCTGGGCTTTCTCTTTGCTGACGAGTATCAATGCAGACGCGCCATCGTTCAAAGTCGATGCGTTTGCCGCAGTTACAGTTCCATCTTTGGTAAAGGCTGGTTTAAGACCGGGAATCTTATCAAAGTTCACGTTTCTATATTCTTCGTCTTCGGCAAACTGTGTGACGTTGCCTTTGCGATCGGTGATGCTCACAGCAACGACTTCATCTTTGAATTTGCCGGCAGCCCACGAAGCCGCAGCCCGTTTATATGAGTTAATCGCATACGCATCCTGATCTTGTCGGCTGATCTTCATTTCTTTTGCCGTGTTGTCGGCACAAACGCCCATCGCACAATGATTGTAAACATCGGTTAGGCCATCGAACGAAAGACCATCGATGAGCTCTCCATTGCCAAACTTATAACCGGTGCGCGCCTTCATCAGGTAGTACGGAACATTGCTCATGCTTTCCATTCCTCCGGCAAGTACAATGTCGTTCTGCCCAAGCATGATCGATTGGGCGCCAAGCATTACCGCCTTCATCCCGGAAGCACATACTTTGTTGACAATGGTGCAGGGGATCTCAAATCCAAGTCCTGCTCCAACTGCAACCTGAGTCGCAGGTGACTGCCCCAGGCCTGCAGAAATTACGTTTCCGAAAAACACTTCCTGGATCAGCTTAGGATCGACCTTCGCTCGTTCAATCGCTCCTTTCGCGGCAGCAGATCCGAGTTGAACAGCGGTTAATGATGCGAGACTTCCTCCGAAGCTTCCGATGGGGGTTCGCACAGCAGATACAATGTATACTTCCTTCATGACTGGTGATTTCAAACGATTTCGGGGCGAAAATAGGAAAAGTTTGTGGTTTGTAGTTTATAGTTTTTTGTTGGGGCATGTTTAAAGCTCCTAACCAGAAACTACAAACTTCAACCCGGCTGTTTGGACGAACGCCAATTCCGCTTTATCAGTTCCTAGCGTGAATTTGCATTTTGCTTTCCCCACACCTGGCCTCCTGGCCACCCAGCACCCGATTTTTACCAGTCGGGCTTAGACCGGTCTTTCGCTTTTGTGGATTTGCGTTTATTCTGCTGCAGATATTGCTTCTCCTGGTTCTTCATCGCCTCCAGGATCATGCGGGCTTTTTCTTCACTGATCTTCATTTGCTCGAGCTTTTCCTTGTCGAGATTTTTCATGTCTTTCTTCTCGTTCTTCTCGTCTTGCTCTTGTTGTTCTTTTTGCTGTTGCTCTTTCTGCTCCTGTTCTTTTTTCTCCTGCTCCTTTTTTTGCTGCTCTTCCTTCTGCTGCTGGTCCTTATTCTGCTTATCTTTTTGCTCCTGGTCTTTCTTCTCCTGATCCTTTTTCTGCTCTTCTTTTTTCTGATCTTCTTTCTTCTGCTGGTCTTTATTTTGCTGATCCTTGTTCTGCTGATCTTTCTTGTCTTTGTTCTGTTGTTGCTGCTCTTGTTTCTTGCGTTCGTCCAGTTTCTTCTTCAGCATTTCATAGTTATATCGCGCTTCTTCATTGGAAGGATCCGCCTTCAAGGCTTGCTTGAACAGACTGAGTGCTTCTTCGGCCTTTCCTTTTTGATTGGCCATCAATCCGAGTTGAAGGTCGGCCTTCGATGCAACGTTCCCTTTCGGGCTACCTGTCAGGGATTGATATTTCGGCAATGCGTTTGCTGTGTCTTTTTGAAGATAAAGGGCATGGGCCAGGTTCAGTGTGA
>CBHROW010000148.1:0-12915 GCA_966080355.1 uncultured Chryseosolibacter sp.
GGTATTCCTTATTTTTACCTGTGCGCTCTCACCACTGCGGTGTACACACGACAATGCAAAATCTCACGCAATATCAAAGGTGAATTCGCGATTTCTCTATGCCGGTTGTCAATACGGATTCTGACCACCTGTGCCTGAACCAGTATTGCGCGTTGCTTTGATCTGCCCACGCACTTCACCACCTGGGTTCGCAGTCGTGTTATAAGTGTAGTACCAATTTCCTCCGATAAGTTGATCAGCTTGCGCACTGGTCAATGTCATGGTTCCGGTATTACTTCCCGTTGCTGTGGCCGTGGAATCGAAAGTCCATGCATTGCCCACAGCAGTTCCCGCTGAGCCCGATGCTCCTGAATAAAGTCCACCCCCCGTTGGCGCGCCCGTCAATCCACTCCAGTTTGACGTATAATTCAGCTGCCGTGTCTTCGCATCATAAGTACCAGTTATCGTGCCCGAACCTGTTCCATTTACAGCAGGAACCATCTGCGTTCCATTTGCATCACCACTGATGGTGTACATACTGTTATCTGCTTTGTTGTCGTCATCATCATCGTTACAGCTGATCGACATCGCTCCTGCTGCAAAAATAAGTGTGAGAGAAAGTGCCAGCATTTTAAGTTGCGGCAGAAATTTTTGTTTCATAACCTTCAAATGTTTTTTGTTGTACCCGGTGCGTTTATAAGATTGTGCCCATCACAGCAGACGACTTTGCAGAACTGTGAATACAACATCGAGAAAGCGAAAAAGCCACTTCACCAATACATTCAGGCGGGGGAAAGATTTGCGTGAATTGGGGAGCGAGGTGCTATAAACGGAACATACGAGCGACTAAATGCGATAAACCGCAGAGACCGCAGAAAATGCAATCTAATTTCTCTGCCAAAAAATTCAAACTCAGCCGCTAACAATGCCATCAACAGTCATTGACAACTCATTGAGGCCAACTGGGGAAAAATAAATATCCGTTAATGAATAATGCTGATTTTACCAATGACAATGCTTAGTCTTGATATCGCCTTTGGTGGTGATTTTGTTAAATGTAATATAGCAAACCACACCGAGGCTTTGCGTAGCATCACAAAATTCCTCTGCGGCCCTCTGCACCTCCGCAGTTTCTGCATGCTACTCGCCTTTCAAAGATTTCACCGGGTTCACCATCGCGGCTTTTACAATTTCGAAACTCACCGCAATCAACGACAGCACTGTCACGGCCAATGCAGGAATAATGAACATGAACCACGCTGGCTCTGCTCTATAGGCAAAATTGTCAAGCCACATTTCGATCAACTTATACGCAAGCGGAATTCCAAGAATGAAAGACATAATAAGCAGCTTCATATAGCCTTTGCTAAAGAGTACCATGATGTTTGCGATCGATGCACCGAGCACCTTCCGTACACCGATCTCTTTCATCCGCACCGTCACGGAATACGACACCAATCCAAAGAGTCCAAGACACGCGATAAAGATCGAGAACGCTGAAAAGACATTGAAGATGCCACTGAATTGCTGATCGGCTCCATATTGCTCACGCACATGGTCATCGAGGAATGAGTAAACAAACGGATCGTTCGGATAAACTGCATTCCATGTTTTCTCAAGCTTGCTGATCGCTTCCGGAAGAGATTCGTCAGTCGAGCTCAGCTTCACTGTCACATACAACATTCCGTTGTGCTGGTGACGCATGATCATCGGCTCGAATTCATTTTTCAACGACTTATGATGATAATTCTCAACGACACCCACGACCTCTTTCTTTTTACCCCAATAGTTCAATTTCTTTCCGATGATCTTTTCGGGATCGCTGAAACCGAACAGCTCAGCACCTTTACGATTCACGATCACGTCCTCCTCACCCTTCACGTATCGCGGAGAAAAGTTTTTTCCCGCAATGAATTTCAGGCCAAACACATTGGCAAAGTTTTCATCAACACGAAATGAAATGATCGAATGAGAAACGCTCTCGGGATCACCTTCTAAACGCAGGCCGCCATGTGTATCAAGATCGTTGGCAGATTTTCCTGGAACCACAGACGAGATCGATGCATCGCGAAAGGCAGAATATTGGAGTATTGCCGACCTGAATGTCTGGTACCTTAGCAAATCGATGGAGTCGTTAGGTTGTGTGCTGGACGCGCTGAGCACAATCGCGTTGTCGGATTGAAAACCAAGATCCTTTTGCTGAATGTATTTCATCTGGTTTCCGATCATGAGCGTGCCGGTGATCAATCCAACCGAGATCATAAATTGAAAAACGACAAGCCCCTGACGTAACCACGATTTCCCCGACCCGAAAGTTACAGCAGGCCTGAAAATGCGTGAAGGCTTGAATGACGACAACACAAGCGCGGGGTAAGCTCCGGTCGCCACCGTTCCGATGATAAACATGATTGCGATGGCAATGACCAGTGTGGTATCGTTCAACAACGACATCGTCAGCGGTTTGTGCAGCGCCTCGCCCACGAAGGGCATGATGGCCAACACAATTCCCAACGACAAAATGAGCGCGATGAAATTCATCGTGAACGCTTCGAGCATGAATTGCATCGTTACTTCGATTCGTGTGGCGCCATTTACTTTCCGAACACCGATCTCGCGGGCGCGGAAACCTGCGCGTGCCGTTGCCAGGTTCACATAGTTGACCCAGGCGATGATCAATACAACGATGGCAATCACGGAGAGAATGTAAACCGTTTGTGCATTCCCGTTCGGGTTGAGTTCGAACCCTACATTGGAATGCAAATGGATTGCCGACAAAGGTTGAACGATCATTTTGCTTTCGTGGTCTTTGCCTTTGTACTTGGTAAGTATCGAAGGCAACTTCGCTTCGAGCTTTTTATAATCTGTTCCGGGCGAGAGGCGCATATAGGTATAGAAATCATTCCAGTCCCAGCGCTTCCATGGATCGTTGAAAGCAATGAACGTGGTAAAACTGATAAGCGCATTGAATTTTAAATGCGAATTCACAGGAGTGTCTTCCATGATGCCTGTGACTTTGAAGGTGTGCGTGTTGTTCATCACCACCAGTTTGCCGAGCGGGCTTTCTTTCCATGACGTGCGGGGGCCAAAATATTTTTCAGCTACAGACTCACTCAGCACGATCGTATTGACATCGGCCAATGCTGTTCGTGGATCACCGTCAAGAAGTTTGAAGTTGAAGAACTCGAACCAGGTCGAATCCGCGTAATACACTTTCCCTACTTCTATGTTCTTGTCGTCTGCAGCGAGCACCACTTTGCTGTACTCGGGTGTGAGTCGCGTCACTTCCAGCACTTCCGGAAACTCAGTCTTCAAGGCATCTGCCAACGGTGCATAGTTCGCAGCATCGAATTTCAATGTGCCGTTAGCACCGGTGAACTGAAGAATGATGCGGTACTTATCATCGACATGGCTGTGAAACCGGTCGTAGCTTTCTTCGAAACGCACATATTGCATGATCACCATACACACCGCGAGACCAATGGCAAGCCCAAGAATGTTGATGAGTGTGTAAGTTTTGTTTCGGATAATGTTTTGAACGATGACGCTGAAATAGTTCTTGATCATGGGTGAGTTTTGGGTGAGGGTGGCAAATACCGAACCATAGCGGACAGCCGAATTTAAGCAGAATTCAAAGGATTTTTAAATACCCGGTGTTCGCGAGAGGATGATCATGGTCGCGAGCGGACACAAGACTCGTCAGTGCGAACTGTGCAGGGCTGCAAGCTGCAAGCGGTGATGTGCAGACCTTCATGTGTCCATTGCTCCATCCCGCGGACTGATTTTGAAATGCAGAAACCGCGGGTCGCAGATCCCGATGAGCGAACCCTTTGAACGAATCACTTAACACTTTAACACTCTAACACTTTAACACTCTAACACCTTAACACTTTAACACCTTAACACCTTAACACCTTAACACTTTAACACCTTAACACTTTCACCACCACCGGGCTAAACTGAACGAGACGCGAGGTTCTCAAAGAAATTTAGTACTTGCTACCAATCTTCGATCAACCTGCTCTCGTTGGGGTCTTCTTCATCGAATGCGACCAAAAATTTTCCGGTTGTTTTGATGCTCTCTATCAATCGATGGGTGCGCGGGCCAGGAACGACATCCTCCTCGTTTATATAGGTTACGCCATTAACGTCATATTCATACTTAATTGAATAGCGGTCTACGCGAATGTAAGTCCCCGACCGGCTCGAATGCGTAATTTCCTGATGGGGTACAAGTGAAAGGATTGTTCCATGCGCCCGACCTTTGAGCGATTCAACCTCAGTTTCGTATTGATTCCAATGACGCACAACCTTCACATAAAAAATCAACGACACCGAGGCGAAAACAATAATTGTTAGTATGACCGATTTGAAATCAAAAAACTGCAGGTGCTCTCTGAAGCGCTTCAAAGTAGATGAGGCCATGAACAAATTTATACAAAAGTTGCTGACCAAGGGCGATTGAGCTGATGACCACATAGAGGGTGCAATCAACCTACAGCTGCAAGCCGAAAGAATTTTCTACACCCATGTATATCCGGACAAGCCGGTATAACACGTTCGCAGACAAATTTGCGAGCGTCAATTTGTCGAGTGGTTGGAAAGATAGTTTTGTGGTGGGGCAAAAGAATCCGTTTTAAGAAATAGTCGTGTGACCACTTAGGTGGGTCTGACGACTCTCCCAGTGCGAATCTGAAAAGGCTGCAAGCTACAGGCTGCAAGCTGCAAGTGATGACGTGCAGACCGTCATTTGTCCAATGCCCGATCGCGCTAACTAATTTGAAACGAAAATGAAAAACACAGATCGCTGGTTCCGATCAACGAACCCTTTGCACAAGTCACCTTAACACCTTAACACCTTAACACATCACAATCCACAATCCGAGCCGTTCCCAACTACCATCAGAGCGCATCTCAACAACTCCGCAATCTGTATTGTTAAATTGGATGTTGAACACCAAGTCTCTTTGGGCGTTCCCGCCCACTACTTGAACACTAAGCCGACAAAATCCGATGGAAAGAAGAGCAACGTTAACTTGACTTGCTCCCATGCGCGGGCCGGGCTTTCGCTACTCGCCAATCCGCGCACATGCCACTTCGGGCTCAGACATGCCGCTCAATCCCTAACGCAGGCCTAGTCGTCTGACCACTCCAGTTGGTCAGACGACTACCAGGTGCGGTCTGAAAAGGCTGCAAGTTTACCTGCCGGAGTGTCTCACACAGACTGTAATGTCCAATGCCCGATCGCGCTAACTAATTTGAAACGAAAATGAAAAACACATATCGCTGGTTCCGATCAACGAACCCTTTGCACAAGTCACTTTAACACCTTAACACTTTAACACCTTAACACATCTCAATCCACAATCCGAGCCGTTCCCAACCACTACCGGAGCACGCTTCAACAACCTCGGCAATCTGTATCTGAATTGTTGGTTCATCATTCGTTTCTTCTACTAACTCGAACTCATGCCACGTGGTCGAGGTCACTTCAAACTCCAAAAGCAGTCTACACCCGCGTTAGCGACAGGAGCGCTTGCCTGCCGTGCGTAAGCCTGAGCGCAACAAGCAGGGCACCCCGGAGTTGCGTGGGTTTGAGCGATGGCACGAGGAGTACAGCGGATGGCGCGACCCCGCCTTGAATACTTTTCATGCTTGCTGAAAAAAATTCATGAGAGACGAAGATCAATTTTCATTACGGTGTCGTGAGCGGGGGTAACGCCCAAAAAAAGTCAATCGCTACATCGAAGACGTTAATGCCTGGTCACCATCAATTAATGAAGCTGAGAATGTTAACGCACATGCGTCAATTCAACAAACACTCCACCAGCCCCTAGCCTTCCCAGCACCTGATCATATTCACAAGTCGAGCGAAGTACCCTCGTTACTCTTCGTCTGCTCTTTTTCCGTATCTTCACCTCTCAACCTAAACACGCTATGAAGAAACTTTCTCTCGGCATTTTGGCCATCATTGTCTTTGGCAATATGGCAATCGCCCAAAATGGTAACGAACCCGTTCGCGTCACGGACATGCTCAAGATCAAAACTGCGGGCAACCTTACTGTTACGAGCGATGGCTCACGCGTGGCCTACACGGTTACGAGTATCATTCCCGATGAGGCGAACAAGCTCGACTACAAATATCAAACGCAGATCTGGTCTGTACTCACGAACGGCACCGATTCACCGATACAACTGACTACAGCGAAAGAAGGTGGCTCGCAGCCGGAGTGGAGTCCCGATGGAAATCAACTCGCGTTTGTAAGGAACATCGATGGGAAGTCACAGATCTTTATTTTGTCGCTGAAAGGCGGTGAGCCACGTCAGCTGACAAAATCGAAATACGGTGCTTCATCTCCACGGTGGTCGCCAGATGGAAACAAGATCTTGTTCGCTTCGAGTATTCCACTCAACGACCTGCTGAAAGATTCAGTGCTCAACGCCAGCTATGCAGTTCCGGTATGGCCCGGAGAGAAACCTGGTTACGAAAAGAATGAGCAGTGGAAAAAGAATTCCGCGAAAGCAGATCCGAACGGAGACCTTGCACAAATTCATGCTTATCTCGCGAAAGACGTTGCCGACAAAAAAGCGATTGTGCTCAACAAGCTGAACTTCCAGAACGAGATGAACGTCTCGGATGAACTGAACCTGACGCAGTTCTTTGTTACCGATATCGCAGCGGGCTCAGAAACGAAGCTCATCACCAAAGTATTCAATCGCTACAACGCTGCTGACTTCCTTGCAAACGGAAAACAAATTCTGATCTCGGCAGACATCGATTCACTTGAATCTCCTGATCGGTCTCTCGAAAATCAGATCTACCTGTCCGACCCGGATGGTAAAAACATAAAACTACTGCTGGGTGAAAATGGCAGACGCTACAGCAATGCAACCGTTTCGCCATCGGGAAAATGGATTGCCTTCGTGCGAGACACCACAGCATTTGTCGCCATCGGCAAACTTTCGATAATGCCTCTGAATGGGTCACCGAAAGATATCGTCACCATTCCATTCGATCGGAACATCGGCAACATTACGTGGAGCGCAGATGAGAAACTCCTCTACTTCACCTCACCAAGTAATGGTGGAACTCCGCTTTACCGCGCAACCATTGCCAATAAAAAGATCGATCAGCTCTCCGACTTCAACGCTGGTCTCAACAGCTATGTGATCACTCCAAAAAATATTCTATACACGAAAACGCAAGTGTCCAATCCTTCCGAATTGTACCAGGCCGATCTGAATTTCAAAAACGAAAAACAGATCTCTGACAACAATGGGTGGGTGAAATCGAAAAAGTTATCAATGCCCGAGAAGCATACTTTTACGAACGAGAAAGGCCTTACCGTTGAGTACTGGGTGATGAAGCCCTCGAATTTCACAGCGGGAGAAAAATATCCGCTGTTGCTCAACATTCATGGAGGTCCAACTGCCATGTGGGGACCCGGTGAAGCATCGATGTGGCATGAGTTCCAGTTCTTCTGCAGCAAAGGCTATGGAGTTGTGTACAGCAACCCACGCGGCTCCGGTGGTTACGGTGTTGACTTCATGCGCGCGAACGTGAAAGACTGGGGAACCGGTCCGGCAAGCGATGTGCTCACTGCACTCGACAAAACAGTTGCTGAAGGTTGGGCTGACAAAAGCAAACTTCTGATCACGGGTGGGTCATATGCCGGCTATCTCACCGCCTGGATCATCAGTCATGACAAGCGTTTTGCTGCTGCGTGTTCACAGCGCGGTGTCTATGACCTGCTCACATTTTTCGGTGAGGGCAACGCCTGGCGACTCGTTCCATCCTACTGGGGTGGATACCCATGGGAGCCACAGGTAAAAGACCTGCTCGTCAAAGAATCTCCCATCACTTATGTCAATAACATCACCACGCCTTACATTATTTTCCATGGCGGCAATGACAGGCGTACAGGTTTTGTACAGGGTGAAATGATGTTCAGGAGCTTGAAAGTATTGAATCGTCCGGTGGAGTACGTTGTGCATCCTGGTGCAACGCATGAGATCACACGCAGCGGAGATAATAGACAGCGGATTGATCAAATGTTGCGTACCTACGAATTCTTCCAGCGATATATCGGAAAGAAAGTGAGCGGAGACGGAACAAACTGAAATCCGGAAACCGCGGAGGCGAATGAATGAGATAGCCAGGTGCCAGGTTCTGGTTGCTGGGAGCGAACCATAGACTTTTTAATTTCTGATGAAGAAATATCTTTTTAAGACCGCAGAGCTCGGAATCACCGAAAATGGAATTCATTTATTACGAAGTGGATTCAACTATCGCACCATCGAGTGGGCTGATGTGCGAAGCGTTCGTATCGAGAAAGGTATGCTCAGTTACAATTGGCTTGCTGTGCTGTGCATTGGCTTACTGGTGATTTCAGTTGGTATTTATGTAGGTTCGATGATATTTCATGTTGGTACGGAAAGCAGACAGGCTGCCAGGTTAATGTCCGGTGCGCTCATGATATTAATAGCAGGATTTTATTTTACCTATTCCTCACTCGAGCGCGGCTTCCTTTTTAAGATCACGCATGGTAACAAAAAAGAAGAACGCTTTCCTTTGCGGGAACTGATCGCGCGTCAACAGATAAGCGAATTCAAAAATTTTGTGACGCGTAAATGCCTGAAAAATGTAGAATGAAGTGGAATGCAGGTTTTCTGAGGTTCTTAAGTCAGGACTATTTCTTATGAAACTCAACAAACCCTGACCCGATAGTCAAGCGCAATTTATTTTCATCGAGGGTGGAAATTGTTCCTGAATATAACACGGTAGGTTGGGTGAACACGTATCCGTCTTTGCGTTGCGTGGCGGTAACCGTGAGGTCCGACTCATTGTTTGAAAAAGCCCAAGTGCCGATCACATCATAAAAATCGCCACAAGTTGCTGTGCCGGTGATGGCGCCATTATCGTAGTCGAAAGATCCATCCTTATGAAACGTCCACGTGTCATCAGCATCTGAGCTGCAACGGGTCTCTGACGAATCGAAGATGACCCAACCC
This sequence comes from uncultured Chryseosolibacter sp., assembly GCA_966080355.1. Taxonomy (GTDB): domain Bacteria; phylum Bacteroidota; class Bacteroidia; order Cytophagales; family Cyclobacteriaceae; genus Chryseosolibacter. Next base: position 8,989 of record CBHROW010000148.1, read on the forward strand.
TTTTCGCTGCCACCGGTCAGCAGGTCAGTTTTAGATTTTGCGGGCTCGTCTTTTCCACATGCAAGCACTGCGATGAACACAACAAACATTAATGAAGATCTTTTCATATTGATATTTTTTGTTGCCACGGAGCCGCGAGGCACGGAAATTACTGTCAAGATACGGGAATCTTCTGACTCATCCGCCTGCCGGAATCTGGCAACCTGACACCTAGAAGTGCCACACCCACCCAAAGCTCACGCCAGCCCGGTACGGCTTGATGGTGAGTGGTTCGTTGAGCGCCTCTTTCGAGTAGAAGCTGTAGCTGAAATCGGGTTGAACGAAAATTGTCGATCGTGTCTTAAATGGAAACTCGAGGCGATACATCAGCTGATATCCCATGTAACTCGATTGACTGTTGTTGTAGGTGTCGCCCGCTTTGGCCTTCAAAAGTCCGCGCTGGTAAAAAACTGCTACGCCAGGCTTGTGCATTAAACGTGTTCCGTATAGATGATAGAATACTCCAGCGCTGGCCCCGACATTCCTCATCCGGTAACTGAATGAATGTGTGGCTACCTCAGGTGATAAGGCAAAAGTAAATTGGTCCTGCTGTTGCTGGAATTTCAAAGCATCTGATGAATACGAATATGAGATTGATGGTTGCTGTTGAGAATACGATAATCCCGCGCTTACCTCTACGCGTTTTGAAACGGGAACAATAAGCCCGGCCTGAATAGCAAAACCTGCGCGATCAGACGAAAAAATCCCTGGAGAATTCAAACGCTGAATGAGCACTTCGTCATCTTTACGCGGAGCGATCTTGTAATAAGATAAAGTTGGGTTGACAGCGAAAAATACATTCGCGTGAAGTCGCTTCTTTTTTTCCTCAGTCGCCTTTGGAAGAGCCTGGGGCTTTTTGGTTTTTGCGACCAGACTATCGCGGGCTTGCGAAACTACGAGCGTATCCTCAGAATTCTTTTCCGTTGCTAATGTCCGTTCATTCTTTACAACATCTGTTTCACCTTGAGGCTGAACACTACCGTTCTCTCTTCCCAGGCTTTCCTGTTTTTGATCATACGCAATATACCCAGGTCCGTTATTTTTCAGCCCGGTGACCACGCGATTTACTGTAGCGGGATTTTGATTGGGCATCGCCATTTTTTCACGTAGCTGATCCTCCGCGATGATTTCTTTTTCGGTCGAAGAACTAACTGAGTTCGGTTTGAGCGTTACTGACTTTTTATCATTGAAGCCTTCGTTCCCGTTATCACCTTGCTTTCTTACAACGCGCTCATTGTTCTTCTGTGAAAGATCACTTGTGTTTAAGTTCCCTTCGGACTCTTGGTTCACATTCCCTAATCCAAAACCGATCACGAACGCCAGCAAGATCAGTATCGAGGTATCGGACGTCTTGTTCCAACGCTCCGCCCACGATGGCGACCTCGGGATAAATGCAGCAATGCGATCCCAATCATCCCCGGGTTCTTCCTCGTAGTTGGCGAGACGCTCACCAACCTTGCTCCAGAATTGTTCTTCAGGCAAATTTTTCATAACGCTTAACCCCCATTCGAACTAATTTTTCCTTCAATAAAAATTTAGCGTGATGCAATTGCGAACGTGATGTTCCTTCACTCACACCCAGCAATTCCGCAATTTCCGCGTGGCTATAACCTTCTACTTCAAAAAGGTTGAAGATCATACGGCATCCTTCAGGCAGCTCGTTGATGACCTTGAGTAAATATTCATCGGAGATCGTATCGAGTATTTTAGCATAGTCAAGATCCACCACATGCTCGAATCCATCGGAATGCGACTGAAGATCGATACGCTTGTGCTTGTGATAATGATCGATAGCCGTTCGAACTGCGATCGACTTCATCCAGCTTTCGAACTTCAGCGATGACTCTACCTGCCCGATCTTCGAAAAGATCTTCACGAATGAATCCTGCAAAATATCAGCAGCATCATCGCGATTTCGTGCGTACCTCCTGCAGAGACCCATAAGTCGCGAGCGGTATTGGTCATACACCGCGCGCTGTGCATTGGCGTCCATCCTCTTGCAGTTTTCAAATAATTTCTTGTCAATCATAGAGGAAGTCTTCATCCTTTCGAATGAAGACCTTGAGTGGGTTGTGGATGGATCTCAATGAACATTAACGCGTGCGATCGCTGTTTTGCATTCTGCACCACGACAAACACGATAGGTAACGCTATCCGTAAAAGTTTGTGTCAATGGATGAGGCAATATGTAATTCAGCTTATTATTTGTTACGGTATGGCCTCTCGGGTTCGCACTCACAATGCTCACGTTGGAAACTACTCCGGTCGAATCGCAGAATATATCATTGACAAGGATCGGTAAGTGTAGCGTATCAACATGATGCGTAACAAGCGAATCAAGTGTTGCATCAAAATAATCGCTGTTCAGTGTCCAGTTGCATGGCATCGGACGACTGATGTATACCGTAGCAAAGGAAAATTTCGAGGGATCAGCGATGTTTGAAACTTTGTAGATCAGCTTATCGACACCGGTGAAAGAGTTCGATGGCGTGTAGACAATGATATTATTTTCAACCGTAGCGGTGCCGACATACGGTGGGTAAGATGGGTCGGGCCGATAGACTTCTACTTTTGCGAGTGTGGAGTCGCCACACAAATAATCGTTTAGGAGAACATTGATCTGAACGCGCGATGAAGTGTATATGACCTGATCGTTCTGTGCAAAATATCCGCAGGGGAGATTCGTAGTATCGCTGTCAACGATGATGATGACACTGTCGGTTTTCAGGATCGTATTGTCTGAAGCAAAAACTGAAAAGGTAAACGCGTCTCTTCCCTTGATGAACCCTTGATTCGGTGCATATTGCAATAGTCCGGGAGCAAAGGTTGAAAGCGTTCCTCTCGATGGTTGGGACGTCACGCCAAGTTTTACGGCCTGCGAAGACTTCACCAATGAATTTAAATCGATAAGACCTGTAGAATTCGGGAAGACCACGACTTTATTTGAAGAGGTTTCCACGATGTCGGGTTTCGGATCGACATCATTTTCAAGCACATCGCAATTATACAGAACGAAGGAAATGGCTGCGAACACAAGCGCGCTACTCAGCCTGAGTGGGCTTACAATAGATCGTAACATAATGGGTTGCTCGTTTCAGGTGAGACCGCGACCAGCAGGGTTTCGTTGGATGGATAACGAAAAAAAAGTAAAAAAGATATAGGAGTACCAAGGCCAGATATCAGGAGCATGATCTGCTTGATACGTTATTGGGAAGCTGACGAGGCAAAACAGCGAGTCGTCCAGGTATCTGGTTCCCGGCAGTCCTGCACCTGATTCAACGTTTTTGCTTGAAACGCCAGCAACGGCACTTTGCTTTGAAATAATAACTCGAGTGACGCTCCGGTCGAAAAGTTTAAAAAAAAAATCAGATCGCGTATGACCATGCAAGCAAGGTGGGATAAGGTATCGATGTAGGGTGCCTTATGTCGCTGTCGGCAAGGACAAAGTTCACGACATTCTTCGATTGGCACTTTGCTACAATTTTACAGCGATCAGCCCAAAATCATTCCCTTTAAGCGAGTGTGCAAGGGGAACGATCGATCGTCCGATTTACTTTGCATTCACGCGTGCAATTGCGGTTTTGCATTCGGCTCCCTGGCATATGCGATAAGTAACGTTTTCAGCAAATGCATGCGTTAACGGGCGAGGCACTACGAAATTAAGTTTTTCATTCGTTATGTTATGGCCCCTCGGGTTTGCACTAACGATACTCATATTGGAAAAAGCAGTTGCGTCACAAAATATGTCGTTGGCCAATATCGGAACATGCAGCGTGTCGACACGGTGACTATTCAACGAATCAATCGTTGTATAAAGGTAGTCGTTAGTTAGAATCAATTCACAAGGCGAGGTCTGGTTGATATAAACCATCGCTAACGAAAATTTTG
>CBHROW010000149.1:0-12563 GCA_966080355.1 uncultured Chryseosolibacter sp.
CTTCGCCCAGCGTATACATGAGCCCGGTGCACACAATGATGCCGAGAATGGGAATGAGAGGTACCCAGGGTGTTCGAAACGGGCGCGGAAGCTCTGGATTTTTTTTCCGGAGTACGATGATGCCGAGGCACACGAGCACGAAGGCGAAAAGTGTTCCGATCACGGTCATGTCGGAGATGACGGAGGCGGGAACGAATGCAGCGATCACGCCCACGAAAAGAAAAAACAGCATGTTTGATTTCCATGGCGTTTTGAACTTCGGATGCAACTGCGAAAACACCGGAGGCACGAGGCCGTCTTTCGACATTGAAAAAAATACGCGTGATTGTCCCATGAGCATGACAAGGATCACCGATGAGAACCCCGCAAGAATGGCGAGCGTTACCAGTGTTGACAGCCAGCTGTATTCTTTCATATACGTGTCGATGACGTAAGTGACCGAGGCTTCCTGGCCAACGGTTCTGAATTCTCTATAGTTGGCAACGCCTGCGAGCACGTGCGCGAAGAGCATATAGAGTATAACACAAATGAGCAGCGACAGCAGAATTCCTTTCGGCATGTCGCGTTGAGGATCTTTTGCTTCCTGTGCCGCAGTGGAAACCGCATCGAACCCGATGAAGGCAAAGAATACAACGCTGGCTCCTGCGAAAATTCCGGTCCAGCCATAGTCACCCGAAATGCCGGTTGTGTTTGGTGGAATGTAAGGAGTGAAGTTGTCGGGATTAATATATGACCAACCAAAGCCGATGAAGATCAATACGATGGCAACCTTGATGATCACGATGATGCCATTGACCATCGAAGAGCCCTGGATGCCCCTGATCAACACAAACGACAACAACAAAATGATGAACAATGCTGGCAAGTTCAGGAAACCATGCGTGCCATCCGCAGAAGATTGAAATGGAGAATGTGAGAATTCGTATGGGATCTGAATATGAAAGAGATTGTAGAGCAACTTGTTGAGATACTCTGACCATGATGTGGCTACTTTGGCGGACGCAACTCCATATTCGAGCACGAGGTCCCAACCGATGATCCACGCGATGAACTCGCCCATGGTGGCATAGGCATAAGTGTATGCGCTGCCGGCAATGGGGATCATCGATGCAAACTCGGCATAGCACAAAGCCGCCAGGGCGCAGCCCACACCTGCGATCACAAAGCTAATGGTTACCGCTGGTCCGGTATGGAAAGCGATGGCCTCGGCTGTGCTGGTGAACAAGCCAGCCCCGATGATGGCTCCGATACCGAGCGCGATGAGACCGATGGTGGTTATACTTCGCTTAAGGCCTTTGTCGCTGTCGGTGGCTTCACCCACCAGTTGCGTGATGCTTTTTTTTATCCAGATATTCGCCATTCGATTTGTCTTTGCTCAAAAGTATGATGAGCCATTCGCGAAGGTGAAGCGCTGTAGTAAAGAATAGCGAAATGTAACGGTGTGAAAGGAAGTGTGACCCAGTTACACTTTATTACAGCAAGTTATTTTACTTGTTTTCAAAGGATTGGATCATTCCTAGGTCTTTTCACCGCAGGGACGCGAGGAACGCAAGGATTCGCAGGGGTTGAATTGTCTTAAAGATTGTTTACGAACCTTCGAAAACCCTGCTTTATTAAAGGTACGTTGAAGTTGATGAGAAAGCCGAGCCGTTTGTTTGATAAACGCAGGTAGGTTAGTAGCTGCGCCTCGTGAATTTTGAGAATAGCTTCGATTGATTTTAGCTCCAAGATAATTTCATTTTCAACAAGGATATCGACAACAAACCTCCTTGTTGATTGCGATCCCCTGGTAGTGAAGTTGAACCGGCACCATTTGATTTACGGCCAGTCCCCTGTTTCGAAGCTCCAAAATCATGCATTGCTGGTAAACGCTTTCAAGTAATCCAGGTCCCATTTCAATGTGAACAGCAATAGCCGACTTTAATATTACCGAGGAAACCTGATTGAGGTGTTCAACAGATGAGGTCATGCATAAATGTATGAAACCACACTAGGCCAGAAAATACCCTGAATTTTGTAAAGTCCCACTAACAACCCTTGCGAAGCCTTGCGGTTCCTGGCGTCCTTGCGGTGAAAATAGAAATACAACACGAGTCAACCGATGATCGGCTTCGCAATTGACTTGTATTCTTTGTTCTCAGGCGTGCTAAGAAACTCTTTCAATAGCGTCTCATCGATTTTGATATTCTCAGGTACGATGCGCAGGCGGTATTTGCCCTGGCCGATGAAGGTGAAGAGGTCTTTACGGTCGAGTTTCTGGTCGTTCTCGAGGTTCAGGATCTCGTTCATGTTATCGATGATCCGCGTGAGGTACGTTTGATTATTGATCTCGCCACCGAGGCCAATAAGCATACTCTGCGCAGATTCGCTTCCATATTTTCTTCTGATCGCAAACTTGAACAGGTTGATATACTGCGTTGTTTTCGACCCGAACTCGATGGTTGCTCCGAATACCTTTTTAGAAGGAATTGTGATCTTGACCAACGACCAATCCATGAAGCTGATCATCATTTCGTTGGGTTTGGGTGTCGTAGCCAGTTCGATGACCCAGCTGGTTGCCAAAACGAGTGTGATCACGATGAACGAGGTCTTTGCGGTGATCTTGATCAGATCTTTTGTGAAGTCGTTGTACAAATTCGGAAATGCATCGGGGAGGATGGAGACGAAGATGAAAACGATCGCGATCACAGAGATCACGGCAACGATCTTGAGTCCGCGATTGGCGAATGTCTCATAAAAAGTAACGATCAGCAGGAAAGTGAGGAATCCTGACAAAAGCAGGTCGGGAAGGGCAGTCCACCTGATGTTCAGGTTTTCTGTTTCATCAGCCACCAACGGCATCACACAGGTGAGAAGGGCCATAGCAAAGATCAACAGCACAATGCGGTTGCTGTTCCTTTTATGTTTGTGAATGAATTGCGGTGCGTGATCGGCATACCGCAGTGCTAGGAAAAGGAAAAGATCATTGCCAATGGAGAACAAGTTGTTGACCGTGCTGAAATAGCGTGTTTGCGAAAACGCGAACCGATCACCTAAATATGCCCAGCACCCCGCGACTACCCAAACAAAAATAGCGACACTCAGATAGAGCAAACCTTTATCGACTCGTTGCGGAGAATTATCTTCCTGGAGAATATGTTTGAAGCGGTCGCTGATGTTATACCATATCGCCAGGAGCAGCAGCGCTCCTGTGAAGGAGATGATGATGTGAGACAGAATGTAAAACGTAGTGACGTCAGCGTGCATATCATAATAGTATGTAAAAAATTGAAATTCAAAAAATCCTGAAATTGAACTGACACAGGAATGATCAGGCATTTGCTAGTCGATTTTCTTGTTGCTACATCTTACGTTACCTGCGACTGCATCATCCCGACACATTCCTGTCACCTGGCTAATTGGTTTCTGGCCGACCGGCCTCCTGGCAGTTCCACCCCTTGAGTTTGTCGCGTTTACACCCGTTTTTAAACAACTAGCCAGGGTAGGTTTGTTGTGAACCTTCAATTGAACCCTATGAAAATGAAACTAACTTTGGTGCTGCTCGCGATTGCGTTTTCTATTCCGTGCGCAGCGCAACGATCGAATGAACAAATCATTCGCGACTACTTTGGTGGCTTTGAGAAAAAAGACTGGAGCCAGGTGGAGGCGCAGCTCGATCCTGGATTTACATTTACCAGTCCCGCTCCTGACGACCACATTAACATTACACAATTCAAGGCTAAATGCTGGCCGCAGTCTCAACACATTAAAGAGTTTGAGTTTGTGAAGATCGTTGATCTCGGAGACGAGGCCATGGCCCTCATGCAAGTGATCACGACAGAAAAAAAGTTGCTTCGAAACGTTGAGTACTTTCATTTTAAGAACGGCAAGATCGCATCCATCGAAGTTTTCTTTGGCGGAACGGGGGCGGGATATCCTACGAACGCAAAATAATGACAGTTGCCAGTGAGCCGAATACGGGTTCCCTGTTGATCGGTTTGCCCATGGGGCCGAGTTGACAAATATTAACACATCGGTAATAATTCAATTCCTGTTGCGACCTTTTTCTTCGTATTTTTTGGTTGAGGAATTAAAAGTCGTTAGTGTGAAAGCTGTTGTTTACAATAAATACGGGCCACCCGAGGTGCTCGAGTTGAGGGATGTTCCGAAGCCTTCGCCTAAAGCGAATGAGATGCTGATCAAAGTTTATGCAACGAGTGTGACGGCAGGGGACTGGCGCATGCGGAAAGCCGAGCCATTTCTCGTGCGAATTTTTTCTGGCTTGTTCAAGCCCGGCAAAGTGAAGATTCTCGGTTTCGAGTTGTCGGGCGTGGTTGAAGATCTCGGTGCCGATGTCAGGAGATTCAAACGGGGAGACGAGGTGTTTGCGTGGTGTGGATTCAAGTTTGGTGCCTATGCAGAGTACCGATGCCTTCCCGAAAATGAAAATATCGAATTGAAGCCGTTGAATATGAGTTTCGAAGAGGCGGCAACTGTGCCGCTGGGTGCAATGACAGCGATTCAATTTTTGCGGCAAGCTGGAATAAAGTCTGGCGATCAGGTTTTGATCTATGGCGCCTCTGGAAGTGTGGGAACTTTCGCTGTTCAGCTCGCTAAATATTTTGGTGCGACCGTCACGGGAGCTTGCAGCGGAAAGAATATTGAGCTCGTCAAATCGCTTGGCGCTGATCGTGTGATCGACTATACGCAGGGCGAGTTATCCAAGCTCGACATGAAGTTCGATGTGATATTTGAAGCTGTTGGAAAAGTATCAAAATCGCGCCTTAAAGGATTGTTGAAACCTTCGGGAAAGTTTGTATCGGTGATGACAAACCCAAAACGACAGAAAGACGACCTTATCACCATCAAACAAATTATAGAAAAAGGTCAACTACGAGCGGTGATCGACAGAACATATTCACTTGATCGGATTCGCGAGGCTCATGCGTATGTCGAGCAGTTTCACAAGCGTGGGAATGTGGCTATAAGTGTTTTTGGATCCCATTCGTGAAAGTGCGAGCCAGTTCGTTTAGAGAAGCGATCCCTCATGATCGTTTTCGGGTAGTTGTTTCAGCTAAACTACTTTGATGCGTTCTTCTTCCAGGTCGATCTGGTAAAGATGGAGCCGAATCAGCTCTTCATCGATCCTGGGATCCTTGTTGAGGTTGTCAAGATATTGACGTTGACTTTCCAGCACCTGGAGGAAAATAGCCCGGATCTCTTCTGCCATCTGTTCTTCTTCATTCGACTTTGCGCGTGTTTCCCACTTGTGAAGAAATTTTTCTATTACCGGATTGCCTTTCATTTCTCCATCATATTTATTCTTGAGGAATTCGTAGACGTGCTGTTTGAGCCCGTGCCTGATTTGCTGATGGATTGATTCTTCAGCATCCTGGTCTGTAAGCCCGGCATACACATCTGATTTTTTGATGAGGTAGGGTAGTGTAAGCCCTTGAACTACGAGCGTCAGAAAGATAACGACAAACGTGATGAAAAGAATGAGATTCCGCTGGGGAAAGGCGGTGCCATTGTCTAAAGTAATCGGTATAGCCAACGCGGCAGCAAGAGATACCACACCACGCATGCCTGTCCAGCCCAACAGCAGCGGCATGAAGAATCGTCTTGAAGCGGAGCGCGCCCGGGGGGCAACGCTGGGCCTGAAGATCAGCGTTGCAACGAGTGCTGCGTAGGAGCTGATGATCCTTGCGCCAACAAGTACTCCGGTAACGAGCAATCCATAATTAATGGCCGTACTCATTGGAATTCCTTGCGCGTGCAGACCATCAACAATTTCAGGAAGCTCGAGGCCGATGATCAGGAACACCGTGCCATTCAATAAGAACACGAAGCTTTCCCAAACACTGAATCCTTTTATCCGACTTGAGCAACCGAGGAATGTGAGTCGTTTGGACGACATGAATAAACCTCCACTTACCACGGCAAGCACACCGGAACAATGCATCTGCTCCGCTGCCCAATACATGAAATACGGTTCGATGAGTGTGAGCGCGATGTCTGAGGGGGCATCTGTAGGGAGGCGTTTGTGCGCCTGAACAAAAATCCAGGCAAGGATCAGCCCTACCGCAGTCCCACCAATCACCATCCACAAGAAAGTGAGCGCAGCCTGGTGCCAGATGAACTGGCCGGTGCCCACAGCGATCAAAGCAAACCGGAATATGATAAGCGATGATGCATCGTTGAGTAAACTTTCACCTTCAAGAATGGCGGAAGTTGATTTTGGGATTTTCACAAACTTGGTGATCGCTCCAGCGCTGACGGCATCCGGAGGAGAAACAATGCCACCGAGCAAAAATCCCAAGGCGATAGTAAACCCGGGGATCACGTAGTTGGTAACAACTGCTACTGACAAAGCTGTAAAAAACACAACGAGAAAAGCGAAACTTCCGATGATCCGCCACCATTTCTTCATTTCTTTGAACGAGATCGTCCATGAAGCTTCGAACAGGAGTGGAGGAAGAAAAAGAAAGAAGATAAGGTCAGGATTGATCCTTACCCTGGGCAGCCCGGGAACGAACCCGACAACTAAGCCACCAATGACCAGCAATATCGGATAAGCAATTCGAAGTTTAGCTGCCCACATGTTGAGCAGCACGATACCGGCTACCATGGCGAGAAGGAAAGGAAGGATAGAGTGCATTTGTGTCAGGGGTTGTGATATGTTCGAGCTAGGCGTTCGCGGTTTAAATTTCGGATGTTACGCTGCAAATGCAAAATCGGTGATAAGCCCTAAGTTTCATTGTTCAGTTCGACAGGTTCGGCTTCAATCGAATGATGTTTACCGCGCAAGAGGAATTCTGTGAACAAACACCCTGAGTCACTTCGATGGCAGGGTGATGCCCGTGAGTGTTCCGCAGACGGACAAAAACTGCTCCTGTAATTTCACATCGTCTGCCAAGGGATTATACCTATCCTCTTTCTCATGAAAAAAATATCGACCACTCACTTTTGCTTTTTCATCGTTACTTGTCGCCAGCCAAACCTGAGTCTCATAGCCTTTTTGCAGATTGTCAGGCGCACCTCGTCCACCCATCTTGGTTGGAACCCAGCCGGGATTGACAGCGTTGGCGTAGACTTCAGGCCACTTCCGCGCCAGTGCTTTGACGAGCAGGACAACATGCAACTTCGAATCGGAATAACTTATACCTTTCGAATCCAAAGTTAAGTTGCTGAGGCTCGCATAACCTGATTGATGCATTCCCGAGCTTAAGTAGATCAGTCGCTTTGGCCGTTCAATTAAGCAGGTCAGGATGTAGGGTGCGAGCGTATTGACGGTGAAAATTATTTTCGAAGGAACCTGGTAGACTCCTGCGTTGTGAATTACAGCATCAAACCGTCCGGATTTATTTGCCTCAGCCGCGAGGTCTTTCGTCTCATCGAGGTTTGATAAGTCGGCTGTTAGTACACGCTCCGCGCCCGGTACTTTCTTCAATGCTTCAGCTCCGCGTTGAGCATTTCGGGCATGCAAAACGACCTGATGTCTCTGAGCTACGAGCGCTTTGGCTGCCAGTTGACCGAGACCGTCTGCCGAACCGGTGATGAAAATTCTTGACATCGAAACTCAGAAGTTTAAAAATGTGTGCAGTTTGTATTTGCTAAAGTAAAAATGATCGTGCCTGTCTCAAAGCATCGCGAAATAGGAGGACATTGAATTTTGCTTCCTATGACGGCATCAGTATTTTCTTTTCAAGGTTCTTAAACCAGAGTTCATTTCGGTATCGGCTATAGCGTGCGTTTGATACGATCAGCAGGAATCCGAATTCCCGGTGTGCGTATGAATATTCCAGCCATCTCCGTACGAGATCGCTGTCGTTGCCGGATGTATAAAGTAATGCAGTTGATTGGCCATCCAGCACTCCTTTGCTGTTAAGCGCGTTAATGATCTCCTGGGCCTGAACATTCTTACCGAGTTTTATCAGCGCTCTTGCCAGGAGCTCGCGTTGTGATGTGTCGTTCACTTGCAACACTTCAGCTGCGTGATCTGAGTCGATACGCGCAAGGCCTTCGAGGTACAGCCATCTGCGATCGGTGAAGGCTGGATTGCCTTGTTCCTGAAATTGTTTGAACAGCGCAAGGCTCTCGTCATACCGGCCGCAGTTTCGGTACGCATCAAAAAGCAGCGTCTGGGCCATGTAATTAAATGGATCGAATTGCAATGATCTTTTTCCAAACTCGATCGCTTTGCCGGGCTGGTTTATAAACTTGTACAAGGCACAGGCGTTGCGTAACACAAATGGATCGTTGGGCTCATGCAATAACGCCAGGTCAATATATTTTTTGGAGCGGCCAAGGTCGTATTCGAATCCGGCAACATCGGCCGCGGCAATGAGAGCCTGGCTCGAAGTCCTGTCGAGACGCATCGCCTGTTCAGATGCTTTTTTCGCCTCGAGAAATTCAGGGTGCAGTGTGGAGCTCGCTATTCGCATGTTAGCTTCAGCGAGGTATGCCCACGACAATGCGAATGACGAATCGAGTTCTATTGCTTTTCTGAAATACTCGAGTGCGCGTATAGTTTGCCTGGTCTTTGTTCCGATGGGGTTGGCTTCATAATAGAATTTTCCCTGCAGATATGCCGCATACGCTGCAGGATTTACTGTAGTTGCTGAATCACCTGTTCCGAGCCAGCTCAATTTTAACGCACTGACTACGGATCGGGCAATCTCCTCCTGGAGCTGAAGGATTCCTTCTAACTCACGATTGTAGGTTTCACTCCACAGGAGAGCGCCATCAGCTGCATTGGTAAGGTAGGTTACGATTCGCACGTTATTACCTTCTTTGCGAACGCTTCCTTGAAGAAGCTGACTGACGCCCAATTTTTTTCCAATCGCGGCCGGGTCCTCATTTTTTCCTTTAAAATAAAATGATGACGCCCGGCCAACAACTTTCACGTTTGGAAGCCTGGCGAGCTGATCGATCAGATCCTCTGTCATGCCATCACTGAAATATTCCTGCTCGGGATCATTGCTCAGGTTTACAAAGGGAAGGACGACAATGCTTCGTTCAGATAGCCGCGCATTGACCGGTGAAGGCTGTCGATAGATAAAATAGCCTGCGATGATCAGTAACATTGCCGCGGATCCGATCCATGCGAGGTTTTTCTTTTGGCGTTTTCGGGTTGTACTGGCAAAGTTCGAAACTCCTGGAGTATCGCTTGGTTTTCTCAGTGAATTGACCCGTTCTTTTACCGCATTTGCAACTTTGTTCAACTGATCACGATATTATGTCTTGTTTTCATTCTTTTCAGGATTATCGTTCGCGGTGAGTGGTCGATTAACTCCTGGCGATCGGAAAATAAAATCTATCGACCGGATGCGTTCACCTGTTTCTTGTTCCAGAACAGAAATATCTTCATGATCGAGTTCGTGTATCCTGATCGGTAAAATTCTATCGGCAACATTTCCGTTTTGCAACTTCAAGTCACGTCCAAGCTGGCTACGCTGCGCCAATTTGTTGAACGCGCAGAATTCATGCTTCCATGCGAAAGACTGTGTATCGCAATAGGTTTGAGAAATGATCGGGATAAAAATGAAGCAATTCAATTTCCCTTCCAGGCTTTTGGCTACAGCATGCGTCTCGCGCAATCCATCGTGCGGGTTTTGATCAAAATAAACGCTGAGCGATTCTTTGAGCGTGGCGCGTAGCTCATTCTCGAGATGATGAACAAAATCGGTTACCCAGCCATCGAGATTATCGTTGTGGCGGTAGGAAATAAAGATGTCATACTCAAATCCGGAGATCAAGGCGGACATGATCAAATGTAACAAATATTACCGTCATGCCGCCCGGCTGATGCCAGGTTGACGAGTCTACTTGTTATCCTATTGATCCGTCACTTTCTCCATCCAATCCACAACTTTTCCATTGAGGTTTTCTTGGATCGCAATGTGCGTCATAGCGACTCTGGGTGAACCTCCATGCCAGTGTTTTTCATTGGCTGCAAACCACACGACATCACCCGGATGGATTTCTTCAACCGGAACACCTTCCTTCTAAACCCACCCGAGACCAGACAAGACGATGAGTGTCTGGCCTGGCGGATGCGTGGGCCACGCTGTTCTAGTGCCTGGCTCAAATGTAACCGTAGCTGCCGCTGCTCTTCGATGTTCATTCGGCTGGAATAAGGGATCGACACGAACTGTTCCTGTGAATCATTCTTCAGGACCTTTACCAGGTGGTTGAGATCCGACTCTTGCAATTTCGATAGCTGTTATTTCTTCAGCGAAGCCATGTCGATAACGAACCGGTATTTTACATCGCCTTTCAACAATCGTTCATACGCTTCATTGATGTTTTGAATTTTGATCAGCTCGATGTCGGAAACGATATTGTGTTTGCCGCAGAAGTCGAGCATCTCCTGGGTTTCCGGAATGCCGCCAATCATTGAGCCCGCAAAGTTTCTCCGGTAGGGAATGAGACTGAAAGGGGCCACGGGAAGCGGATGCTCAGGCGCTCCCACCAGCGTCAACGAACCATCCACGCGGAGGAGATTCAGGTAAATATTGATATCGTGTTGTGCGGAGACGGCATCTATTATAAAATGAAGTTTGCCCTCATATCGCGCCATCTGATCGTTTTCTTTGGAGAGCACAACATCGTCAGCGCCCAGTCGTTTCGCGTCTTTAACTTTTGAAGCTGAAGTAGTGAAGACGATCACTTCCGCGCCCATCGCTTTTGCGATCTTAACTGCCATGTGGCCGAGTCCGCCAATGCCTACAACGCCAACTTTTTTTCCAGGGCCAACATTCCAATGCTTGAGTGGAGAATACGTGGTGATACCGGCACACAATAGCGGAGCTGCAGCTGCAAGATCGAGATTCTCTGGCACACGCAACACAAAGTCTTCATGAACAACAATGCGTTCCGAATATCCGCCATAGGTTCTGTTGCCAAGATATTTGTCGGGCGAGTTATAAGTCTGCACGCTTCCCTGCTCGCAATATTGTTCCAATCCCTCCCGGCAATATTCACACTCACGGCAGCTATCCACCATACAGCCCACGGCAGCGGTGTCGCCAACCTTAAATTTTTTGACGTTGGTTCCAACGCTTATGATTTTTCCAACAATCTCATGACCCGGCACGCAAGGATAGACGGTGCCATGCCACTCGTTTCGGGCCGTGTGGAGATCGGAATGGCAAACGCCACAAAACAAGATCTCTATTTCAACATCGTGGGTTGTCGGTTTCCTACGTTGAATATTCAGGGATCCCAACGGTGCGTCAGCTGACGGTGTTCCGAATGCTTTGATATCTGTGGTAGCGATTTTAGTTGCTCCTTCTGCCGATGTTTTTACTGCTCCCATAGGAATTGATTTTGGCTAAATTTATTAAATATTGTTAGTCTGCCTGGGTTTATTAGCAACAATATAGATTCATGGCGAACTTCGATGAGGGAAAAGGATCGTGCCTTGAGTAAATTTGCTGGGTATGAGCAAAGGATGTTGAACAAATTTATTACCCTTGTAAAATGTCCCGGACGCGTGATCGCATTTCGTCATTTTTTCTCAGGCTTGAGATCTTTATGCGTGATCGAAATTATTAAATTATCCGGCCAGGTCAACTGCCCAGGTTTTATCGAACTTCATGTCGCTCGCTGTTCGGGTTGTGACCTGAAGGCCGCGATTTCACCACATTAAATCAATGTTCAGTGAAGAAAACAAACACGTCTGGCGCAAGGAGCAAAGATCTCCCCGTATTCGAGCTGAATGCATTCAGTAAGAAAGCAACGTGGTCGGATTTTTACATTCAAAAAGTTAGGGAGCATGAAACGGAACATTCATTTATTGGCAGGCCGCATAAGCATGATTTCTATCTGATCCTGTTCATCGAGCAAGGAAGCGGGACACATACGATTGATTTTACCCAGTACCAGATTCAGCCAAAATCAATTTTTCTCATGACGCCAGGTCAGGTTCATAACTGGACCCTTTCAGACGATACAGATGGCTTCGTGATTTTCTTTACGCGAGAGTTCTATGAAACCCTGCTGAGTGAAAACAGCCTTCTCGAGTTCACTTTTTATCATGCTTTGGCTGCAACTCCTGTGGTTCTACCCTCGCAAGACGAAGCGCTGAAATTTGCGGTACATCGGATGTACGAAGAATATGCACGTGTCGAAAAACCCGATCTAAGGATGCTGAGGGCGTATCTCGATATTTTTTTGCTCGAAGCCGCGAGATACTATCGCAGCTCGTCAGAAACAACTACGGGAAACACCTTCAAACTTCGGAAGCTGGAGCAATTGATCGATGCAAAGTTTCGCACGCTCAAGCAACCCGGTGAATACGCCAGGCTGATGAATATCGCACCGGGCTATTTGAACAGCATTTGTAAAGAGGCGGTGGGAAAGACCGTTTCGGAGTTAATACAACAGCGCATTCTCCTTGAAGCAAAACGAATATTCTCTTATTCTGACTTCCATGTCAACGAGGTGGCTACACGCCTTGGGTTTTCAGATCCTTCATATTTTACGCGCTGGTTCCGGAAACAAACTCATCAAACGCCAGATGAATTCAGAAGAAATCTCGACCAGCAGCCATCTGGGTAGACACCGGTTCTGGCTTGCAT
>CBHROW010000150.1:0-12506 GCA_966080355.1 uncultured Chryseosolibacter sp.
GGACTGAAGTAATCCGATGGGCCGGGTGCTGTATAAGTCCACAGTAAAACTTCGTTGGCCGCATTCAACCCGTAATTTTTCTTGACAGTCTTATCGGTCGAAGAATACGAGTTTGTCGCGTCCGGCTGCCAAACACTTCCGGGTGCACCTTGCTTGATCACGCGATTTAGCGGACTTTCCTCGAACATAGTTTGCGCGAAAGGTTTGTCGCCATCGTCATCGGCAACTTTGGTAGAGGGTGAATCATAGAACGGAGCAGCGACCCCGATATAGTCTCCTGAAGAAGAGTTGATGATCGTGCTTGTACCCTTGTAGCGTCCATTGTTTCCCGCGGTGAAGGGAAGATATTTAGTTGCTTCCCTACCGAACGCATCGTACGCATTGGGCTGAACCATGTCGAGACGCGAGGGTGAACCTTGAGTAACCACGGATTGCATGGGCCTTCCGAGGCCATCGAAATAATTAATTTGCTGCGTTACATTCTGGATCGGTTGCGTTGGGATAGCAGTCGAGGCATAGCCTGGTTGCTGAGGCGCATAAGTGACAATGAAGTTCTCGTTGAGGTTTCCAAGCTGAGTTGAAAGCACATATTCAGGTGAGGTTTTAGTAAGTCCGCCTTTTATTACGGTTACTTTGTAAGTTCCTGCTGTGCTCGTGTTGTAGGTAACTCCATTGCTTAATGTTAAACCATTGACATCTTTCCAAGCATAACTATCATATGATCCTGTGGACAAGTTTGCAGAACCACCAAACATAAGATAAGAAGCATCAGATTGAACAACAGGGCTCGGATAGATGGTCACATCAACCCATTTTGTTGACTTGCAGGCATTGTTAAGTGTGTTAACAATCTCCACATAGCGAAAATTATTTGTAGAAACACTAAGACCACCATAGACCTGTAACGTGCTGTTATTACCCACTGATCCGCCTGCAGGGTTGTACCATTTGTACGTTTCATTGGTGCTTGCGCCACTTGCCTGAAGCGTGAATGCGTCATCGGAGAAACTTGCATTTCCAGTCACTGTAGCTACTACCGGCATCGGATTAAACCGCACCGTCATGTAGTCGGTGGAAGATTGGCAGCCATCATTGTTGACAGTCCACGATAACGTGTATAATACTGCAGGATCGCCAGTGAATGTCGATCCCGAGACGCTCCCATTTGCACCTGATGAAATGCTCCAGGTTCCCGACCCTATCGCAGGCGGAGATGGACTGAGTTGTGCGTTGGGCTGGCCGCAGAGTTCCTGGTCGGGTCCAGCGTTCGCAGGCGAAGGGTTACGGTTGAATTTTACAACCATGTCATCATAAGTCGAAGCACACGGTGAGTTACTCGTTGTCCAACGCAGCGTATAAGTATGTCCCGCCAAACCATTGAAGGTTGGGTTTCGAATTCCGGCATTTGAGAATGATTCATTAATTCCGTCTCCTCCGCTGGCAACAGTCCACTGCCCCGTTCCTATCGATAAAACATTTGCCGCAAGCGTTACGCTTGTCAATCCGCAGGTTGAAGATCCTGTTTGGTCAATTCCAGCGTTGGCCGGTGTGGGATTTTGCGGAAATGAGATCTGCACATCATCTTGTGTTGCACATGTTCCATCTGTGATTCTCCATCGCAATACATAAGTGCTGCCGGCAGATCCCATGAATGGTGAGCCAGACTGGTTCGGATATTGAAGACCGGTTTGGTTAGGATATGTTGGACCTGACGGACCATTGATCACAGTCCATGTGCCGGTTCCTGAACCCGCAGCATTACCTTCCAAGAGTGTGCTGGTACTTCCACAGAGAACTTTGTCAGGGCCCGCATTAGCAATCGATGGGCTGGCGTTCACAGTGATCACAACATCATCGGTCGAAGCGGTACATGGGGCGTTTGAGATTGTCCAGCGTAGCGTATAAGTAGTCCCTGCCTGGCCCTGAAAGGATGAGTTGTAAAGATTGGCGTTTCCTAAACTGCCGCCCGAACCGCTAATGATCGACCATGCCCCCGTTCCTGTCCATGCAGAATTTGCAGCCAGCGTTGTATTAGCCGTTCCGCATATCGCTGGAATGTTTTGGTCGGGCCCCGCGTTTGCCGTAGTTGGAGTTTGAACAAACGTGATGACTACATCATCGTATGAAGTTGGGCAACTCGCACCGTTGGTTATTGTCCAGCGCAATGTGTAAGCTGTTCCTCCCACCCCGGTAAATCCCGTGCTTGACGAGTTGGGATTCGAGATGCTTCCGCCTGACCCACTCACAATGCTCCACTGCCCTGTACCAACTCCGGGTGAATTCCCCGTAAGAAAGGCACTCGCTTGTGCACATAACGTTTGATCGGGACCCGCATTGGCTGCACTTGGCGATGCGTTTACGCTTACAAATGCAGTATTGGAATACACATCGGAACCACACTGTGAGGCTTTCATGCGGTAAGAGTAAGTTGTGGTACTGCTGATAGAAGCTACGGGCAATGGATTTGAATAATAATTGGCGGATACCCAGTCTGGATCGCTCAATGACTTTTTTTCCCACGAAGGAGAACCTGAATATGACCCAACGCTGATCGCCACGGGACTCTGGCCCGGACATAACGATTGTGAGGAAGGTGTAACCGCTGGATTTCCCATGGTTGGTGCTCCGAGTACGGTAATATCTTTAACAACAATTCCGCAACCGGTATGGAAGTTAATTGTATACGAGCCGGTGTGATAGAAAGTAATTTGACTTCCACTGATGGAACGATCCGATGCGCTTCCGGAAACATCGACAGCTGAAAACGTACCTCCGTTGGATGTGCCTCCGTACAGGAAATAACTTGTTGCCGTGTTGAGACACACGGGGTTGCTGCCGCCCAGATTACCGGTACATTGTGCGAGTATCTCCTGCATGCCATTCAGCAATAAAAGGAAAATAGCAAGAATAAAAACTCTCATGCTAAGGGGTCTTTGATATTTCATGTGCACTTCAAGTGAGAATGTCAATTTCAATTTTCTTCAACTTTAGTTTTGCCTGAGTTTCTCTTCCAGCTGCTCAAGCCGTTTTTCAACCTCTGTGAGCTTTTTATCTTTTTCAATCAGGTGTAAGGTGAGCTCCTCGATCTTTTTCAGCAGGATCATATTCATTTCTTTCAGGTTCACGCCATCCTGCTCCATTTGTTTTGCTGATGGAACTTCGGGCAAGTGTTTGTTGGCTTGAATAAATTTTTCGATATGCGATAGTGGCGTGAGGTCATAATCCTTTTCAAAAACGTAGTCAGGTGCTGGAACAGAAAGATCGACACGAACTTCTTCGGTGTGAATTTTTCCTTTTACGGTGAGTTTTTCGTCAGGAGAATATGTACCCACACCAACATTACCCCCTGATGTAATGGTCATGCGTGCGGTGTTGGATGTACCGAAGACCAGTGGATAGGCTCCAGTTGTTCCGATAGAGGCGCTTTCACCAGTCGGGCCGGAATTGAGCAGAGTCCCGCCATAACTACTTCCTGAGTAGTCAATCTCCAATGCCCGCATAAGGTTGTTCTGATTGTTGTATAATCGTAACGAGGTATAATCACTTGCAATCGTGTTTCGAAGTATCTGGCCAGAGCCTAGTACCTCAAAATTATTCTGTGGCGCGTTTGTGCCTATGCCGACCTTGCCATCCACAGCTATGAATAGTCTGTTTGTGTTACTGGTTTGAAGACTAAGCGGAGAATAGCCTGATGCGTCAAGGTAGCTTGTAGAAATATAGCCTGTCGTGCCGTCATGGCCGAGGCCAATTATTTTCCCATTGCCTGAGGCTTCTGTGATCAATCCCCATGGGGTCGCTGAGGGCGATTTGATATGGAGACGCGATTGTGAATATGGATTTGCCTGCCCGACACCAACATTCCCAGTCGCATTTGAGATGGTGAGCCGTGTAGTTCCGTTAGTTTGCAAGCTAAGGTCAGATGTGTTGAACGAACTAAATACTCCTGGAAAGCTCCAAACGCTCTGGTTGAAAATGAAGGCGGGCCGATCAGTGTAAATGTGAGCCCAACCGGAATTGGCTGGGCCGATGGTGATGTAACCATCAGGTCCCTGAAACCTTGCTTTAAAATCGTTAGCTGGTCCGTAAACATCAAGCTTGTAGACTGGCGAAATGCCAAGACCAATCGATCCTGTGCGAGAGATAGGATCTGTTGTGGTGTTGTTACCTGTCCACTGTTGACCATGTGCAAAGGAGATTGTAACAATAAAAATGATCACAAATAGTTGTTGCTTCATTTTTTCTGAATTAAAAGTTCATATTTTTTTGAAAGCTCATCGTTCTGCTCTTTGAGTTCAATGAGATGCAGCGTAAGCTCTTCGATCTTCTTCAGCAGGATCATATTCATCTCGCCCACGTTGATTCCCTTCTCTTCCATTTCTTTTGCAGATGGAACTTCAGAAAGGTGCTTGTTTGCTTCGATGTATTGTTTGATCTCCTCGAGCGATTGCAGATCATAATCCTTTTCGAAGACGTAGTCAGGCCCTGGAACAGAGAGATCGACACGCACTTCTTCGGTGTGAATTTTTCCTTTCACGGTGAGTTTTTCGTCAGGAGAATATGTACCCACACCAACATTACCCCCTGATGTAATGGTCATGCGTGCGGTGTTGGATGTACCGAAGACCAGTGGATAGGCTCCAGTTGTTCCGATAGAGGCGCTTTCACCAGTCGGGCCGGAATTGAGCAGAGTCCCGCCATAACTACTTCCTGAGTAGTCAATCTCCAATGCCCGCATAAGGTTGTTCTGATTGTTGTATAATCGTAACGAGGTATAATCACTTGCAATCGTGTTTCGAAGTATCTGGCCAGAGCCTAGTACCTCAAAATTATTCTGTGGCGCGTTTGTGCCTATGCCGACCTTGCCATCCACAGCTATGAATAGTCTGTTTGTGTTACTGGTTTGAAGACTAAGCGGAGAATAGCCTGATGCGTCAAGGTAGCTTGTAGAAATATAGCCTGTCGTGCCGTCATGGCCGAGGCCAATTATTTTCCCATTGCCTGAGGCTTCTGTGATCAATCCCCATGGGGTCGCTGAGGGCGATTTGATATGGAGACGCGATTGTGAATATGGATTTGCCTGCCCGACACCCACGTTGCCTCTGAAAAACGCTTGGTGATTGGATCCCTGAACCTCGAAGCTTGACTCACCTCCATTTACCCCCAAAGCAAAACCTTGACCAGCGCCAGTACTGTAAGTTGCGTATTGGACATGCGATGTTGCAATACTCCGTGTGAACCCAGGCGAATTATTCATACCGATCCGCCAGTTGTTATCACCATTGCTCCACGTATAGAGATACTTCGCGCCACTTGCATTCGGAAGCGAAATATTTCCCGCGGTTTCAAATGTTCCTGCTATGCTAAACTTACCCGTTGTACTTAACGCGGCAATCGGAGTCTGACCATAAACGCCCCACGTCCAACCACGGGTGGCATCGTTGTTCATATTCATCTTGATACTGTAGTCAGTTACAGGTCCATATTGATATTCCGTACCAACCCCCATGTGGATCTTGAAAGAATCGTTACCACTCCAAAATCTCAAACCATTGCCGTTGCCAGCAGTGACATCGTAATTGGCTTGCTGAGCAATTGCGTGCGTACTCATAACAATGAACATCATCGCGATGAAATTTTTGATCATAGTTGTAGTTTTTGAATAAATGATAAACACATTTCGTTAGGGGAACCGAATTGCCTCGGGCGGGATCAAACGCAATTCAAACTCGGGACATGCGTATTCAACATGCTGCGAACACGTGCTCCGAAAGGAATAGATCTTAAGCCAACTAGCGAGGTCTGCCGGAAAAGTGCAACGAGGTCTTTTTTTGTCACGACCGTCTGGTCCTCCGACACCACAAAAGTAGGGTATTAGCGTGAGAGCGTCAATATCATTGAAAAGATTGTGAAGGGCATTTTTTTTCGTTTGTCTATTTGTGTCACACCAAAGAATCACATCAAAATATTCAGCAGGGCGTTGGAAGTCGGTATTTAATCCTTGTTTGCAAGAAAGCAAAGAGCTCGGCTGCGCGTCCGGGTTTTTCATCTGTCGCGATAATATTTTCGCAATAATGATTCGCGACAGCCGCAGTTCAAATAGAAAAGCTGTTGTATGATACAACGTATCCGATTGTTTTTTACAACATAGGGGAGCCAAATGTGGAGTGGCTGATTCTGCTTCGGAAGGGATTGTGAGGAAACGAATAATGCTTGAATGGATTCCAGGCCGGACGTCAGCAAAACATATCTGCTGGCCGCGATCAGGTGTCTCTTCAGCGCTTATCGCCTCACCACCCTGAACGTATACAATTGATTATTGGAAGTTACTCTTACATAATAAACACCTGGCGCCAGTGCAGAGAGATCTGCGCGATAAACATTATCAACCCACGTGAACGAAATGTTGCCGAACGTGATCTGCTGGCCGAGATTCGATAAAACTTCGACAGTTGCCGCTGGAGTTTCATCAGGGTCACTCGCACTGATTACAAGTGTGTCCGTTGTGGGATTCGGGTACACATCGAAGGGTTGAAGATTGTCCAGGTAATTTGAAATCGATTTGTAGTTGGGAATTCCGTAGCCATAGTTGATGTCGGGATGTGCCGCCCGCGAAGCTGTCAACTTTACCGCAGCAATAATTTGCTTTGCCGAGTACTGCGGATATTTCTGCAACAGTCCAGCCATCAAGCTCGTGATGAGCGGAGTGGAAAGCGAGGTACCCGATGCCGTTCCGGGAGTTCCATTCTCCTGGATCACCGCCACACCCGTACCCAACGCAACGACATCAGGCTTGATCCTTCCATCTGCCGTTGGACCCCGCGAACTCGATGACGCGATACTGCCTTGTGCATTGACGTTGCCTACAGCAACAACATCAACTGCATCCGCTGGTGCCGCCACAATTTTCCACGAGGCTACGTTACCTTCGTTGCCGGCACTTACTACCACAACAACGCCTCTTTCGGTAGCCCACTGTGCAGCCTTGGTAACCACTGCAGTCTTGCCATCCATTTGCGCTTTGGTGTAATTCATCGCACTCATATCAAAATCGTAATAACCGAGCGATGAAGAGATGATATCAACACCAGCGCTATCCGCACGTTCAGCTGCGAAAAGCCAGTTGTATTCTTCGATCCGATACTCCGAAAATGAATCTTCGGTAACGTAGAGCTGAAAGTTTGCTTCGGAAGCTCCACCGGTGAAATCGTCTGCTACGTTTGCTGCGATCACGGAAAATACCTGTGTGCCGTGATCGTCATATTGGAAAACATTTTTAGTATTCCTGACGAAGTCGTGTGAAAGCACTGCATCGTATTGTCCGTTCTGAAAAATTTTCTGAAAGGGTGTCGAGGTGTTAACACCGGGGAATCCTCCATCGAACATCGCGATGGTCACCCCCTGGCCTTCGTAACCATCGGCATGCATCTCGCCAATACCGAGCATTTGCAATTGGGTTTGGGTCCGCACACCGAGATGAACATTGAGTTTCCGGAACAGGCCTTTCTTCCTCCCACCCGTTGTGAGCCGCTGTTGAGGGGCAACAAATTCAACGTGATCAACGAACTCAAGCGCTTCAACCGCAGAAATAATTGTCGGATCGCATTGAACCAACACGCCATTCATCCATTTCGTTGTGAAGAATGTATTTGCGCCTGTGATCTTTACGGTGTTCACATACGCAGCGTTCACGGGAAGATCCCGCGCTTCAATATCGATGCCCTGACGAAGCCTGCGATCAATGGATTTTTGTGAAAGGAATTGCTGCGGCTGATCGATGCTGAAATTATTTCCAAGCTTATCCTTAAAAAAAACCATATATCTGTTCTCCTGAGCATGTGCAGCAATGGCCATCACACTCATCAAACAAAAAACGATATGGTATCTAATTCGCATAGTCGATCAAAGATTGCTTTCGCACGAGCCCGGACTGTATTTTTTGCTGACCGATACAATTCTCTGCCGTACAGTATTCGAGTTGCGTAGTTTCGCTGTAGATCAATCCGACATCTTCTGCATAAACTTCTTTACGTTGATCGAGAAACACAATGAAGTCGTCATTGTTTTCCTGTTCAACGGTGAGACTGTGTTCAAAAGTTGTTCCGCTAATTTCATACGGTGCATTCAAGATGTCCAAACGGTAGTCGTCAGCACCGTTGTCGTTGTAGAGATTTCCGTCCCACGAATTTCCTTTACGCAAAGGAAACACAAGCTTGAGATACGATGTTGTTCCCTCTGTCACCACGAGCTCCCGATCGTTCTTGCGGGCTGTCCAGGTGTCGAGCGAGGTCCATGCATCTGATTCGCTGTCGCGGGTGTAGCGGTAAAGTATATAAGAATATGTGCCGTCCGGGTTTTGTGACGAGTCTGCAACTTCCACGCGAAGCTGGTAGTGCAGTTCCTCCGGGGCCTTCACTTCCGAATAAACCGTTTCATCCACATGGTAAGTCCAGGTCATCCCTTTTTGCACCGGATAATAACGCAGGCCGATCTCACGGGGCGAAAAATGATCTTCCTTGCATCCTACGAGGAGTGCCAAGAGCAGGAGTAAATATTTGCTGAAAAACTTCACCGATTACTGTCTTTTCACTAACTCCGCACCGAATTTCAACGGTGTTTGTACAAAAATATTCTTTCTCACTATCAAAAACATGCCACTGAAGACGGTAGTAAAAGTTGGTAATATATCAAATCTCAGCGATGCGCGCTATTGCGCAGGGATGGGTGTAGATATGCTGGGGTTCCAGGTCATCGAAGGCGAAGAAAATTACATTTCTCCCAAACTTTTTCAGGAGATCAGAGGCTGGGTTTCGGGACCCAAAGTGGTGGCAGAGATCTATGGCATCGCTTCCGCGGATGAGTTGCCTGGCATTATTGAGAATTATGCTCCGGATTATTTCGAACTCAGTGAAAGCGAGTTCGCTAGATTTAAAGATCAACTCGCGTTGCCATGCATTGTCAATACGAACAGAACGATTGACGACAAACAAATAGCGTTTGCGCTTACCGATGAAAACAATGTCGACTCGGTCGAGCACGCCCTTATAAAAGCCTCGTCAGCGAAAACAATTCCTGACCTTCTCTCCCATCCTGCTGTAGCCGGCATTGCACTGAGTGGATCGGCAGAAGTGCGACCTGGGTTTAAAGACTACGGAGATCTTTCTGAGATTCTTGAAGCGTTAGATGCCGATTGAATTTTGTATTTCACCAGCTGATTTACATCGCCATGTACACAGCTTTTCTTGTTTCGCGGCTTGAAAGAGATGGCGCCCGATCCATTCAGCAGAAGCCGCAGACTTCGCTATAATTACTAACCCCGGCCTAAAGGCGCGGGCTACTGATCTCTTCGATCGCGGCTTAAAAATCCAACTCTTGCTGAATATCGACTGCTCAACAAACCCGAGCACATGATTCCTAATGCCCAATGCCTAACGACCAATGCCTGATTCTCCAGTCGGAACGAAGGGGCACGCGCGTCAAATTTCCGAGTCACTCATTGAGAAGTTCTTTTTTTCTTTGGCAGCGTTTGATCGACTCAGCGGCTGTTTCGATGGTCTTGGCATCGAACGAGTTTTTGATGTGCAGTCTGAAATAGTGAATGGCATCATCGAGCAGGCCTTGCATCTCGCGCATCAATCCATACTCATTGTAGATAGTCGCGTAGCTGATGCCAGAAACTGCGATAGCACGCTCCAGCAGCTTTTCAAGGTCGTCAAATTTCCGGAGCGATGAGAGCAGGTAGCAGTAGTTATAGTAAGCTGCTGTATAGTCGGATGAAAACTTCAACGCGAGCCTGTAATGTTCTTCGGCACGTTGAAAGTTTTTGAACTTCGTTTCGAACAACCAGCCCATGTGATTATGTGCTTTACCGAAATCAGGCGCTTCCTCGAGGATCGCTTCAAGCATTTTGGCGGCTTCGCTCAGCTTGTTGTCGGCAATAAGCTGGTCGGCCTGCAAAAATCTTTCTTCAAGGTCGAAGTTGGTTTCCATATCTAGTTATGAGGTTTAGTCTTTAAAGCGAAAGCGCAAATATTTGATCTTTTCTCCTTTGCCTGCGAATTCTTCTTCGAAGCGCGTGCGGATGTCGAAACATTCCGGCCGCAGCTCAGAGTTATAGACGTCATCAGTGAATTTGAAGTCGGTGATGTCGTTGCGATTCTGCATTTCTTCCACCGTGTATTCGTACAGTTTAGTGTTATCAGTCTTGAGACGAATGTAGCTCCCGGGTTTCGCGAGTTTTTTATACATCTCGATAAATCTTGGGCTTGTAAGTCTTCGTTTGATATCGCGCTTTCTCGGACGCGGGTCGGGAAATGTAAGCCATATCTCATCGACTTCACCGGGCATAAAGAAATTCTCGATCATCAGAATTTGCGTTCGGAGGAAAGCGACATTGTTCAACTTCGCTTCTTCCGCCCATGTGCTTCCCTTCCAGATGCGCTCACCCTTTATATCAACACCGATAAAATTCTTTTCATTGAATAACTTGGCAAGCCCGATCGTATACTCGCCTCTTCCGCAAGCGAGCTCCAAGGTGATCGGAGAATCGTTCCTGAAATATGCTGCCCTCCACTGGCCTTTGATGGATTGATAAAGCGGCTTGGTCGGTTCGATGACGTTCTCGCGTTCCTCGATGATCTTAAAACGCTCCTGCTTTCGTTTCACAATGGGGTTGGTTATAGTTCGTCCAGTTCTGCAACTACAAAAGTACTTCCTCCAATGAATATCAGGTCATTTTCAGAGGCATTTTTTAGCGCCATCGCTTTAGCCTCGTTTACATCCGGCACAACTACGCCATGTAACCCGCAGTGAGAAGCTTTCTCGGCCAAAACAGAGGCTTCGAGCGCGCGCGGCAATTTAGCCTGGCAGAAATAGTAGGTTGCCCGGTGCGGCAACGCCTGAAGTATGTCGGCTACAGCTTTGTCTTTCACAACACCGAACACGAAATGAAGCTTTTCAAATTCAAGGGTTTCGATCTGCCGAACGATTGCCGTAATGCCATCGATGTTATGCCCTGTATCACAGATCATCAAAGGCTTCGCACCCAGGATCTGCCAACGCCCTTTCAACCGTGTATTGATGATCACCTTCTCGAGCCCCGACTTGATCTGCGCGAGCGATAAATCAAAACCATTGCTGTTAAGTATCTCAGTGGATCTCAAAACACCCGGAACATTCGCAAACTGATAGTTCCCCTTCAAGGGCAGGTCGATGTCGGCAAACAGGACGCGCCCATCGCTCTCAACGGTTATACCTGCACGATCATTTTTTCTAAATACTTTATAACGATCAGAAGCAAATGACAACTCGGCATTTTCGGTTTTAGATTTTTCAATAAACACGTTCTCGATGTCGCGCTGCCTTTGACTGATCACAACCGGAATATTTTTCTTGATGATGCCAGCCTTCTCTCCTGCAATTTTTTCGAGCGTGTCACCGAGAATATCTTTGTGATCCCATCCGATATTCGTGATCACCGACAACACCGGTGTTATCACATTCGTGGAATCGAGCCTGCCTCCGAGCCCTGTCTCGATCACGGCTACATCGACCCCTTGTTCCACAAAATATTCAAACGCCATCACTACGGTAATTTCAAAAAATGAGGGCCTAATTTCTTCGATAGCCGGACGAATTCGATTCACAAAATCAACCACAAATTTTTGCGACACTTCATTTCCATTCACACGAATACGTTCGGTAAAGGATTTCAAGTGAGGAGAAGTATACAATCCGGTTTTGTAGCCAGCTTCCTGAAGTATTGATGCAAGCATGTGCGATGTGCTGCCTTTGCCGTTTGTGCCCGCGATGTGAATGCTTTTGAATTTGTGATGAGGATCTCCGAGTTTCTCTGAAAGACGAATGGTGTTGGTCAGATCTTTCTTGAACGCAGCGGCCCCAATGCGTTGGAACATGGGGAGGTTGGTGTACAGGTATTCTACCGCTTGTGCGTAGGAGTTGATTGATGTTGGTTCTCCGCTTGTAAAATGTTGGCTCAAGGTGCTGGGTGCTGGGTTCTTGGTGAAAGGCAAAGGTATAGTTCCGAACAGCGATGCACAAGTGAAGTGATAAGATGCCGGTTGGCCGAGAAACCGGAATTTCGGCTTTTCGAAGTCGGATCAATCCACACCTCAAATGGATTAGGGGTGAGCGTTTCGTGCCATGATGATTTGTACCTCGAAATATCTTGCAGAAGGCACGAAGATAAGCTACCCAATCAAAGTGCGGAGGCAAGTGAAGCGCGGAGCATCGAGCTACGCAGCAATGGAAGCGCAGGGCGATTAATGTGTTATCAAGTAAAGTGTAGTTTCAATTGATCTGTCTCGACACCATGTTAGCTGCTTGTTCTGGAGACTGCTGTGCAGGAAATCCGGCACTCAAGTAGTTCGCGCCTAGATTAATTAGTTGACGATCGAATGACAGCGTCACCTTCCCGGCATCCGGACACCTTGAATCAGTTCACGCTCGGGATCGTTAGTTGACAATTGAATCACCGGGGCACCTTCCCA
>CBHROW010000151.1:0-12295 GCA_966080355.1 uncultured Chryseosolibacter sp.
CCTTCCGGGCATTATTTTTTAAAGTTTAACGTTGGAATTGATAAGGAGTTCGAATGAGTGAGTTAGAATTATTCCATGAGCTGCGCGAAAGTGAACGTGACCTCACGGTACTTAAAATGAAAGTAAAAGGCTTTGATAAGCCCATCATCGCCACAGTTGAAAAAGTAATCGGCAAGACTGAAGTGATCCTCAAACCATACACGTGGAATGGTGAAAAACTTCACACAACCATGATCAAGATTGCCGACATCGAGCGCGTGGTTAAAGTGCATTTGATGTATACGCACCTGATGTTCCCAATGGTGAAGCCGCAAGGGAAGTCGAAAAAATCGAAGAGAGCAGCTTGAAAGAGCTGAAAGCTAAAAGCTGAAGGCTAATGTCTAGGGGTTCTTGAGTTCTCACGATGAGCCATTCTCCGATAATGAACTCAGAAAACGCAAATCAGGATTGAATGTCTTTTTATTTATAAACTATGCTAAGGACAATCACCTTAAACCGACAGCATTAAGCTTTCAGCCTTCAGCTTTCGGCTTTTAGCTTTCTTCTCAATTAACTGTCAGGTTCAACGTCAGCTGCGCAATGTTCCCGTCTTTGTCTGTAACGGTGAAGTACCATTTCTCAACACCGGCCTGATTGCGAACTGTGAATTCATAATCTTTCTCATAATGCTTTTCTTCGCTTGCCGTCAGGTTGAATGATTCTTTCGTTGTTGTACTCGTAGTACCATCGAAAGAATAGCTGATGTTGTATCGTTTCAGCTCATCTTCCGTTTTATCCGCGATGATTCCTACTTTTATCGTTGTGCCCGCTGATACGGTTGCATCCGAAGAAGTATATCCAGTGTCTGTTTTGAAGACCAGCTTTGGTGGTTTATGAGGATCGCATCCAGGGAGGACAAGTGCGAATGCCACAAAGCAAAGAGCGATCAATGATTTGATTTTTGTCATAAAGTGTTTCAGATTAGAATTTGTGATTTAAAGTGAGAACAATCATTCGACCCATGTTGCCGATGCCATAATACTTGAAGCGCGACAGGTGGTCGTAATAGTATCGATTGAGTAAATTGGTGAGCGCGAGCGTCAGCGAAGTGTTGTGCATGTTGCCTGACGCACTCGCGTTCAACAGGAAATAAGATGCGGTTGGTGTTTCAAATGCTGCCGGATGATTTTGATCGAAAACATAAACTCCGCCCATTCGCACGACAGGGCCTGCAATTCGCCCGAGGGATTCACCGTGAACGCTGACATCTGCTGAAAACTTATTTGCCGGTATGAATGGCAAGGAACTTCCGCCATCTTTTCGGGCGGAAATAAAACTATAAGACGATGCAAATTCCAGCCATTTTCCGAGCGCATTCCATGTAGCTGAAATCTCACCACCTTGAAGGGTAGCATCACTTTGTTCAAAATGGTAGACGAAAAAACCGAAATACTCCTGACCGGTTGGAGCCAGGTAAAAGAAATTACTGAAGCGATTCCTGTAAATGGAAACAGACGAGCTCAATCGTGGCGAAGAGTAATTGATTGAACCCTCCAGATTGAGATTTCGCTCGAGCCGGGCGTCTGGCAAACCAATTTCCCATCGCAACGATCCTTCATGAAGACCATTGCTTGAAAGCTCGGCAAGATTCCCCGGTCGATAGCCTGTGGAGGCATTGCCTTTGAAGCTTAGTTCACTTGTGACCCGGTACACGAGACCGACCGAACTGTTCATCGCATTGTAACTCCTGTTGAACGGCAGGACTTCTTCCGTTGGGCTTTGATTTCCAACTACGTTCAGACTCGCGGTTGCAAATGTGCCAATGAACTTTCGATCGTAGCGAAGACCTGCTTCCAGCAACCATTTGTTTCGATTGAATTTATACAATGAAAAAATACCACCTTCACCGGTAATTGCATCGGGAATGATAATTCTTCCACCGAAGTTCGTGTTCGTTTGTATCATCGCGCTGACGCCATACTTCCATTCACTAAACGCACCCAACGGTCGGCTTGCAAGTGCGTTGATGCTAGCCGTGTTCAGAAGCATACTCAAGCTGATTCCGCCTCCGCCTTCATCTTCCATGCGCAAATTGGTAGTAATGCCACTGTTGATCTTGAATTTGGTCGAACCGCGGCTGAATGTTTGCTCGTGTCCGCCCTGAATAAAACCCACAAGGTGATGAGGGCCATCATAAGATCGGCTGAGTCGTCCATCGCGCCCTTTCCGCGAAAGCGAATCGAATACAAAACCGAATTCGCTGAACGAAGCGCTCAATGTTGACACCCTCACGCCATGCGCTTTTGTCTTACCCCATGACGCTTTCAGATTGTATGAAGCGAAACGAGAATTGAGCACGCGGTCGTTGTGCCCATCGCTATAGTCTGCGTGGTTGTCGAAACCCAGTCGAACGGTTTTCCAGCGGTTGTTCTTCGTAGTTTTTGAGCCATAGTTCAATGAGAGACCATAGGTGTTGCTGAAGACTTTTGCCGTGAGGTCGCGCGCTGTTGAGTTTAGCGGTGCAGGTTTTTCATCGATGATGTTCAACACGCCTCCAAGCGCATCTGATCCGTATAGCAATGAAGACGGCCCTTTGATAATTTCAATCCGGTCTACACCGATATCGCTCAAGCCCAATCCATGTTCGTCTTGCCACTGCTGGTTGTCGAAACGGAGGCCGTTGACGTTCACCTGAATTCGATTGCCCGAGAGTCCGCGAATGACGGGCTTCGAAATTCCAACACCCGTGGTAAGCTGACTCGCTCCGGGACTTCTCGCGACAGCATCGCTGATACTTAAAGCTCCGGAGTTGATTATCCCCGAGGCAGATAACTGGGTTGTGGAATGAGATGTTTCATCCGGTGCCTGCATGGTTGAACCAATGATCGCGACTTCCTTCATCTGGATCACTGACGGGACCATTTCAATGGCGAGCAATTCGGTTTGGGCATCGATCGACCTGAAAAAATTCTCGTAACCGATGTGCGTTACTTGCAAGACCGTTCTTGCGTTCAGATTCAGGTGGATAGAAAACTTGCCAAGGGAGTCGGTCGCAGTTGCGAGGTGCAGCTCCGGCAAAAACAAAGAGGCTCCTGCCAGGGGTTTATGCGAGCCGCGCTCAGCAACAATGCCACGTAATACATATTGTGCATGCACCTGCGAGTCTGCAACTGCAAATAGCAGGATGCAAAAGAGAATCCTCATTTAAATACGAAGTTCGAATTGGAAGAAATATTGTGGGCAGGAAAGAAACCTACGATCGCGGTGGAGGCGATTTAATGGCACGCGTAATTTCTTTTATTGTAGAAACGTATGGTGTGCAGTTCTGAATCAACTGAAACGAGTTAACGAGCGATGGATTGAAGTTTGAATGTTCAACACTAGGGGCGCAAAACAACATGACAACGCGAAGTTGTTGCCGATCGTTTTCGGAATGATGGAGAAGATCGTCAACGAGATCAAGCCAGTGATCTTCGTAAGGATCTGCCAGGCAATAGATATTGTATTGATCGCTATCGCGACTGATGTGAACAATGTCATACATTTTGCCGCCCATCTCCATTTCATTTTCTTCGATCAGCATGTTTTCGAATGCCCCTTTGTCGACCCTGATAACTTCACACTGGTCGAGCGGAGTCGATCGCACGGAGTTTCTGACTGCTCTGTAATTCATACAAAGGTTGACCACGAGTAACGCGTATACAGCCATCGCGTTAAGCGTGATTATTGATAGAAAAACCGATGCTGCAAGGCGCCTCACATGGGCAATCTAGCAAAAGATTGTTCACTTCACCATCTGGCAGATTCGAAATAGAATTTAAATGGACGTAGATGCCGAATAAGATAAACAATCCAAATCGCGATAGCCCGGCTAATTTCCTACTGGCGCACTTGCGGGTTTATCGCGTTTGAAAACGTAGCGCGTGATGAAAATGCCATTGTTGTCTTTGTCGCCAGCATCGCTTTCAACACCACTCGTTACAAAGGCCAGCGTCCACCCTTCTTTAGCCAGGTCATTGAGCTTGGAAGAGACCACGGCATCGTTTGAGGCAATGTTCTGAAAGTTGATTCCCACTGCGCTGTAAAAGTTGAGTAATTTGGTTTCTTCGAAGTTGTCGATCTTGACATCATCGCGTTTGATGTCGCCCTGTGATGATTTTTTTCCATCAGTGCGCTCTGTGGTCAGGGCTTTGTAGTCGGCAGATGTTTGAGGATCTACCATGCGCGACCGTCCAATGCCCATCGGCACGATTGACTCAACGGTAGTAACGATCTTGTATTCCTGTGCGATCGATGATGTAAAGACACCTATGGCCATCGCTGCGGCCATGTAAAACGATTTCATAATGTTGTGGGTTGAAAATTTTTCTGACTAAAACAAAAAGCGAACCAATTCTTGCGAGCGAAGATCTAGGCAGGGACGAATAGCCTTTCGTTACAAATCCTTTCCTGTGATGAACAACAGCACGAGGTTTTCTTATGAGATAAATACGGACTGGCACACATCCAACAAGAGGCTTGCTCCTGGTCAGAAGATATAAATCCTAAGTCATGCGCGTCATTTTCCTGGGAATCGGTGAAAACCATGTCGAGATTAGCCACAGACACTTGACCTGCGAATCGAAAGCCAGCCTTTTCAATACCTTTTTTTGATGCGTGATTTTCAGGCGCGTGAAGGATCCAGAATTTTGACGCAGAATTTTTTTCAGCAGTCAAAATATACTGAAGAAGCCTCGGGTAGATGCCCATTCCGCGAAACGATTCCAATGTTCTGAAGTTCCAGAGATAACGATGACCGAGCGGTAATATCAGCTCGTGATTCAGTTCTCCGATAAAGGCTTTTCCCATCGCCATCCAGCCAAATGCAGCCGGAGTTTCATTATACCATGCGACAAATGCCTTGTTGTCATTCGCAAGCCGTTTCCGGATCTCTTCGATTTTCGTATTTGAGACTTGCGAAAGCAGTGCGATCTCGTTACATTCTTCCATACGAATGCTTTTAAAGACCGGCAGCGATCGCAGTTCGTCATCAGCGTTGAATGCGTATAGCATATCTTTTTTCAATTAGGGGCAGGCTGTGAGACCTGCCCGTTTGAACGTTTTAGTTACATGCACATTCAGGTCCGCAAAGACATGGATCACATGAACAAGTTGATTTGATTGCTGTAGTTTTCATTTTGTTATTGTTTTATATGCGAATTAACGCGCTCGTTACTTATCGGGATGTACACGATTTTCGGGAATTGTTACAATTAAAATATCTGGTTCCGGTTCGTGAGATCCAACGCTGCGCGGTCATTCGTATATATAATGATCAATACCAAACCCATGCAAACCCGAAAAATTTACAATCCCATTCAGAAAGACTATGTAACCTTTCTCAAAACTTCCGATGATACCAAAGGTGAATACACACTTGTGGAGGTGGAGTTGGCCGATGGTGGAGGTGTGGGCCTTCATTATCACAAAACGTATAGCGAAGAATTTACGGCAGTGGAAGGCGAAGTACAGGTGAGCCTCAACGGGAAGGTCAGAAAATTGAGTCCTGGCGAAAGCGCCACCGCGTTTCCGAATATCAATCACTTGTTTCGAAACCGCAGTGGCAAGTCTTGTAAATTTCTTGTGAAGCTCACACCTGCAAGCAAAGGATTTGAGCAGTCTCTTCAAATTGGCTACGGCCTGGCCCGCGATGGTAAATGTAAACCGAACGGATTTCCCAAGGATAACCTTGCGCTCGCGTGGCTATTCGATATCAGCGAGAGTAATTTACCGGGGCTCATGAGCGTGTTTGAATTTGTTCTTCGAAGGCAAGCGAAGAAGGCGCGCGCAAAAGGCATTGACAAAGAGTTGATCAGGACGTACGTACACTTCTAAATTATTTCAACTTTGATTTGAAGAAATTCACCGTGCGGTCGCGGGCATCATTGCTTTGTGGAGTTGAGTTTCCGTCAAAGCCATGCTGGGTTCCCTGGTACTCGTACACGGTTGCTGATCCTCCGCCATTCTGCTGTATGGTGTTGATGAGACAGTACGTATTCGCGGTGAGGTCATCATCTTCCGCAAGGTGAAACTGAATATCACAATATGATCGATAGATGCCTTGTCCATCACAAAGTTTTCCGTAATAGCCATTGTGATATGCGCCAGGATAAAACACAACTCCTGCTTTAAAGCCGTCTTCAGCTTTTATATGAGGAGGTGCGAGAATTTCTTTGGTATATGTCGCTCCATTAAAAGATTGCTTCCAGGTCCAACCGGAGGGAGTTGCTGCGAAGTCGTACAAGGTGGAGATCACGGAAGTACCGCCATCCGAAAATCCCATGATGCCAATTTTTTCCGGATCAACTACTAAACTGTGGTCCTCGGACCATCCGAGACTGCGAATGAATTCGAGCACATCATAGGCATCTCGGTTGCGCACGAAGGTTCCGCTGATCTTGAATTTGGCCGGAGGATCTTTCCAGATGCCTTCGTTCTCACAAGTACCTCGTGGAGAATAACTATCGGCAAACACGGCAACGAATCCATTGTTGGTTAGTAAGTCGCGCCATTCTTTGGTTTGTTTGGATGGCATGCCAACGTTGCAAAGATCGCCAATACCGTCACCATTAGTGTCCTGATCATCCCAGGAGCCACCCGAGCCATGAAACACCACAACCGCGCTGCTGGGTCCATTCCGTTGACTGGGTAACGCTACGTAAACCGGTAACTCGGTTCCATCGCTTGATGATCTGATCATAAATAGTTGCGTTGTAGCATTACCATCAATAAAGAATTTTACGCTTCCAGTTGGCACAGGATGCGACCTTTCCTGGCAACCAGACCATGCAAGCAAACACGCCAGGATACTTTGACAACATAAAGCCTTCACGCTGGATGTCTTCGGAGTTGTCTTATTTATCATACGTAAGGGCAAACGTGAGCACCATCAATGCTTCATACATTTTACTTTGAGGGAAGATCGAAGCGTAATTTTCATCAGATGCCTCATACACATCACTGACGGCAACGGATACACCACCTAAAAACGCTGCACGCCTGAACGTCTGCACTTGCGATAATGTGAGCGTTCCGCAGCCCACTTTGGTTAATCCGGAAAAGTGGCTGGAAGAAGAAGTGCCGGAACTTTCCCGCACACCGCTGATAGCCGGAAACAACATGCCCACAAGAAGTTTTAGATCAGGGTTGTCAGATACGAATTCGTCAATAGCGGCATTGAGATCATCTGTATCTGGATTTTCCATGATCAGTGATTCGATCTGGCGCTTCATGAACCGAACCCTGGTGTAACCGAGAGAAAGCGTTTCCGTTGGCCTGTCTCCGCCCAATGCGTTTGTTATTGCCGAGCTATAGCTCTGGATAAATATCTGGCCCTGCGGCCCTTTTCGATCAAGCTCATCGTCCAATGCCTGTGAAAATTTATCGACTGCGCCTGTTCCGGGATTAGGTCCTTCAATGCCTTTCGGAATAAGGTCAAGGTATGGTTTGAAAATGTACAATGTGGGATTGCTCGCGCCAAACGACCAGGATTCAATGTGAATGGTTGGTCTCGATTCCTTGACAGCCTCCTCAAAAACAAGCTTGGTTTTGTCCAGCATGTAATTGATAAATCCATCACGCGAGTTTACCTGCGCTTTTATTGCTTCGACATCGAGCGCTTGTATAAGTTCTGCTGTGCGCTTGAAGGCGTCATCCAAAACGATTGCATTCCCTTCCATCTGTTCCACAACTTTCGCTTCAAATTCTTCCTTGCTCACCACGTCATCATCGGAGGAACACGCCACGACAATGGCAAGCACGATCCATTTTAGTCTTCTCATAATTACCAGGATTTTTATTTTCCGGAATTTATCCGCGAGAATGACGGACGTCACCAGCGTTGACCTACAGGCAACATAAATGGACGTGTGAATAGATTTTTTTAGACATGAATAGAGCTAGTGCTATTTCAGCCGCAGCTCCATCTTAACATCGGCTGTAGCGAAAGGGGAATTTTCAAGCGCGATATGTTTGAATCCGGATTTCTCGTAGAGCTCAATGGCAGTTGTGAGCTGATGATTGGAATAAAGAATGATTTTTTCAGCGCCATCTTTTGTCGCGAACTGAATGCACTTTTTCAGGAGCATCTTGCTGAGGCCTTTTCCGCGATGCGATTTTGCGACCGCCATTTTTGCAAGCTCATATTGTCCGTGGTCGATGATCACTGCTGATGAGCCGACAACATCATCACCTGACAACGCAATGAAAATAACACCACCATCGTCAAGGATCGATTGCGGGTTATCAAGCGCAATGAGATCACGATCTTCGAGAAGTTTAAATTCAACGAGCCACTCGAGATTGAGTGCCTTAAATGCCGGCTGGTGCTTCGGTTCGTAAGAAACAAGAGCGAACTCAGACATTACAGGCAAACGTGTTCTGGCAGGTACTTGGCGATAAGATCTTCGTAATAAGGACGAAGCTCTTTTACATTCGGAGGCACCGGGCTTTTCGAATAAAGATCATAAGGGTTGAACTTCCTCACCCATTCAAACATAGCGCGATCGTGATCATCGAGGAGATGGTTGTAGGCATTCTCGCGATGTTGCGCATAGAACGAGTGATAACGGATCATGTACAAGGCAGGCTCGGGCAGAAAATCTTTTGTGATCTGGTAGAGGTACTCATCGTGTCCCCACGACATGGTTACATTTCGCAGACCGCAACCGTGCTCGTATATTCCATACGTTGTGTTGTAGCGCGGATCGTTGTAGTCGGGATTATTTTTGAAAAATTCAGGATACACGATCTTATCGGAGTGCTTGCAGCCAACCGGGAACGTATCACCAACAACAGCCCATTGAGGCTCGCCAAAAAGGCAAAGCACTTTACCCATGTCGTGGATAAAACCCGTGAGTACAAACCAATCGGGATGGCCGTCTCTGCGAATGGCTTCACCAGTCTGAAGCAGATGCTGGAGTTGATCGAGCTCTATGTCAGGATCGGAATCATCGACAAGCGTGTTGAGGAATTCCATAGCATCCCAAACCTTCAGCTTTTTCCGGTTGAACTTCAGGAAATCGTTTTTTTTCTGCTGAACAAAATCAAACGACTGATAAGTATGATTGAGCCGGTAGAACTCGCGGACAGTATCGCGTGCGGGCTCGTTATAGTTGCGATAGTCTTCTTTTGCTTTGGTCTCAGGCTCGGGATAGCGCTTCAGCACATCATCTTCCCATTGATCCAAGCTGGTTAGCGGATTATTCTGCGACTTGTTTTCCATTGCGTGACGAATTAAGCCATGTAAGTTACAAAAATATCTTACCAATAAATCGTGTAAAGCGCGGTGAGAATTCCGAGGATGAAAACAGAGCCGATAGCGAATTGTGGCGTACACCTGAACATGGATCTGTCAATGCGGATCATTTCGTTGTGTTTTGATTCTGCCAGGCTCATGATGGTCATGACGAGCAAAATGAAGACAAAGACTATTGTCATCCGGTCGAGAAATGGATAATCCGGGAACGCTCCGTTTGTCCAAACTGGAAGAAACTTGAGTATGGCCGACAGCGGAATAGTAAGTAAGGTCGCGGTCAGCGCAGCGGCTGTTGTTGTTCGTTTCCAGAATAATCCGAGAAGAAAGACCGCGAGCACGCCAGGCGATATGAAACCGACATACTCCTGAATGAATTGATATGCCTGGTCCAGCGCGCGCAACATGGGTGCTACCAAACACGCCAAACCCATGGAAATGACCACAGCCCATCGCCCCGTTTTCACCAGCGTTTTCTCGTTGGCGGCTTTGTTGAAGAATTTTTTATAGATATCGAGTGAAAAGATTGTGGCAATGCTATTGGCTTTTCCGGCAAGCGATGCCACGATGGCTGCAGTAAGTGCTGCAAAGGCAAGTCCTTTGAGTCCGATTGGCAAAAGATTGAGCAGCGTTGGATAGGCGTGATCGGGCTTGAGCACACCAGCCTCGTTCACCATTTCAGTTTGAAACAAGCCTTGCTGATACAACACATAGGCTGCAATGCCTGGTATCACAGCGATGACCGGAATAAGGAGTTTGAGAAACGCAGCGAATAGAATTCCCGTGCGCGCAGTTTTCAGGTCGGCTCCGAGCGCGCGTTGAATGATATATTGATTGCATCCCCAATAGTTCAGGTTGTTGATCCACATGCCACCAATGAGTACGGAGAGCCCGGGGAGATCTTTATAGTACGGATGGTCCTGGGAGAAGATCATGTGAAAGTGTGTTGGCGCTCGTTGGGCGATGAGAGAAAACCCTTTGAAGACATCGGCACCAAAGCCGAAGCTTTGTGAAACAAGTTGCAAAGCCATGTACGTTGCCACCAGTCCACCGATAATGAGAACGGCAACCTGTACTACATCCGTGTAGCCGATCACTTTCATGCCTCCCAGCGTTACGATGATTGCAAAAATTGCAAGTCCGATAATACACGCGACAAAAGAAATCCCCGTGATGGCGTTGATGGCAAGCGCGCCAAGGTAAATGATCGAGGTGAGGTTAATGAACACGTAAACGAGCAGCCAGAATACAGCCATGATGGTGCTTACGGTATCATTGTAGCGTGTGGCAAGAAATTGCGGCATGGTGTAGATCTTGTTCTTGAGATAGATTGGCACGAAAAATATCGCCACAATAATGAGTGTTGCAGCGGCCATCCACTCGTAAGTTGAGATGGCGAGTCCGAGTGCGAAGCCCGATCCTGACATGCCGATAAAATGTTCGGCCGAAATATTCGAGGCAATGAGCGATGCCCCGATAGCCCACCACGTCAGCGATCCTTCGGCAAGAAAAAAATCTTTCGAGTCGATCTGTTTGACGCGCTTTCGCTGGTAGACAAAAATTCCATAGAAAGTAACCAGCAAAAAATAAAAGAGGAAGACGATGTAGTCGGTAGAAGCCAGGGTGTGCATCTACCAAGATAATGAATTTGCCTAACTGAATTTAAGTGCGATCAAGACGGATCACTTGCCTTTTTCTTCAGCGGTTGTGAAGTTATCCAAGAAGGGGCGTGAAACGCGAAAACTCTTCCTCGAATGGACCTACAACTTTGGAAGAGCTAACCCTGTTCAAAAGCATTTTTTGCATTACGGCATCTACGGATACTATTCTTCGATAAAACATGATTTGTGCGAAGGTGGAATGTGTCTGAGCTGCCGATGGGTAGTTTGCTAAACGCGCAATGTGATCTCGGTCAGTTCTCGTCCAATTTCGTGGATGCCATTCAAGATCCTCGCAGTTTGTTTGGGTGATGGTCGCTTTCTTCCCGTTGCATATTGTGATAATAACGTATGGTTCATTCCTATTTTTTCAGACAATGCGCGCACGTTGATCGGAAAAACCTCGAATACACTTGATACGTCAATTTCAAAAGTGAGATCCTTCGCTTTAATTCGTTTACGCGTACCTTCCGCGGCTTCAAAATAGGTATTGAGAGAGTCGACCATATTGGTGATTAGCTCGGTAGAATTTTTGCCCGTGGTGAATGCGGGATATTTTTCTGAATAAGCTGAAAATCCAGTTCTCGTTCGTTCAACCTTGATCTTAATCTGTCTCTGCATACAACATTATCTTAAACCAGCTTCTTTCAAAATTTTGAGCATTGTTCCAGTAGCCA
This sequence comes from uncultured Chryseosolibacter sp., assembly GCA_966080355.1. Taxonomy (GTDB): domain Bacteria; phylum Bacteroidota; class Bacteroidia; order Cytophagales; family Cyclobacteriaceae; genus Chryseosolibacter. The sequence continues at coordinate 11,607 of CBHROW010000151.1, forward strand.
TTTCCGCGGAGCCATGATCAGGAAACGAAATCAAGCCTCCTTCGTGGGATGTTTCAGCACCAAGTGTGAACCTTTTCCCATGCGATCAATAAACCAACCATCGCGCTTGAGCAAACGCAGGACCTCTGAACATTTAGCCATAAATCTAACTTCAAATTCAAGAGCATCCTGGCTGTAAAATGGAACAAACAAAGGTAAATAAAAGTTTACCTCAAATCTATATTTTATTGCGTTTTATTTGAGCGCGATCGTTCGATGCATTAAATGATCTCAAACATTCAGGGCATTGTAAACCATTCAAAATTTTAAGCATGCTACCATTATCTTTAGTTCGACAATGATACCTCATGCGACCCTCCTCAAAGTTTTTGAATAGCCACTTCAAGCGCTTCGGCTTCCGTGATCTGGAGTTTTTTCTTTATTCGGTATTTCAGCATAATCACGCTCCTCGGCTCAATATTGAGCAGCGTTGCCATTTCGCGATTGGTCAAATTCAGTCTTATCAATGCACAGATCCGTTTTTCATGGATGGTCAGGTCTGATCTTAAATTAGAGAGCTTGCTGTAAAAATCTGCGTGTACGTTGCCGAAGTAGTCGTTAAAATTTTTAGAGTCGGTGTACAATTTTTTATTGGTGTTGTTCAGGGTGGCCACCTTGGCCAATTTAATGTCGAAATGTGAGGCTAAAAT
>CBHROW010000152.1:0-12151 GCA_966080355.1 uncultured Chryseosolibacter sp.
CAATAAAGGTTATTTTTCTACAGGTGGTTCAGTCCGCAGCCTGAAAATGTCTGCAGCCCGATATATGGCCTCGCGCACTGAACTTTCATTCGCCTGGTTTTTTCCTGCTATCGCGAAAGCTGTTCCATGATCAGGGCTCGTCCGAACGATTGGTAGCCCGGCCGTAAAATTCACACCGGATTCAAAGGCAATCGACTTGAACGGAATCAATCCCTGATCATGATACATGGCAAGAACTCCATCGTACTTGAGGTATTGCGCCATGCCGAAGAATCCATCCGCAGGAAACGGCCCGAATACAAATCTCCCTTTGTTTCGTTGATCGTTGACGAGTGGCTTGATGATCTGTTCATCTTCCTGTCCGATCAGCCCATTATCACCCGCGTGCGGATTAAGGCCGAGAATGGCGATGCGTGGTTTTGCAATCCCGAAATCTTTTTTCAGGGAGTTCGTCATCAGGTTCAGTTTCGCCTCGATCCGTTCTTTCGTGACCAGCGCTGCTACCTGTGAAACCGGCACGTGTTCCGTAACGACTCCGATGCGGAGATTTTCGCTCACCATGAACATCAGGCTGTCTTGTGCACCGAAATGCTTCGTGAGAAATTCTGTATGGCCTTTAAAAGGAAATTCTTCGCTGTGAACATTTTTCTTATCGATGGGTCCAGTAACAAGCGCATCGAGATGACCTTCTTTCAAATCATCGCATGCCGAGCGAAGCGCTGTGAGTGCTGCCTTTCCGCCTTCGGGCGTAGGTTTCCCCGGCATGACTTCTAGCGATTCGTCCCAACAATTGACTACGTTGATGTGCTTATGCGTGAGTTGCCCTTTCGCGCGCACCTGGCTGTAGTTGAGTTCCTCAATGTTAAGGAGCTTTTTGTAAAATGACATGACTTTGGCCGAGCCATAAATCACCGGTGTCATCAGGTTCATCAACCGGTTGTCAGCAAGTGCCTTGATGACAACTTCTGGTCCGATGCCGTTTAGGTCTCCGAGTGTGATGCCGATCCGTGGTTTCTGGTGCGTCATGAAATTTTTTTTGTTGAGTGCGAATTAACGAAAATATGATGATTTTTTGGATTCGCGCGTTGGACGGTTGAAATTGAGGCCGATGAAAGATAACCGTTCCGATAAAGTAAGGCCGAAGAAGTCACTGGGTCAGCATTTTCTGCACGATCAAAATGCAGCGAGGCGAATTGTCGATGGTCTTCGAAAGAAAACTCCGGTGACAGACGTGCTGGAGATCGGTCCGGGAATGGGCGTACTCACGAAACACCTTGCTATAGATCCCGAAATCAATCTCCAAGTGGTGGAGATCGACCGCGAGTCTGTTGCTTATCTCGCAAAGAATTATCCGGCACTTGAGGGCCGGATCATTTCGGGTGATTTCCTCGAGCTCGATCTTTCGCAAATTTTTACATCTGCATTCTCGATCATCGGCAACTTCCCTTACAACATTTCTTCACAGATCTTTTTCAAAGTACTCGATCATCGCGATCGTGTCGAGCAGGTAGTTTGTATGCTGCAAAAAGAAGTTGCCGATCGCATTGCAGAAGAGCACGGCAATAAAACATACGGTATCCTCAGCGTCTTGCTTCAGGCTTATTATGATATTGAGTATTTGTTCAAGGTTCCGCCTGGCGCATTCACGCCTCCACCGAAAGTAATGTCGGCCGTGATCAGGCTGACGCGGAACAATCGCAGAAAGCTAGCGTGTGACGAACAACTTTTTAAGCAGGTCGTTAAACAAGGATTCAATATGAGACGCAAGACCTTGCGCAACGCACTAAAAAATCTAAATTTGGCTGCCGAAGTTGCCGCCCTTCCCATCATGGACAAACGAGCCGAGCAGCTCTCGGTTGACGACTTTATTTCATTGACGAGTTTAATCGAGCAGCATCGTGGCGGAACCCATCGTTGAATTTGAATTGACCAAAGAATTTCGGGATCGATTTCAGGAGGCGCTCGATGCTCGCGATACTTCCTTTATCCGTGCAAGCCTCGAAGGTGTAAAGGCTGCCGACATCACACAACTTCTTTACGAATTCAGCCCGGAAGAATCCAAATATGTAATGGATATTCTTCCGATCGAGCTGCAGGCAGAGATCATCAGCGATCTGGACGGTGACACCCGAAAGAATTTCCTGAAAGTTTATCAACCATCGGAAATTTCCGCTTTTCTCAATCAGATCGCATCCGATGATACCGCTGATATTCTTCACGAACTGCCGGTAAAAGAACGTGAAGAAGTTCTGTCGGGACTTGATGCCGAACTCAAAGCGCAGGTTACTGAACTTCTTCGCTATGAGGAGAACGTAGCCGGTGGTTTGATGGCGAAGGAATTGATGAAGGCGCAGCAACACTGGACGGTCGTGCAATGCATCGATGAAATTCGCAAGCAAGCTGAAAATGTTTCGAAGTTCTACGCGGTATACGTGGTTGACGATCAAGACAAATTGATCGGACGAGTTGCTCTCCAGGACCTGATCATTTCAGATGCGCGAACAGTGGTTGGTGATATCTGCGAGAAAGATATCATCGCGGTTGAAACTTATATGGAAGATCGCGAAGTGGCCGAGATCATGAAACGTTACGATTTCGAATCGATCCCGGTAATCAATGTGCAGGGTCAGCTGGTAGGACGGATCACGATCGATGACGTTGTCGATGTGATCACCGAACAAGCCGAGGAGGAGCGCAATCTCATGACCGGTATTAGTGAAGACGTGGAGGAAGATGATAGCGTATGGCGAAACACCCGTGCGCGTCTACCATGGCTGTTGATCGGAATTGTAGGCGGGCTGATGAATGCGAAGTTTATGGGATTGTTCGAAGCTCAGCTGATGACGCTCACTGCAATTGCATTTTTTGTTCCCTTGATACAAGCGACCGGAGGAAATGTTGGCATTCAATCGTCATCACTCATCGTTCAAAGTCTTGCAAATCCGAATTTTGTTGACGATGGTCTTTGGAAAAGAATGGTGAAAGTTTTCTTTGTCGCGTTATTAAACGGTGTCTTTCTTTCTATCATCGTGCTCGTTGCAAATATCCTGTTGTTTCGGGAGTATGAGCTTTCGTTGGTTGTTTCCATCGCGTTGTTCAGCGTGGTGTTGTTCGCCTCCTTCATCGGGACGATCACACCTTTGATACTCAACAAATATGGATTCAATCCGGCACTTGCTGCAGGGCCATTCATTACCACGATCAATGATCTCCTTGGCCTTACCGTTTATTTCTTCACCGTCAGACTCTTGTTGATCTAATGAATTCCAAAAAGTGTCTTGTAGTCGATCCTATGCATGAGAGCTTTTTTTCCATGATGGAGAAGATCGGTTGGACGTGCGATTACAAACCGAACATCACACGCGAAGAGATCTCGCGCGAGCATGAAGGCTACGATGGACTTGTGGTTCGAAGCAAGACGCGGGTTGATCGCGCGTTGCTCGGAGAAAATCCTACCATCAGATTTATAGCCCGTGCCGGAGCCGGCATCGACAACATTGATGTGGACTATGTTTCCGGGAAAGGAATAAAAGTCATTCACGCTGCGGAAGGGAATCGCGATGCAGTTGGCGAATTCACGCTGGGGATTTTACTCGCACTGACGAGAAACATTCCGCGCGCAAACGATGAGGTTCATCGCAACGTTTGGGAACGCGAAGGAAATCGCGGTGAAGAAATCAGTGGAAAGACGGTCGGATTGATCGGATTTGGGAATATGGGTCAGGCGGCTGCGCGTTGTCTCTCCGGTTTGGGATGTAAGATTTTAGCATACGATAAATATAAATCAGGTTTTGGAACCGCGTTTTGCCAGGAAGTTGAAATGCAGCGGATTTTTGATGAGGCTGATATTTTGAGTTTGCATATTCCCCTGACACACGAAACGCGCGGCATGGTTTCGCTCTCGTATTTCGACCAATTCAGGAAAAACATCATCCTGGTGAATACTGCAAGAGGAGAAATTGTTCGATTACATGATCTGAACCTGGCTCTGGAGCGCGGAAAGGTTCGCGGAGCTGCATTAGACGTGCTTGAAAATGAAAAAATAAATCAGTTGACCAGCGAACAGCAATTTTCATTCAACAATTTAAAAGGTAAGTCAAATGTAATATTAACCCCACACATTGCAGGATGGACATTCGAATCGCATGTAAAAATTAACGTAGCTTTGGTTGATAAAATCAGGATGTTGGACGTGTAGGAATGATTGGTGATTTTATTATCTTGATATCTGAAGTCTGGCGTTATGAGTTTTTTACAACAGAAGATTAAAAAGTGGACGGAGTTTTATAACTCGATCATCGAAAAACCGCTCCTGACTTCGACTATCGTGCTTATCGCGGTAGCGGTCATCGTCATCAGTCTCAGCCTTCGGTATTATCTCCGCGATTTTGATACATTCATTCAGCAAGTCCTAGCCGAAGCGCATGGTATGATTTTCGATATCGCGGTGATCGGTATCCTGATCTTCTGGCTGAACCAGAATGGAGAGATCCGTCAGCGCATCAGAACTTATAAAGATGAGATTGACGATTTTCGTTTATGGGAATCGGAGGAAGCTGCGTTCCGCACCGTGGGTAATATCAAAAGATTGAATCGACATAAGATCCACGAGATCAATCTTGTGAATTGTTATCTGCCACGTACGAACCTTAACTATTGTAATCTCGCAGGCTCCAATCTCAACTCGGCAAACGTATCGCAATCGTCACTCATTGAAGCCAACCTCGAGAACGCGAGACTCAATCAAACCAACTTCGAAAATTCCAATCTCAATCAGGCAAATCTCAAAGGCGCTTATGCCAGCGGTGCGAATTATAAAGATGCATTTCTGATCAAGTCGCAATTTGAAAATGCATTTTTGATCAAAGCGAATTTCAACAACGCGTTTCTCATGGAAGCGAATCTTCAGAATTGTTATCTGATGGGAGCTGATCTCGAGAATGCGAGTCTTTATAAAGCTGACTTGCGTGGTGCGAAAGGACTGACAGTCGAACAGCTTTCAAAAGTGAAGACGCTCTACCTCGCAAAATTCGATGACGAAATTCTCGAGCAGATCAAGACGAACCTTCCCGAGCTGGTCGGTACGTAAGTTTGCTTTCGATCAATAAAGTAGTACCTTTGTACGAACAACGGTCTCAGCGTATGAGGCCGTTGTTTCTTTTTCGCCCTTCGTTGAAAAACGAGGCGAATTTTATTTTTACATGACTTAACGACATTCGTTATGAGCAAGATTTCATACTATACAAAAGACGGCCTCGAGAAATTGAAGGCGGAACTGAGTCAGTTGAAAACGAAAGGCCGTGCTGAGATCGCGCGTCAGATTGCCGATGCGCGTGACAAAGGAGACTTGAGCGAGAACGCTGAGTATGACGCTGCGAAAGATGCACAAGGACATCTTGAAGCGAAGATCGCGCAACTTGAAGACCTTGTGAGCAGTGCCAGGTTGCTTGATGAAACAAATATCGATACCTCGAAAGTATCTATTCTATCGAAAGTGACGATCAAGAATAAAAAGAATGGCGCGTCAGTGACCTATACACTTGTATCGGAAGAAGAATCTGATCTGAAGACAGGAAAGATTTCAACGATGTCTCCGATTGGCAAAGGATTGCTTGGAAAAAAGAAAGGGGAGGTAGCCAAGATAAAAACACCTGCAGGTGAAATGGAGTTCGAGATTGTGAACATCACACAGTAATCATGGCCAGTAGTATTTTCACGAAGATCATCAACCGCGAAATCCCAGCGTACATTGTTGCTGAAAATGAACGGTACATCGCATTTCTGGATATCAATCCGTTGGTTGTGGGCCATACGCTGGTTGTGCCGAAGAAAGAAGTTGATTTTATTTTTGATCTTGATGACGACACCCTCGCTGGTTTGAATGTTTTTGCGAAAAAAGTTGCATTGGCTATCAGGAAATCAATCCCCTGCAGAAGAGTTGGTGTTGCTGTGATCGGCCTTGAAGTTCCGCATACGCACATTCATCTGGTGCCAATGAATTCAATGAACGATCTGAATTTTACGCGAAGCAAACTCACACCGGCTAAAGAAGAACTTGCTGAAGCAGCCGACAAGATCAAAAAAGCGATCGCTTAACCTTCGAGAAAATCGATGTCAACGTGGAGTGGATATCTCATCAGGTAATACAGTGCTTGCTTGACGGTGAGATCTTCAAATAGCACTTTGTACAATGTGGTAGTGATCGGAGCGCGCACTTTGTAATGTTCCGCGCATTTCTTAGCGATCAGCACCGTGTTGATACCTTCTGCAACTTCGTCTGTGCTTTGCAAAATCTCACGAAGTGTTTCTCCTTTTGCCAAACGAAATCCAACGTTGAAGTTTCGGCTGAGTGAACTGTTGCAGGTTGTTACCAGGTCGCCAACTCCGGCAACACCGAGAAACGCTTTTGTATTTCCACCCAATGCGCGTCCGAGGTAAACCATCTCCACCATTCCGCGACTGATCAACAAACCTTTCGCGTTTTCGCCATAACCCATTCCACTCAATGCTCCTGCAGCGATGGCTATTACGTTCTTCAAAACACCGGCAAGTTCAACACCGACAAGATCGTTATTGCCATAAACCTGAAATCTGTCGTTGCGAAGAAGGCGTTTGCCAATTTGGATCACTTCATTGAATTGACTCGCAATTACAGTTGCGGCTGGCTGACCCGCAGCCAGCTCCTTGGAGAGATTGGGGCCGGCAAGACATCCCACACGTACCACCACACTCTCTTCGATGATCACTTCGCTCATGGTCTTCACCTGACTTCTGTCGAGCGTTGGTGTTGATTCGATGGTTTGTCCGTTCCTGAGCTGAAGGTCGAATCCTTTCGTGCCATGAATTAAAATATGATACGGATGGAGGAATGGTGACAACCGCTTCATCATCGAGCGAAAGTGTGCCGAGGGAACGATCGGGAAAATAATATCGCATGAATTGGCGATGCGTTCCATATCACTGACCACTTCAATGTTGTCGTGCATGCGGTGGCCGCGATTTTCTCCCTGTTTTTCTATTTTCTCTACCAGGCTTTTATCGCGGGCATAGAGCAGGACATTTCGCTGAGGGGCCAACAGGTTAGCAACTGCGCTGCCGAAGTTGCCTGCACCGATCACACCGATCGGTTTATCGTCAGATAAACTTTTCGAGGTCATACCCAACGAGACGGTTGTGATAATAATAAAGTGTATTGAGATCCCGGGTGACGATATTACCGTCCTTGTTAAATAGAAGGGGTCGGTTCAAATGGAAAATGCCGACATTCTCCAGACCATGACGGATGACCAGGTCGATCTTGCCTTTCAGATGAGTAGCACGATATACTTTGCCTTCATCCTTGAGCTGGTAAATCTGCTTGCGCACTTTTTTGCAGGTGGCGCGGAATTCTTCGTAAGGCAATGAGAGATCTTCCTCCGGCAATCGCAATAGTTCAAAAAGGTCGAGTTTCGGATGTTTGCGCATCCACATTTCAAATGCCACAAAAGCAACCAGGTGACTGGCAAACACGCGATTGATGCGGTGATATTCGCTGACGATCCGCTGGCTTAGCATTCGCGTGTATTGGTCTTCGCGTTGCTTGTCGATTACAATCTCATCGTTAGTGACAAAATAATCGCGCGTGTTGATCACCCTTCCATGCGGATCAAGACTATTGCCTTCGTCATCAACATAATTTCCAAGCACGTCCAACCCTCTTCCTATCGATACCGAAATATTCGATCCCTTGGTGAAGAACTTGAAGAGGAAACGCAACAGCTGCATGCTCCCATACTTGTCGGTTTCAGGAAGATACTTGTCCTGACCTTTGATCGAAAGGTAATCATCGATCAGGTCCGGTGCCTCCAGAACGAAATGGTAGTTGAGGGTAACGGGAACTACGAAGATCTTTCGCACTTCTTGCGCACTGGCATTTTTCAGATAGAGGTTGCGCTGTGCTTCGATAGTTGAGCCGAGCAGTCCGAGCTTGAGTTGTTTCTCGATCATTCCGGATCTTGAGCGCGTCCCCCCCGGAAAGAATAAACTATGTGCTCCCTTTTCGATAGCCAGCGTTGAATACGCTTTAAGTGTTTCGAGATAAGGTAGATTTTTCTTTCTTCGGTCTACTTTGTAAGCGCCAAGGCTATTCATGAAGTAGGCGAAGATCTTGATATTGAAAAGATTCAATCCCGCACCATAAATGAAAGCGGGGAGACCGAGCGAGTGTATCACCCAACCGATCAGGATTGAATCCAGGTTGCTGAAATGCGTGGGCACCATGATCACCGTGCCTTTGCGCGCGAGGCTTCGCAATTGCTTCACCTTGCCAACAATGTGGATCTTGTCGCGAAGCGTGTACTGGCTTCGGAAGATCGCACCGAATTTCTTGACACGTGCACCATTGAGCAATCGCACGAACCAGAACTTCACCATCTCTCGGGCGAATTTGTAAGAACTGGGCCGAAAATTCCCCGCAATTTCTCCTGCATAGCGGTGAATGATGCGGTAGAGAATGTCGTCAGCTTTTTTTTCCGACTCCTCAGAGGTCTTATTGGTGAGCGCTACCAATTCATCTTTTACTCCTGACCAAAAGCTTGGTTCATCGGCCGGATCGACCCGCCAGCGATTGCGTTTCATTCGCTGCTGCTCGCGGTATACAGTCGCCTCGAGCTCGTCTAGAAGTTGTTTTGTTGTCGGACGTAACTGCTTGGCGTGACGGAACGATTCCCGCGCAACTTCCTCGATGAATTCCTTGCGATTTTTGCTCAGCTGATATACTGGCCAATCGGGAATTCCTTCAAGTATCGGTTTGTACTTCTTATTCTTGTTTTTCTTTTCGGCAACTTCCATCGGGATTGCAAAATAATACAATTTCCATCACCGATGCACGCGAGGTGCTAGGCTATTCTTTGACGAGCTTTAGCCAACGATCCAGCCATCTCGCGAAAGCGTTTCAGGCAATCCGATATAAACGCTTCGTCCAGAAGTCGAATTACTTCATCTTCGGAGTCAATGTCCAGTTGGTTGACCTTGAAGGTTTGTTCGAGCAGCGACTGCTCAAGTTTGATGATGTAGCGATTGTTCCAGGCAAAAAGGGTGATTCGGCACTCGGGATGGGGCAACTCTTTAATAATACGCATGCGCGAAGTTACCCAAATTTGATAGAACAGCTAAGAGCGATCGGTAGGGGTGGTAATCTGAGTTTTCACCGATTCCAGTTCTTGCTCGAGATTTTTGTAAACCGTGCTGCTGTGCAAGTTATCCTGCTTCATCTGTCGGATGATCTTCTGGAGCTCTGCCTCTCGCTTTCGGAGCAGCGCCCGCAGTGTCATTGGATCAGGTTTCATCGTTTTAGAGGATCGTGGCTTAATTTTGTATTGCAATTTATTCATTGAATTCCTTTCATGAAAGCCTGGAGGCCAACAGACAGAATTTTTTTTTGTGGATGAATACATTGTTTCAGTAAAAGGTAATCCGGTTATACCGCGTGAACGGTCAAAGCGGGTATGATTTTGTTCTAAAACAGGAGCGGGATGTGGGGTCAGGAGGATCTAAAGAAATCGCTGAAATTGAGACTAAAATGTGCATTTTACCGTTACCTTGAGTACGTTTAGGGCGGAGTAGACGAGGCCTCTGAAAGGAACTTCCGCAACGTGTCTATTCCGTTGGTACAGATCAATATCTATTGGATGAAGCCGGACTTTTTCTTTCGCAAATTTTTTATTCTTCTGGTCATTGGAGTGGGGCTTTCTTTTTCTGCTGCGGCAACCCACCTTCGCGCTGGTGAGATCATCGTTGAACGCGTGAGTTGCAATAGTTTGACGTTCCGCATCACAGTAACAGTTTTCACGAACACCATTGGCACAAGCGTGTTGTTTGGTGGTGAAGATGATTGGCTCGATTTCGGAGATGGAAAAAGAAGACTTGTACCGGAAACTCCAAATACACTTCGCGAGGACCTTGGCCCTGGCATTGCAACAGCTTCGTTCACCATTGAATACACATACGCAAGCTTCGGCCAGTATACTATAAGCTACAGCGAGCCGAACAGAAATGAAGGCGTTGTCAACATGGACATTTCGGTAAACACGCGGTTCTACATTGAAACGAAGATCATCATCGATCCATTTCTCGGTTGCAACAATACACCTAAACTACTTGTGCCACCCATTGACAGAGCGTGCACCGGTGCTGCGTGGTTTCACAATCCAGGCGCATTCGATCCCGATGGCGACAGCATTTCTTACGAGCTTGTAGTTCCGTTCCGCGAAAAAGGAACTGAGGTTATCAATTACAAAGATCCAAGCGATCAAAAGTTTTACCTCGATTACAACCATGGCAACGAAGACGCTGATGGCCGCCCTACTTTTACGATCAATCCGGTAGACGGAACATTGACTTGGGATGCGCCCGGCATGGCCGGGGAGTACAACATCGCCTTCATTGTAAAAGAATGGAGAAAGGTCAAGGGGCAGTGGGTGAACACGGGCTTCGTACGAAGAGATATGCAGATCATTGTAGACGATTGCAATAATGATCGCCCTGACCTCAAAGTGCCAAACGATATCTGCGTTTCTGCGGGCACGCTCATCGATGAAACAATCATAGGCTTCGATCCCAACGGAGATGATGTGAAGATTGAAGCTTTCTCCGAAATATTTTTCTTCGCCCCCGCACAGTCTCCGGCTACCTGGACACCCAACGATGGAAAATTCAGAAAGCAACCTGCCGAACTTCATTTTCAATGGCAAACCGATTGTGCTCACGTGAAAGAGCAACCCTATCAGGTTACTTTTAAAGTTACCGACAACTCAAAGACCGGTGGCCACCTGGTAACATTCAAAACATGGTTCATTCGTGTTGTTGGCCCTGAACCGAAGTGGGCCGATGCACAGGTCGATCTGCAGACTCGTGTTGCTACCGTGACCTGGGATCCTTATGTGTGCAAGAATGCTCAAAGCATACAAGTCTGGAGAAAGGTCGACAGCTTTGCATTCGAACCTGATTCATGCCAGACGGGAATGCCGGAGTTCCTGGGCTACGATCTGATCAGCACCGTTTCGAATCTTCGCCCGGATGGATCTTCAAACACGACTTTTATCGATAACAACGGAGGGCAGGGTTTAGCGCCCGGTGCACAATATTGTTATCGTCTTGTTGCCTTATTTCCTGCGCCAAAGCTCGGTGAAAGTTATGTATCGGATGAAATCTGCTTGCCACCGATTGAAGTTGACGAGCCTGTGCTTACCAATGTGTCGATCGAGAAGACCAGTGTAACCGATGGAAGGATTTTCGTCAGATGGACCAATCCATTCGATATCGACAAGGTTCAATTCCCCGGCCCGTATGAATATGAAGTGTGGCGTGCGGAGAGTTTTGCTGGCGATGTAAATCTCACCAAGGTAAATCAAGGCCGGCTCAGCGACACTACTTACACGGATATGGGCATGAACACCCAGGACAAGATCTACAACTATCGCATCGTATTGTTTTCACCGAGCTCGCAGAATCCAGTAAGTGCCGAGATCGCGCGTTCGACACCGGCATCCACGGTGAGGCTGGACGCCAAGAGCGAAGTGGAAAAGATATTTTTAAGCTGGTCAGCTTTTGTACCGTGGTCGAATATTATCCAGACAGAACCGAATGAGCATGATGTGTATCGAGGCACAGGCAATGCCGATGAGTCGACCGTGCAGTTCCTGGCTGCCGTTGATCCGACAACTTCGGGATTGAAGTATGCCGATCAGGGATTGAATGACACACAGAAGTATTGTTATAGAGTGCTTACACGGGGAGGTTATGGAAATTCGAAACTTCCGGAGCCGTTCGAAAACTGGTCGCAGATCATTTGCGCACAACCGAACGATACGATACCGCCACCGAAGCCCACACTCACGGTGCAGCTGACGGATTGCGAAACGTTCTTGCAAACAGCATCGTGCGATCTGAACACCTTTACCAACACGTTATCATGGACGCGCTCGACCGAAAGCGACATTGCGGGCTACCGGGTCTATCGGGCGTCTGAAAAAGATGGCTCATACACGTGGCTATCATCTGCAGGCATAGATGGCATTGTTCGCGACACGTTCTATATCGATGCGGGGCTTCCTTCACTTGCATATTGTTATAAGATCAAGTCGGTGGATACTTCAGGCAATGAAAGCGAAGA
>CBHROW010000153.1:0-12082 GCA_966080355.1 uncultured Chryseosolibacter sp.
GAATAAATAACGGCAATACTTATGATTTGTTCTACAATTTAGAAAGAAAAATCTGCCGCCACGATACATTTCATCTTTAGTGGTCAGAGGGCCTGACAATAACTCACACCGGAGACTGTTACACCACTGACACATCACCAAAATTCATTATCTCAACTAAAGTAAAGTCTACTCCCCCCGCTAAACCCATGTCTCCATGCCGATCTCACAATCGCATGCCCGCAGATGGTGTAAGCCAGACTCGAACAATATTCGCTTTTCGCTTCAGTTTTTTCAGCGCTCATCACACTCGAAAAAGCCGTTCAATATCACTGGCCTGTATCGGAGTACCTCGATGTTGAGCCCTACAATACATACCGAATCGATCCGGGTATGAACGCGTTGTTGCAAAAGTAGTGGTGATCTGAACGGAAGCCTTCGCACTGATCGTCACCACAACGAACTAATCTTTAGGAAGGGAGACATGAAAAGTTGATCCTGCACCCTCAACACTTTCAAACCAGATGTTTCCGCTCAGCAGACTGACAAGATCTTTGCAGATAGATAACCCGATACCAATCGACCGCTCTCCGCGTAGCCCCGGACGACCAATACCGGAATTTCGTTTGAATATCAGCGAATGCCATGCTTCCGGAATACCGATGCCGCGATCGTTAATGGAGATCAGCACGTTTGTTTTTTCGTTGGACAGCGTTATGGTAATGGGGCCCTCGTCAGGTGAAAATTTCAACGCGTTTGACACCAGATTATTGATCACTTGGAGAAGTTTGACCTCATCGGTATTGATGAACAGGGAATCGACATCGCGATTGAAATGAAATTTACGACCCTTGTAACTTTCAACCAATTCCGCATAAATAATATTGATCCTTTCCACCAGGTCGATGCGTGAATTCTTGACTGAAATACCCGGAGACGTCTCGTGCTCTTTTTGCATCAAATCATTGATGATTCCCAGGCAATAGTTGACATTGTCGATTAAAAGCTTGAGGTAGGTTGGAACGCGGTGGTCTCCTTCAGTCTTTAACAATTTCGATGCTTCGACTGACAGATCTTTCATCAAGAGCAGCGCACCGCTGATCTGGTGCGTGAGATTATCAAGCACCGTATTCTTGCGAGCACCGAACTCTATAATGTATTCTTCATGTTGTTTTGGCTCCGTGATATCGCGGAATGACGCAACAACCAACGATTTGTTGGCGATCAGATAAGCGTTGCAGCGAACGGTGAGGATCTCCAGATCCGCTTTGCACTTGAATTCGATTTCGTGCAACGCCCCCTTGCCAAGCAAAGCCGTAAACTGCCGTTTCACAAAATCGCGGTCGTTCGAGATAATAAGACCCATAAGTGCATTCTCCGTGGCCTGAAACGATTCTGGATCGAGATGCAACAGTTCGAAAAATACAGGGTTGAGATACGTGAAGCGGCTTGAAGCAAGGTCGTACAGCACAACAGCATCGCCAGAGAGACTGGCCACTTCTTTTAACGCCTCGTAAGTCGTGCTTGCGCTGTTCATCAAACCTCGAACCTCAGGTCATGGTCATTTTTTGATCAGACCCAGAGAAGAAGCAAACGCTATCAGTTCAACCGTGTTCTTCACCTGACCCTTTTCGATCATATTTTTCCGATGAGATTCTACCGTCCGCTCGGTGATGAACAGAATATCGGCAATCTCTTTCGATGACTTACCCTGAGCCAACAAATCCAATACCTCCCTCTCCCGCTGGCTGAAAATTTCCTCACGACCGCGAAGCGTGCTCTCAAGTCCTGAAAGAAATTCATTCAGGTTCTTAAGCTTTCTGGATGTTTCCGGGCAAATAAATTTCTCGCCCTGGCTCACGCTCTTTACAGCGCGTACCAGCTCTTCATAGCCGGATTTTTTTGAAACAAAACCGAGAGCGCCTGCCTTCACAATAGCTGCTACGCGATCAGCATCGTCATATACCGAATGAGCCACAATTTTAATGAGGGGGTATTTTTCCCGCACGATGCGGGCAATTTGAAAACCATTGAGTGTGGAAAGACCTTCCATCCCATCGAGAAAAATATCCAGGATCAACACATCGATATTCATTTCCGGAAGCTCTTCGAGAAAGTCCTCCCCGTTGCGCGCCTGGCCAACCATAATCAGTTCCGTATCAAGGCACAACAGCTGCCTGATCCCGTCACGCATGATCTTATAATCTTCTACATGATATATTTTGATGGGATTCAACGCGTCAGTAGGGTTCATATATTCCATTTTCTTGCGCGCAAAAGAAATCGTTTTTCACGAGCATGGTGCGACCGCTTGCTTAATTTTTTCAAAAAATCCCGAAAAATACGGATGCCTGCCAGCATTGCGTTTAGCCATACCGTTGTGAAAACGGGAAGCAATTCGAAAAATGTCAAAAATTTCCGGGTTTTTCGGGATGGTATTTAGACAAGCATTCAGCCACTTTTGTTCCATCGGCAACAAGCGTACTTGCAAAGATTCACACGCTCTTTACCTGAGCACTGATGGACGAACTTGCGGCACGAATAATCAGCTTTCGCTTTATAACAAACTGAGTACTCAATGACCATTATATATATCGATGATGATGCTGACGACAGGGATATTTTCTCGGAAGCCGTGTCGTTGGTGGACAGTTCCAACACGTGCATCACGCTAAGCACCGGTTATGAGCTTCCCAGGCTTCTGGCGGAGACAAACGCATCGTTGCTGGTGTTGGATATCAACATGCCTGCACCGGACGGGCGGGAAATCTTAAGACGAGTACGTGCCGATGAACGATTCACTTATTTGTATATCTGCATGTTCTCAACCTGGATGAGCAACGAGGATGCAGAACATTACCTGAAGATGGGCGCCAACGCATGCATGCGCAAACCCACAAGATTTTACGAATTATACAATTTCCTTAAAAAGCTTTTACAATCGAACTTAACCGAAACATGCCAGACCAAGACCATTCACCTGCCCTGATCAAAATTGGAAAAGAACTAGCAGCTCTTCGACAGAAGAAGGGATACACGAGCCATGAGACTTTCGCACATGCTTTCAATCTTCCCAGAGTTCAGTACTGGCGCATCGAACGCGGCCGAACAAATTGCACGCTGCGTTCTCTGACGAGAATTCTCGAAATCCACAATATGACGTTGGAAGCATTCTTCGAGCGAATGAAGCAGAGCGCATAACAGTTACCGGTTGGCGGATAAAAGTTACCGCTAGTGCAATGCAAGTACGCGCAAGGACTGGGAAAGACAGTGCAATGACTATTTAACTCCGGGAACGTCCTCAAGCTTGAAATATACTTTCAAACCGAGTTCTTTTGCCAGGCGCACATCGTTGTCTGCTCCGGTAGATTCGCCCGGCAACCGAAGTACAGCATCACATTTGAGTAACAACCGATTGGCGACCGGATACGCAATTTCCTGGTACGCTTCATCGCCAGGTTTGGTTGAACCCGCTTCGCGCAACAGTGGAAGTGCAACCCACTCTCCGATCATCGGAGTGTGCCCTGCACGAAAAAGTGGAAGCGCAACTTTCTCAAGCTTTCGAAGATTTTCTTTCATTCGTTGCGGATCATCGTTTGTTCCGCTTCGATAAGGTCCGGCAATAAGAATGAGCATAGTCGTTTTCATTTGTGTGGCAAATCACGTAAGCCAGTCGAAAAGAATCCTTAAGGTAGATTAAGAAATCGGTTTCTTTCGAAGAACGCTCAGAAACTCGGGCGTGATACCGAGGTATGAAGCAATTTGCTTTAATGGAACTTGTTTTGCGAACTGTGGATATTTCTTTAGAAAGTTCTCGTAGCGGTCTTGCGCAGGAAGAGATAAATTTTCAAGCACGCGAGTTTGCTCGCGGATATACGCATTCTCCATCAGGATGCGGAAGAATCGTTCAAATTTTGGATTATCAACAAACAGCCTATCGAGATCGGATTTGGCAAGTTCAACGATCACAGCATCCTCTAATGCCTGAATACTCACCATAGACGGTTCTCTCCGCACAAATCCGCGCATGTCGGTAATCCACCAGTCATTAACAGCGAACATGATGATATTTTCATCGCCATCGCTGTCGGTATAATATGCTCGAAGAATTCCTTTCTCAACGAAATTGATCTTCGAACATAACTCGCCTTGTCGAAGTACAAACTCCTTCTTTCGAATCTCCGTGCGTTGAAGAAACGAAACAAAGTGCGCAACTTCCTCCGGAACTAACGTCACATGTCGATGAATGTTCGAAAGGATTGCTTTGAATTCCATAGACAAAGATAGGCAGTCTGCCGACTTAGGAAAAGCGACTTAAAACTCGTACTTTAGTTAAGTTTATGCGCGGCCTCATTCGGCCGTTCCCGCCACCAAACACTTAACCCCCCTTGTATGAAAACAAGCACTTCTCTTGTGGTTGCCGGCTTACTTGTGGCCTGTTGCAACATGGAACCAAAAATCACGCAAACATCCGCGATTGACATCGATGCAGAGATCAAACTCATTCACGCGATGGATTCAGACTGGTTTGCTGCAGAACAACGGAAAGATGTTGAAACTCCATTGAAATATATTTCCAGCGATTTTGTTTTGCAGGCGCCTAACGCCAAAATGTATGTTGGCCCGGAAGCCCTTCGTGCGTTCTACGCAGAGTTTTTCAAACTACCCATCGACACAGTCAATGGCGGATCAGTTAAAACGATGGTTGCCGCGTCAGGCGATCTCGCAGTTGATTACGGCTTCAACCATGTTGTTCTCACGATCGATGGTAAGCGAGTTGTCGACAACGGAAAATATATTCAGGTGTTGAAAAAAGTGGATGGTGCCTGGAAAACCTGCGCTTTGAGTTTCAGCAGTGACAGTCCGATGTAAGGCTATTTATCTCGCTATCTCTTTAAAACCTTGCGCGCACCACGATTTGTTTTCACAACATAAATTCCAGGCGGGCAGGCACTCGCGTCAATAACGAATGAATTGCTCATAGTACCTGTAGACCAAACGTGGCCTATCATATCCACAAGCGCCCACGCGCCCTGATGCCCGCTGACGTTGCACTCAACATGAATGTCGCCAGAAGTAATCGTTGGAAATACGGTCCACCCTGATTCGCTGTCTTCAATGGAAGTAGTCACGTCTGTCGAAAGCTGTGATCCGGGGAGGATCTGCTTGTCAAGTTTACTACAGCTCCACAGTAGCGAAACCGCAGCATCGCCTCCGTTTTCATAGTATTCAATCCTGATCGGATACTTGACACCTTGTTGAAGTTCGATCGAACCGCTCCATTCTGTCGCTGCCTGATCGATCCATTTATCGATTATCGCAACATCATTTACCCACAAGCGGATGCCGTCATCTCCTTTCAAATAGAAAGTGTACGTATCTGTGAACAGCGGAAGTACTTCCCCGACCCATCGCACGGTAAAATGATCATTGGAGATCATCGGGTCAGGAGATCCACCATGCCAATCGAAATCGATTTTAGGATCGATCCGGATCAAAGTAGCCGGGCCGTTGAAACTTCTATCCTGCGCTGTGTAGTAATAACCTTTCAGTCCGATACCATTTCCGCGCGGAACGAAGTCGTAGTTTACCTGGTACATCTTGTCGCTGGATGGCACGTCAACATTCATGTTGCGCGCGGTGGTGCCGTCCGCCCAGTTTTTAAATATGAGAAGGGAGTCATTTCGACTTTGCGATGAAGAAACTTCGAGGGCTCTTTGTGTGCCTGCAACCGCTTCAAAAGTATAGGGAGTGATAACGTTTCTTCCATCGAGAAGAACATTGAGATGAGACGGTTGACTTGAAAGTGCGATATGAACTTTATGCGGGTAGACGTCTTTATAAATCGTTTTACTCAATGCAGGATTTCCCAGGTCTGTCGCGGTGAGGTAAATTCGATACCATACATTAGCGCTCGTCTCGCCAACTTTCGGAATGTCATAGAACAATGAATTGATGCCTGATATCGCAGCCATGGCAGGGTGAAAATGTTGCTCATGAAAAAAATTAATCTTCCAGGTTAAAGCGCTTTGGGGAAGAGCTCCATCTTCTGCATCGGTAGCAGAGCCGGAGAACGTGAGGGTTTGTCCACCTTCGTACAATGTTGCGTCTGCCGGAAGGTGCCAGGCAAATTCAGGTTCCGGTCGTGTATTCGTTGTTACTGAAAGTGTCGCTGCCACACTGGTTACCGAGCCTGAGCTATTGGTGACAACACATCTGAAGCGCTTACCATCATCACTGATCTGAGCGTTCTGAACTGCATAGTTAGCTGCGATCGCGCCCGCAATGTCAACTTCATTCGCCTGCCATTGATAAGAGAGTGGCGCAGCGCCTGTAGCGGAAACAGAAAAAGTTGCAGTTTCACCTACACTCACCAAAGCGTTTTGCGGAGGTACTGAAATCACTGGCACACCGGAACCAGTCGCGGTGACCTTCCAAAGCGTTCCATCATTCGAGCTCGTGTTATCCGTTTCAGATCCTCCACCGAGTCCACCGCGCGCGAGATAGGACATTGTTCCTGCGTCATCCACCACGATCGCCAATGGCCTGTCGATGTTCTGCGCGAAGACCTGAACGTCCGAGCCATCGGTCTTCATTGACTTGATGTATCCGTTGCAATAATCAGAGAAAAAGAGCCGGCCTTGATATGACGCTGGGAAGCCGCCACTCGTGGAGCGATAAACTGCTGACCCAACCACTGCGCATCCCGCATTCAATCCACTTCCGTGCGGATAAGCCAGTATCGGATCAACATATGTTCCAATTGCAGGTAGCGACTGCGTTGTGCGTTTGCCTTCGATGCCCGGCCAGCCATAATTTTTGCCAGCTTCAATGCGGTTAACTTCTTCCCACGACTCCTGCCCCACTTCGCTCACGAAAATCGCACCGGTCAATGCGTCAATGGTGAGTGAAAACGGATTACGCAGCCCTAGCGCGAAGATCGCTTTATTTTTTCCCGAAGTCTGTGCATCGAACGGGTTATCGGTCGGGACGGTGCCATCAGGATTGATGCGCAGAATTTTTCCTAGAACTGTGGTGAGACTTTGCGCGGTGTTGCTGCTCGATCCATCACCAACAGAAATAATAAGTTTTCCATCATTGGTAAACGCCATGTCTCCCGCGTTGTGGATGGTTCCCGCCATCACATCGAGGTCGAACACCACGTATTCGCTGGCAGGATCACTGAAATTTCCAATCGCAGTGAATCGGCTCACGCGGTTATGATTTTCGCCTTTCACCGTGTAGTACAAATAGTAATAGCCGTTGGATTCAAAATTCGGATCGAGCACAATGTGTCCCAATCCACGCTCGTTATAGTTGTCGACTTTTTGCTCGATGGAAATCAGGGGAGCAGTTCTCAAAATTCCATCTTCGATGATGACGACTTTTCCACTTTTTATCGTGATGAAGATCCTGCCGTCAGGCAAAAGCAAGAGGTCTGTCGGATCAAGCCCTTGCGCAACGAGCGTTTCAGAAAAACCTGCAGGAAGCGTTGAAGCCTTGCCCTCGATGTTGATCAGCGTGCAACAAAAAATCAAAACAGAATGTAATACTTGTAATAAACACGGGGCGGAGATCGTATGCTTCATGGCAAGGTAGTGGATGATCAATGTAAGGAAAAAAAGCGAATCGTTCGTAGTCAGACGACTTCAAATCGTCCGGCCACGAAACGGGAAATTATTCATGGGAACAAACCGTGTATGACTTTCTCGGAACCAACTCATCCTCACCTATTGTTGCACTACTGTGCTCGAACTGTTTCCCATAAAACTGAATCTGCCGGACGGCTTTAACTATTACCGGGAATTTCTGACGATAGATGAAGAAAATCAACTTCTGAAAGCTATTAAAAATATCGATCTTCACACGTTCATGTTCCAGGGCTATGAAGCTAAACGAAAAGTTGCAAGCTTCGGGTTCGACTATAATTTTACAAACCGCTCAATAAAAAAAGGGAATCCAATCCCTGGTGAGTTTACATGGCTTATCGAAAAAGTTTCACGCCATTTTGATTTGCCCGACAATGCTTTTAAGGAATTGTTAGTGACCGAATATCCCGTGGGATCTGTGATCAACTGGCACCGCGATGCGCCTCCGTTCGAATTGATTGCCGGAATCTCGCTAAATAGCAACTGCACTTTCAAGCTTCGACCTTATGACAAGGCAAAGCAAAATCGCAAGAGCGTTATTTCTTTACCGGTTGAAAGGCGGTCGTTGTATAAAATTTCAGGAGTTGCGCGTGAGCAGTGGGAACACAGCACCGCGCCAGTGGACGAAGTGAGATATTCGATCACGTTGCGAACGCTGAAAGTGGTCTGACGACTTCAAGTCGTCTGACCACTAACCACGATAAGTCCGGTGACGCAAGAGAGAATCCACATTGGGTTCGCCTCATCCAAGTTCCCTCTCTTCAAAGGAGTCCATGGGACGGAAGCAGAGAGGGATGACTGAGTTACAAAGTTTATCGGAAATGAAATAAAATCACTTTCATTACGGGCGGCAACTACTTCGTAGACACAAGTAGCGTTCTCACATCAACATCGAGAATATCAGCTAACGCGAAAAGATTTTCTACGGTAGGCTGCATTTCGTTTTGACACCACTTCGAAACGGTGCTGGTATGAACGTCAAGATTTTCCGAAACCCAGATATTGGTTCGACCCTGTTCAGCAAGAACAGCTTTGATTCGGTTGAATACCTTTTTCTTCTTTTTAGCCATTTGATTAATACACCGTAAAATGGGTGTATAAATACGCTTTAAGATACAAGGTATATTATATCGGGCAACCATAAATTGGACTATTTTCACAGGTAATGGCAATTATATTACTTTAAAAAGTCAATTTAATTGCTTTATACGGTAATTTAATATCGGCAAAAAATATTTGACTGTGAACTCATCGGCACAAAGTGAATTTCTCAAACGAATCGGCAAACGCTTGCACGAGGTCCGAATTCAGGGCGGCTATTCAGAAGAAACCGTTGCAAGAAATCTTTCAATCACCGTTGATGAGTTGAAACGCATCGAAAACGGGGAAGTAGATATGGACCTGTTATTGTTCCTGGATTTCTGCGGGCTGTATGGGGTGAGTGTGGATGAAGTGATGGAGTGAGAGCGAGACTTCTAGCTGACCGTGACTTTCTAACATTCAGTAGTTTTCTTCGAACCAGGTCGGTCGAGACGTCTTTCAAAGTCTGATTTTACTATTGTTATTGAAACCTGCCTGGCAGTGAATGACGGCTTCATCATAATGGCCCTTACTCGAAGTTCCCCGATCTTTTAGCAAAATCCAACTTGATCAACTCCCAATGCTTCCCCTTCAAACAGATCGGAGTAAAGTCTTCATCAGCACGCTCGAAGTTGACAAAGTTCTCGCGAATAACTTTCTCGTCATGACCATGCGGATATCGTTGTTTGTGTAAAGCGATCATTTGTTCGATTGAATATTTCTCGATCAACTCATCCAGATCCCAGAAGTCTTTCTTCCTCGCTTTGCGCTGAACAATGTCGATCTTCATAGCAATTATCTCTTCAACAGTAGCCAATCTGTACGGACCAATTTTTAACGCTGGCTGAATGAAAGTGTCCGTGTAAAACAAATCGAGTTTAACGCTTTCATCCTTTGAATGACCAGCCAGGTACGACAAACCTATTCCAACAGGGCCTGGTGCCAAATCTGAAACGTACTTGAACGTCTTCCTGAGAAATTTATCTATAGCCGTAAAGTCGAGCGAATCATAAGGTTCGTCTGTAAACAAATCAATGTCGTCAGACATCCTGTGACCAAGCTGCAAGCTCAGCGATGTACCACCCACGAGCCTAAAAGGATCAAACAATTTCTCATACATCAAGACAGTCAGCACTTCTTTGAGAATCGGCTTGACCGTATTCCAATGCAGACGATCAGGCATGTTGCAGTTTTAGCGCACCGGCAATCTTGTTGAAAGCCTTCTCACCATAAAAACGTTTGATCTCTGCTTTCTCTTCTTCACTGCCTCGTTGAATGACACGTTCAATCACTGCACGTTTTTGTCCCTGCCAATCAATCGTATTGATATCTGTATCCCAGAACAATCCAGGACGAAGCTTGGATAGATCCGGAGTTCCATTGATTGAATGTTGACGCAGCTTTTCCTCCTTCATATCATAAAATGCTTGCAGCACCATGAGGTAGCCCTCTTCCAAGCCCAACGCTTGCTCAATCTTGAACGCCAGCGCTGGATTCATTGCCCGTTTTCCTTTTGTGATTGCAGTCAATGTTTGAGGATACTCTTTAATAGTAATGGCAAAGCGGCTTTTCTTCAGCTTCTTTTCACGAAGCTTTCTTTCCAGGATTAACCCGGGGTGGATTCCTTTAATTATTGATATCTCCTTAAACATAAATCCAATCGATAAACAAATATAAGTAATAACGAAAATGTAAACAATTTTGTTTATAAATTAGTAAATGGCTTAAATTTCGTTTTTGACAGCGAAATTGTCGCTTAAAGATTCGTGAGAAATTACCGCACGGACTTTTGATATCGCGCACCTTGAACAAAAGCAACGAAACGGGCTGACACTCTACCTGCCTGTGAATGCTAATGATTGGAATGAAATCACAGCTCTTTATTTGTCTCTTGCATCCATGTTTTCGATTTATGTTTATGATGAATTATCTTCAGAACGCAAGGAGGCTATTGAAGTCGTTGGTTGATTTTTGGATTGAATTTCTGAAACATCATTGTTAGAAAAGCAGGATAAGTCTGCTCCTTGAAATATGTATGAGATGAATTTCCCTGACTATCTGCCTCGATCCAAGGCAACTTATCTTCCGTATAGAATACCTGGTAATTGGATTTTTCAAACAATTTGAAGTATTCGAGCATTCTAACGAATTCATTGTTTTTTTGAGCTTCTTCCTCCAGGAAGATTTCAAACTCTTTCCAACTCGTTAGATACTGTGGCGTGAATGGTTCAAAAGCATAGTCATTATCCAAATGCGGAGTGCTTTTTGATCTTATCGTAAAACGGAGGTATTGCTCGGGAAACCTATTGACATACTCTTTAACAATTTCGTTCGCTTCTTTTAGTATTCTCACCATCCCGTCTTCCGTTTTGTGATCCCAGCAATTGTAATAAAAGGCATTAAAAACTCTCATATCAAATCCGTCCGTTAAGCCAATAAAGTGTTTAAGCCGATCCAATGATATCTTTTGAATCTCAATTTGAGTTAGAGGAAAATAGAAAGGCTCCTTGTCAATATATTTTCGCAAGACTAATCGACATATATATGTATCGTAAAAAAAGATTGCATCACTACGAACTGCAAATAAGGAGTGAAAAAATTCCTTTAAATCATTACCAAAAATCGAGTTAAGCTTTTCTTTATTGCTGGAAATTTGCGACAACCAAACAGAAACGTTTCTGTCTGGATCGTGATTGAGATTGGTGAGTAGTATCCAAATTTTCGTTACTTTTTCAAACCGCTTTCTTCCGCTAAAAGGATTTATATCTCGCAAAATACTTGTAAGAAAACTGCTTTTACGTGCTTTCACCCATTCGATAACTTGATTCTCAATATCAACCCAACTCTTATCAAGTAACGGAATCACTTCGCCATATAAAACACCTTTTGTATTCAACGCGTTGTCATAGTACAAAAAGAAATTATCGGGAAAAAGAATTGATCTTCTTTCTGGCGTTCCTGGCGGAACTGTATAAAGAGTGTTTAGGACTTCTATAATGGTAGATATCTCACCGTCCTTAATCTTCAGCTCCTTTGCCGCTGCCGAAATTTCTTTCTCCTTAACCTCGTAATATTGATAGTTGCTTGAAAATTTCTTTCCAAAAAATGTCGATTGATTTTTTAGAAACAGCTTAAGAAGCAAGGGAAATCGAAATTTTAATAGCGAAAGGTAAAAGAAATCTCTAAAAACAACCTCAGTATGCACCAGCCTTATAGTAAGAGAAAAGTAGTTGACAAACCTTTTGACATCTCGTAAATTGTTTAAAAGCCTTGGAATGAATTGATCTGGAATTGCTTTTCCAAGAAAGACTGTTGAAATTATTTCGGATTCAGTTGTTTCTGGATAAATCACAGTTTGAATTGCTGAGTGTGAC
>CBHROW010000154.1:0-11922 GCA_966080355.1 uncultured Chryseosolibacter sp.
GCGCAGCAAAAGCTACGAAGATTCGTAGGGACACTTACAATGAGATTCAGTCCGCCATCCGCCAATACAAAACAGCGTATGAAGTAAACTATCTTGGTGAGTTCAAGAACGGCAAGACAATTCCAACTAAAAAAGGTAAAGTTGTAGAAGACTGATCAGGAGCCGGATTTCGGGAAACTGGAAGCTGATTGTTCGTCAGGGTACATCACTTGGAACAGAGGTGTGATGGCGTGCTTCAACCCAATAGGGAGCGCCATCATAGCGCTCCCTGCCAACCATCTTAACCAACCATGAAATTTTTATGCAGCGGTGGATTGCAATCTTTCAATCACACCTTTTAAAGTTTTACACAGGTCGTTGAAGTTGCTCGGCTTCTCGACAAACTGTTCCGCGCCCATCGCATAGAGCTCGCGTATCTCTTCGTGATTGCGTGTTGTCGAGTAGATGACTACCGGAATATTTTTCAATCGCTCGTCATTCTTGAGTTTCTCGAGACAGTCCTTACCATCCATCACGGGCATGTTCACATCGAGAAAAATGTAATCTGGCAATTCGCCTTCATTCAAAATATTCAATGCGTCCATCCCATCACTTGCCACTTTGCATTGGATTGTCGGGTCGATCTTTTCCAACGCTTCGGTCAGCAACTCACAGTCATCCGAGTCATCATCAGCATAGAGTATAGTCATAGATCTTTGTGTTGGTCAATATCTCAATTCCAGGTTAGAAAACTGGCAAACGATATTCCGGTTTGTATCGCCCTTGAATAGAATTATCGACAAGAAAAATGCAACGGTCGACAGAATAACGAAATAAAAAGGCAGGAAGCAGCAGTTGATAAATTTCTACACATCAGCCGAGCCGGCTATTCTGATGAATTATTCCACAGTATGTCGTTGCTATTTCCGGTTAGTTCGGGTGAAGCTTGATAAAGGAGTCGATACTTTGTTCCAGTTCCTTGCGAAACAAAGTTGTGATATGACGAACAGCCGTTTCTTTTTTTTCAATATCGTTTTTCTGAAAGTCAGGATTGCTCAGCAGCTGAATAAAATTATCACGATGCAATTCCAGCAATGTGATGGTGAATTGTTTGACTTGTTCCCGGGAAAACATAGGCTTGACTTTCTTCCCCGGGAAAACAATATCATTCCAGGCTATCGACCTTTCTAATGAAATCGATAACACCCCGCATGAACACTTTTTGATCGTCCCACATGGCGAGATGACTTCCGTTCGGGCAATACAGATATTCTCCCTGTGGAAATTGTGTACTCATCCACTTCATATGCTCAGGATCCATGGTGTCATGCTTAGCGCCCACGGTGAGTGTCGGTACGGTGATCGTAGACAGTCGATCGCGAATGTCCCATTTGGCGAGTCGTCCTGCTATGCCGAATTCAGAAGGACCTTGCATGAGCGTGTACACTTCGTTGTTGGCATGTTTCATCGATCTGAGAAGTGCTTCCGGATACTCGGGCAGTCGACACAAGTGCTTGTTATAAAAATTTGGAAGAAGTAATTCCATATAACGAGGATTAGCAAAGTCGCCCCTGGCTTCGAGGTCGCGAACTTCTTTCAGTACTGACGGATCCATCTGTTTGGCGAGAACCTCGTCCGCATATTTTCCGTATTCAGGACAACTCGCCATCATGTTGCAGATGATGAGGCCTTTCAGGTTTTGCTGATACTTGAGCGCATATTCCATGGCCAGAATTCCTCCCCACGAATTTCCGAGGAGATAGAAGTTGTTCTGGTCAAGATCAGTGCTTTGCGAACTTGTTCCACTTCCTCCACGAATCGAGCCGTATGCCACAAGCTGGTGTCTTTCGGCTGATCGGAGTAATAAGAACCAAGCTGATCGTACTCATAAAACTCAATCCCCTCCTTCGGAAAAAAACTTTCGAAACACTCCATATACTCATGCGTCATGGCAGGACCACCGTGAAGCAAAAGCACTTTGATGCGTGGATTGTTGCCCATGCGCTTTGTCCACACGCGAAAATCTCCAGCCGGTGTTTTGACGGGAATCATTTTTACGCCTCCTGCCTGCACACCCGCGCTATCGGCCGGCTCAAAATACGCGAGAGACGATTGTGAATTTCTTTCCGGTTGACAAGCGATAACAACCAGCAGTGTGATGAGGAACAACAAGAATGGTTTCATGGCAGTGAGGTTAGGAAACTCAAGTTAAAGTTTATTCTTCAAATCAAAAACCCGGGTGAATAATGACCAATCACCGATAGCTCAACGAACAATCACCAATAATTCAATGGACAATCACCAATAACTCAATCAACAATCCAATTGAAACACTTTCATTGAGGAACCTTCTTAAATTAGTCTCCACCACCCGGCAACTCCGGCACCTGGCATCCTAGCTACATGAAATACACCAGCCGTACCGTTGTAACAATCGATTTAATTTCGTTGAAATGAATTTTCTGCATGATGAAGAGGTGTGATGTTCGCATCAAATGTTTTTGTTTTGTATTACACTTAACTATACGAGTATGCAACGCATGAATAATTCTCCTTCGGGACTCCGGCAGAGGCCTGAAGCGATCGTAGAAGTGAGACTGTGGGAAGCGTTTTTATTGCATAACCGGCACAATCTCTATAACACTTTATCCACCTATGCTATAGAAAATGGACCTGTGCAAAATGCCAGTCACGAGCAGGCGATGGTAGATTTTAGATTCACCGAGTATGACTGGAACAATACTTTGCGCAAACTACTCGCGATTCACAATATCCCCGTGGTGCGTGAGAAATCACTCATGCACTCAGCTCCGGTTGAAATAGAATAATGTTCATTGAACCACCGCTGTCATTCGGCCAGGGCCGAGAGGGATGATTGAATTCATCCCTTTTTTCATTTTTATTTTTAAAGACGGTCAAGGTGAGACTCATCCCGCTAAAGCATTGGCTGACCCGCGATGGCACAGAAATTTTTCTGGAAAATACGTGGGTCGAAGTTATTGAGTGGGAGGAGTTTATGAATCGACTAAACAGAATTTTAACCGAGCGCGTCAATGAAATTTTGAAGTATGGCCGATTTGTCGATGCCCGCGCCTATTACAACTACAGCATTCATCTTTATAGTCATCAATGTAAGTTCATCGAACTGCTGGTTGATGAGGTGAACAATGAAATCGTGTGGATCTGCGATGCACACGAATCCGACCTTGAGAAGTACCTATCAGAAGTCGACATCAACCAGCTGTTGCGCTAGCTCTTCGGCTTCTCATCTTCGTCTTCAAAATCTTTCTTGAAGCTATTCATTCCTTCTTTGAATTCACGGGCACCTTTGCCAAGCCCGCGCATGAATTCAGGAATTCTTTTGGCCCCGAAAAAAATAAGAACAAAAAGTCCGATAACGAGCAGCTCCTGCATACCAACGCCACCGAGAAACAACAAGATATTTTGCATGATGTGAATGTAGATGAGCTTGCTCGTTAATTCAATAGGATTGCTTCGAACGGAGTGTTTATTCGTTAAGCAGAAGGCAGAAAGCAAAAAGCAGAAAGCCTGCTGCGATTAACACTGAACATTCTTTCTCATCGGGAGGCGCTAAAATTCAAGTGTGCAATTCAGACGCGGATGTAAATACGTTTGCGATCTAAAAACCATGCGAGCAAAAGCAACAGCAATACGTGGTAGATTGCAAACAACAAGGAACCGACATAGTCGCCAGCGACAGGTTGAAAGATGTACTTGTAAATTCCGTTATACGCATTGGTGTCACCTATCCGGACCAAAAAATACAGCTTGACAACAACACCAGACATTACATAAATGAACAACGGATTTTTTCCGAACAATGTAAACGGTGTGGTCCAGCCTCGCTTGTTTTTCATTTCAACCAGAAACAAAATGATGCACAAGATCAACAAGGCCAGGCCCGTTGTGTAGAGGACATAGGAGCTGCTCCAAATCGGTTTATTGATGGGAAACACATTGTTCCAACATTGTGCAACAAAGATCGACAACACACCTGCGATCATCAGGTGCGCGATGGTTGAATAAGAGCTTCCTTCTTTGCGTATATAATTACCTGCGAGAAATCCAAAAACTACGGAGGCCATGGCGGGAATAGCGCTGAGCAATCCCTCAGGGTCGAACGCAATGTTCTCGCCATAAACATCACTGTGATATCCGTGATACATGTGTGCGTCACCCACTAGCCACAGATCAACCGTGCGAACGATATTGGCCTCCAGCGTAAGGTCACCCAACGTGACAAGGATCAGCCAATACAAAAGAAGTAAAACGCATGAGACTATGAACGCGAGACGAGGTTTACAAAAATGCGTGATGAGTGCACCACCGCAGTATGCCAGCGAAATGCGTTGAAGCACGCCAAAGATCCGTAGGTTCACGAGGCTTTTCGCCACAAAACTTCCGTCCTGTAAGCGAACAAACGGAAACCAGTTCAACAGCAGCCCGATGCCGAAAATGAGCAGCGTTCGCGTCAATATCTTTTGTACTGCTTTCGCGTTGCCAAGCGCCTGATATTTTGGCATGGAGAACGCAAGCGCGTTACCTACGGCAAAAAGAAAAAATGGAAATACAAGGTCAGTCGGTGTACAGCCGTTCCATGGCGCATGACGGAGCGGAGCATAAACGAACTCCCAGCTGCCTGGTGTGTTGACCAGGATCATTCCGGCTATGGTAAGGCCACGGAATACATCAAGGGACAAAAATCTTTGGGAAGATGGCGGT
The DNA here is from genome assembly GCA_966080355.1 of uncultured Chryseosolibacter sp. Classification (GTDB taxonomy): domain Bacteria; phylum Bacteroidota; class Bacteroidia; order Cytophagales; family Cyclobacteriaceae; genus Chryseosolibacter. Next base: position 4,723 of record CBHROW010000154.1, read on the forward strand.
AAGGTTTGAGAATTTGTCACGGCAAAAGATAGAATGTGCGATTAAGATAGTTAAATATTGGCTCAAATCGACTGAAATCGGAGCGATGGCTTTTTTGGCGATTAAAGATTCCTTTATTTTGCTGCCGATTGTAACTGGTCTCGTAGTACAATGGATAGTATTTCAGATTCCGATTCTGACGATGTAGGTTCGATTCCTACCGAGACTACAAATCAAGCTGACTTTGATGTCGGCTTTTTCATTTTATGACCAGTTGGCCGAAGCGAAGCTAAATTCGTCTTTGATGTCTTCTCGCCCTCTCCCTAAGCACACACACAACGCATTCATTCAGCCTATTCTTCCTAAACACTTCAGAAAGCGTCAAAATGTGCTGCTATTTTGCCGGCTAAAATCAGATTTTAACTTGATCAATTCACCCAACAGCCCTGTCTGCGTTACGAGATTCTCTTTTCCAAATTGTTGAGCAAGCCTTACTATCTCAAAATTCAGAGACTCGATCTCTGTCGGCCGTTTGTTGTTGATGTCGTGAAGTGTTGAAATAAGCTGGCCTTCGGAGGATTTACTGATCAGCAGAATATTTTCGATGACATCAGCTTCATTTAATTTTACGCCAACCTCAGCAGAAATAGAAATACATTCTTTAACAACGCCCTTCGCAAGTGCAAGTGCTGATTCACTCCTGTGAAATATTCCGTTATCGATCTGTAGCAATGGGCAAATGGTGTTGAACACACAATTGGCGATGGCTTTCTTCCACACGAAGTATTCAATATTCTTTTCAACCCGAAATGGAAAATGGGAGGTGTTGAGGGTATCGACAGCAACATTCAATGATTCAGAATTGCCCTTGACCAAACCGATGGGCGAAGCCGACACCGGCCTGAACCTTACAGTTGAGTCAGTCGAAATCTGACTTGTTGCAAAGAGAACGCACCGATATATCTGAGGGAACCCTTTTTCAACAAAATAGTTCTCTACGCCAAGCCCATTCTGCAAGATGACAATGGGAGAATCATCGATTTTATTTCTCAATGCATCAGCGAGGGCGTTGTTCCCAAACGACTTATTCGTCAAGACGATCAATCCGCCTAGGCTATTAAAATTATGAAGCGTACTCACTTCAATTTCTGCCTCGACCGTTTGGTTGTTATTTAAAAAGACCTTGATCTTTTCTTTGAAGGACGATCCATCGTCAATGCTACCTCGAATCAACCTGACATTTTTGTTTCCCAATTTCAGAAAAACAGCCAACGCTCTTCCAATTGCGCCAGACCCTATAATGAAAATCTCTCTCCTCATAAAATTTCCATTTCAAGCAAAGCCACATTCAAATTCCGGTGTTGCACAGGCAATTCGTCAGTGTCTGCCGTGGTGTATGTCTCTATAAAAATGAATCCGAAAGTCGCATAATAGTCGATGATCTTGGAATTCTGTGCCCACGTATCCATTCTCACATACTTTAAACCCAACGCGCGGGCGTGTTCGACCGCCCAATCGGATACTACTTTGAATAACTTAACGCCCTCAAATCTTCTATTCGCCACGATGCGATGCAGGTAAATAGCATCGCCTCTTTCCTTTTCTCGCCAGATCAAATTGTCCCTGTAACAAATACTGAAAATGCCAGCAACATCCTGCTGAACGAGTACTTTAAACAGAAACTTCTTTCTTATATCTTCTTTTATAAAATGTTCATCAATGCTACTCCAGCCAATATAGTTTTTCAACTTTTGATATTGGATAGCTTCTTCAAATAGTTGAAGTATAGTTTTGAGATCCCTTTCCTCGGCCTTGACAATCGTAAATTTCATTGTGCCTTTCCGTTTTATACAAAAGTAGTCTCATTTATAATTATACTGTATATGCTATTTTTGTCACCTTGTGATACCTATAAGGTATAAATGCGTTATGGACTTACGACACTTAAACTATTTTTTAGTTCTCGCAGAGGAATTGAATTTTAGCCGGGCAGCGGAAAGACTTCATATTTCCCAACCCCCGCTCACCAGAATGATTCAACAAATAGAAGAGGAGCTAGGCGTATTGCTTTTTGAGCGTTCGAAAAGAAAAGTGATGTTAACTTCCGCTGGCATCGAGTTACTCAATGATGCAAAGCAAATGGTTTTGCAAATGCAAACTGTAAAGAAGCGGCTGGCAGTTTTTGGAAAAGGGGAAACCGGCACGCTAAAGGTTGGCTATGTTGGTGCGGTAATGCACACAGAACTTCCCCATCTGTTGGCAAGTTTTGCAAAGAAATTTCCCGACATCGGCTTGCAATTTGAAGAACAGCCTAACGCAAATCTCTTGCATGGATTAAATAATAGCACGCTGGACGTGGCTTTTGTGAGAACATGGCTCCATTCGGAAACCATGGTTGAAAAAATCATATCAGAAGAACCTTTTGTTGCAGTTGTTTCTGCAAGGCATCCTTTGGCCGTCAAGAAAAAAATTGCAGTGAAAGACCTGAGAAATGAAAATTTCATAACCTTCACCAGAGAATGCGGCCCAACTATTTTTGACAATTTCCTGGTTCTGTGCTCGAATGCCGGATTCACGCCACGCATTTTACACCATGCTTCACAGCTCAATTCCGTTCTACGCCTTGTTGAGAGTGGCTTTGGTGTGTCGCTTTTGCCGATGAATATTTCCCAAGGCTATGATCTCAAATTAAAATTCATTCCTCTCTCAAACGCGCAAGAAACTGTGCCGCTCATCATGTTGACACGTAAAGGAAATACAAATCCTGCCCTGTTGCGATTGCAGGATCATTTGATCAAATAATAAACGGAGATAATTCGTTTCGGATCACGCTTTCACAACGAAAGATTCGAATCCATTGCGATGTCCAAATGATATTTCCGGATCACCATGAGCTGCGGCTAACATAATTTGTCAACGCACAGCCAACAATTGCGAAGTATTACCGCTCTCTCGCCCTCTCCTTGAAAGCACACAACGCATTTGTCCAGCGCATCTGGTCGATGGTGTTGCATGCAGCTTCGAAAAGTTTTGGAGAAGCAACCAAAATGCAAACACTCTTCGCACGGCTTGTTGCCACGTTCAGTCGGTTGGGGTTGAAGAGAAACGACATTCCTTTTGGAGCATCTTCAACCGTTGACGCTGTCATGCTATAAATGACAACGGGCGCTTCCTGTCCCTGAAATTTGTCGACCGTGCCGATTCGCATGTCGGGCAATTTTTCGAGCAGCGCAGCAACTTGTGCGTTGTATGGAGCTACGATCAAAATATCGTCTTTCGTCAGCGATCTCGTTTCTTTCTTGGAACTCGTCCATTGTCCGAGCGCAACAAGTTCATTCACAATTTCAATGACCGTATCTATCTCTTCTGGCGATTTATTTTGATTGCCCTGAGATTCCACCGGAACATAAAAAAGTCCTGCGCCATCGAATCGCGTACCGCCATTAAGAGTTTGATTTTCCAGACCTGGCAGTGAACCAAGGCGGCCTTCATAAAAAAGTTCGGATGTGAACTGACACAAATTGGGATGAAGTCTTCGTGTCACGCCCAGGAACAAGCCCATTCCTTCCGGCATGGTGGGATGTCCGTTCAGCAAATAGCTCAATGCTGCCACATCGCTTCCTTCGGGGTGTGCTCCGCGCTGTGGTTGTTCGAGCTGTTGTGGGTCGCCTAGCAATATGAGATTTTTCGCTGCGCGTGAAGCTGCCAGTACTTGCGACAGCGACATCTGACCTGCCTCATCCACAAACAAATAATCGAGAACCTCTCTGGAGTTGTCTTCGGCCCATAGCCATGCAGTGCCGCAAACTACTTTGCCCTCGTTCAGCCCGGCTCGTGCCTTGTCTGATTTGTCAACTTCGACTATTTGCTGCGGCAGGTTTGTGTTCTTCTCATTGTTCTTATGAACGAAGGAAACCTCCACATTCATCTCACGACCACGTTGAATGGTTGCAGTGGCGAGGTTGCGAATCACCTTGTGGCTGACTGCAGTGATCCCGATTTTTTTTCCTGCCTTGACCAGTTCAGCGATAATGGTGGCACCGGTGTAAGTCTTACCTGAACCGGGCGGGCCTTGTATTGCCAACACACTTTTATCAAGTGAGGAGGCTATGCGCACGGCTCCCTTCACCATATCCTCACCATCGCGAAGATAAGCGCCATCCTGACCATCCACGAGCCTGGGCTTTCTTCTCATCAACAGATCTTTCGAAGCATGGTAAGGCCAGCTGCGTCCAAGCCCAAACTCGTCAATTGCAGTTGCGAGGTCCATCAACGATGTTGCAAGCGAACCTGGGTCAACGCGTTCGGAAACATGCACCGCTTTCGGATGTATGTTTTCTGCAGCACCAGTTTTCTTGATATCGATCGTATAGTGTTCCTGGGAGATCGCACGCACCGTTCCAATCCGTTCACCTTTCACTGCGATCACTTCATCTCCCTCGTCAATGCTCGACTCCTGCGGAGGGTAACTGTACCGATGTGTAATATTACGCTCGCCTTTCTCCTTAGGAAGAACACTGACAAACTGTAAACCTGTAATTGCTTTGCGTTCATCTAGAAGCTCTTCATGTTCGAGTTCGTGAACACGATAAAATTCCCACCAGGCGCTTTTATCTTCTCTCCGGAAATAATCGATCTGGTGAGCAAGCAACCACTTTGCGTGATGCTCTTCGGTCCAGGTCGACCGGTCTTCGGGTAATTTTTCGGTCAATGCTTTGAAGAGCGCCTGAGATCGTGTGTCGAGCATTTGAACGTTTTCGCTTGCCTCCCCTGTTTTTAATTCTGGGCGCTGAAGTGCCTTGCCGGACCCGATCTCTTCTGCCCTCAGCTTTTCAAGCCAGCGGTGCAGCGATTCTGTAGCGAGGCAGTCGTCTTCGTTGTAGTCTTCAACTGTCTTCAGCGTTTCGGTAGCAAGCGACTTGAATTCACTTAATTCCAGGGCGACCTCAACTGATTTTCTGGCCACACTCGCATCGTGTAATTCGACTTTTCGCGTGTACGTTGTAAATTTTTCAAGTTCTTTCAGCGAATATCGTTCAACACTTGCTAACAATGATTCTTTGAATGTTGCATGAAGGTCGATGAAACGTTCCGCGCGAAGCAAAAGATCAACTTCTTTTTCAAATGACGCGTGTACCCTAGCCAGGCGTTTTATCGCAGAAGGCTCATAGGGAGCAAAATGATAGATGTACATTTTCGGAAAACGACTCCACCGCTCCACGACAAATTGCATGAACTTGTCGAACGCTTTTTTTTCTTCTGCGCGATTGGTTGACCATATCTTTTCGTAGATCAGGGTACCATGACTATTGTAAGCATAGCCGAGAAGATATTCGAGTCCGCCATCGGGGTAAAATGCATCGCCTTCAATATCAAAATAAATGTCACCTTCGTTCGGTTCGGGTAGGCGATTCAGGCCTCGCCCCAGCTCAGTAGCGAGCGACTCATGCAACAATTTGTTCTGATCGCGTCCGTTGAGTTGAATTTTCGCTTGCGCCTGTTTTCGAATGAAAGTTTCCCTGTTACCTCGTTCCGGTTTTTCAAGTTTCTCGGTCTTCGCAAATTGCTCGAGCGTTTGAATGTGCTGTCGTTGCAATTCAACACGATGAAGAGAACGAATACCCGCCACCAAAGAAAGATGATCGTCTTCATGTCTTTGCCTGTCGCACACTTGCCACCAATTGCAGATGTTACAATGTTCCGATGGGTCAGGATATGTTGGTAACTCAGGACCTGACATCACCTTTTCAAAACCAGCTTTCGCGAGCATGAAATATGAATGGAATTCGGCAAAGCGATATTCCTCCGTTGGGAAATTATCACCGGGCTTCACCACATACATTTTTTCAGGAAAACTTGCCTGAAGCGTTGAAAGCAATTCAGAATAAAGACATAGCTGAAGTATAGTTGCAGCCCGTGTATTTTGCGCGAGCTTGGTATCCTGAACCTCGTATGACCAATTTCCAAATTTCGATCTTCCGGGAACCTTCATCAGGATATCCGCGTAACCCATCCATTGTTGATGCTGAAGTGTTGCCTGCACAATGACATCGACACCCTTCGCCATCGCCTCTACAACTTTTTCCTGTGGCTGGCCATTGAGGTTAACAACTTGCAAATTTTTATTGGAGAGATATTCAACATAGGCCGCCTCGTGATCCTGTCCGCGTTTCACCAACACATCCAGAGACGGATCACGCCATCTCGCCTTCGTAAGTTCACCCATTGCAACTTTGCGATGGAGTTGTGTGAGGTGCTGGCAGCTCAGGTGATTGGAAAGATCAGTTGCCGCAAATTCAAAAGTGTTGGAAATGTATTTCATGCCGAATTAGAAGGATCGGTCTTCAAAATCTAACCACGCGTAATTAAATAAATGTTCAGGCTAAAATGAAGTAGCGCTTGTGAATTCGTAAACCGCCACTGGCAGCGGGCGAGCAAGTTCGCTGGTTATTGGAGCGCTGTTACGTTTTGCGTTCCCGCGTTCGCTCGGCTTCCCAGAACCAGCACAATCCAGGCTACTAATCCGGACACAAAGATCATCAACGCCACAGGTACGCTGTCTTTTGCGTTGAACAATCCGATGCTTGCGGAAACGAGTCCACCGATGCCGATCTGCAGGCATCCCATCAACGCAGAAGCACTTCCGACATTTTCCGTAAAGGGAGCTAAAGCAATCGCGGAACCGTTGGGAAATGTCATGCCGAGGCAGGTGAGTAAAATGAAAAAAAACGCCACGGTCCAATAGACACCATACCAGTCGAGCAAGCTGCCGCCAAGGAAGAATGCTGCACTTGTCAATTGGAAGGTGATCGCAAATCGAAAGATCGCTTTTGCTGAATAGCGTTTGAGCAAAATAATGTTCAATTGGTTACCCACAATGAGCCCTACTGACTGAAGCGCAAAGAGAATGGCATATATCGATGGGCTAACCTGAAAACGATCGAGCAAAATCACAGTTGATCCGGCCAGGTAAACAAATAGTCCGCCAAATACAAATGACGTTGCGAACGTGTATGTTGAAAATTGTCGGTTTCTTAAAATTGAGATGAAAGTGCTCACCATCGGACTAACACGAAGGGAAATGTCTTTGTCTGGTTGGTAACTGATGGGCAGGTAAAACTTCAACGCGAGTATGGAAAGCAACCCGATGAAACAAAGGATGGCAAATATCCACGGCCATGCCAGATGGCTGGAAACAATTCCACCGACACTTGGTGCGAG